>CAYUWV010000304.1:0-2670 GCA_964448385.1 uncultured Propionibacteriaceae bacterium | reverse complement strand
TCGCCGCGGCGGTCGTGGTGGGCGGTGGGGTCGCACAGCCGCCGAGGGCGAGCGCCATGGCCCCCAGCGCGCTGGGAATGATCAAAGACTTCTTCACGAAGTGCCTCCTTGTTGACACGCGTCTGTCTTGCGAACCGATCCGGCTCAGCACGAGGCACTGTAGTCGTCTGGACTGACAAAAGTTGCCCATCACCCCCTTCGCAGATCGGCTGATATCGATTTGTGATACTCAGTTCCTGCCCGCGACTGAGCTGTCGAGACGACAGACCCATGGCTACGATCAGGCCCAGACACCCGGTTGGGTTGGCAGCCATGTGGCGGTCAGGACTCGCGGGGTGTTCAGCTGGGGGATCCGGTCACTGTCATCGCGTGGGTCTGCCTGGGGCAGTAGTAGATACCAGGGGGATCTGTGTAGGGCGAGAGTACCTTGAGCGTCCCTTTGATGCCCGTGGCGACCCACTCACTGTCCACCAGTCCCGCCTTGGACACCTCAAGGCGGATGGTGATCGTGTTCTTGATCATCGTGGACTCGCAATTGGCGTAGCGCATCTTGATGGAGCCCGAGTACCCGGCGCCCTTGCGGGTCAGGGTTAGCTTGAAGGGGGGATCATAGTCGTGGATTTGCGCGGACGCCGTGATGGTGCAGGGACCCGAGTCGCACTTGGGCGTGAACTCCCATTCCACGTCCCACTTCTTCCCGACCTTGGGCCAGCTCCCGCCGCTGCGGGTCATCTTCACTCGGATGGGCCAGGATCCTGCCAGCCGTGCCTCGGACAACGACGGTGTGTTGGTCCGCATGGAGATGGCAACGGATGCTTCCGATGTGCGTGAGCCCCAAGTGGCCGCGATCGTGTACTGGTACGTGGTCGCCGGAATCAGCTTCCTGTCAGCGAACGCGGGTTCCGAGCCAGCGATCGTGGCGATCTGGTCGCCGTTGCGGAAGATGACGTACTGGTCGGGCGATGGTGAGTCGACGGGGGCCTGCCAGGCGAGGACGATCGACGTTGTCGTATGCTTCACGGCCGCTACCGCGCTTGGACGTGGAGCCATCGGCGTGACCGACAGCTCCGGGGTAGGCGACGACCGCCGCGATTCGGACACCGCCACCACGCTGTAGGTATAGGTGTTCGCCGGGGACAAGCCGTCAGCGTCGGTGTAGGCGCTCACCGATCCTGGCACCGAGCCGATCTCGACCCCGTCTCGCGCCACGACGTAGCTGTCGATCGGTGGTCCGTCGCCGAGTGGTGTCCACGAGATGCGGACCGAACTGCCGTTGACCGCGGCTGCCGCCAACCCCTGCGGCGCCGACGGCCCCCGATTCACGACCACGACGGCAACCACAGCGGCGAGCAGGAGCACCGTCACGGCCGCACCGGCGATCAGCCACGGGGCCAGGCGCCGACGCCGCCGCCCCCCGCCAGCCGAAGGCGGCGGGGCGACCTGACCGGCGGCCGCCTGGCCTGTAGGAGCGGCCAGTGCGGTGAGGCCAACCCCAAGCGCCTGACCACCCCATTCCGGCGGATCTGCCACGGCGCCAGCGCCGTGCACCTCAGGATGTGCGTCTTGAGGGGGGTTGCTGTCGTAGATCCACAACGGCCAGCCCGCAGGCGGCACGGGCCACGACGGGTCCGGCTGCCAGCCTTCTGGAGGCACCCACCCTGCCGGGGGCGGTGGCCAACCGGGTGGGGGGTTGAACTTGAGCGTCATTGCGTGTTCCCACCTCTCCGGGTGTTGAGTAGTCCTCTAGGTCTCCCCATGATCAAGGGCTTGGTCCTGGTCGTCAGCGGGAGAGGAAGGTCGGGGTCTGATTGCGTCTCAGACTCCACAGCAGCAGCTCCGTCAGGTCAGACGGTGACGGCTCAGGGATGCCGACCAAGGGGTGCTGTGGCCGGTCACCTCGTAAGTGCACATGATGCTTTGACGTTGATTAGGGGAGGCGCCCGCGGCTAGGCGGACTCGACGATCTGGCTCGGGGGTTTTCGGAAGCTCAACGCGAACCCCACGTGCTGGGCGCGAGGACCACTTCGACGGCGCAATGAACCCGAGATGCATTGCATTCTCCGTCCGGCCGGGTCGACGCTACTCCTGATTCTGATGGTAAACCCGGTCCGAACGGACGGGGTCGGATTCGCGATCTCGTGTGGCTGGATCGGCAATGACCGGTTGACCCGAACAGCCAATTTCTCCCGTCGAAGGACACAGACCAAGTGGGGGACGCCGCCGGTGGCGGACCTCAGCTTGCGCTGCCAGGGGGCAGCATTCTCACGATCAACCCCGGCCGGTGTTAGTGGGACGCGTGCGCCGCCAGCGGCCACAGCACGTCCACGTCCGCCGCGAAGGCGGCCAGGATGGCGTCCGAGGCGTCCATAGCCGACATGTCGCCGGTCTCTACCTCGGCCTCGAGCGCCGCTCGGATGGACCGGACCCGGGGTGAGCGCCGGAGCGCGTCTTCGAGTTCCCCCTGTACCAAGGCCCACAGCCATTCCCGCTGCTGGTGGGCGCGCCGGGCCTCCAGGCCGCCGCTACTTTCCAACCGGGCACGGTGATCGAGAATCGCCTGCCAGACGTCGTCCAGGCCCTTGCCTGTGAAGGAACTCGAGGTCAGCACCTTGGGCCGCACCGCGTTCGGGTCGGAGGTGATGAGCTTCATCGCGATGCTGAGCTCGCGGG
>CAYUWV010000303.1:1599-2688 GCA_964448385.1 uncultured Propionibacteriaceae bacterium | reverse complement strand
CTAGCTTTTCGGACACCAGGCACCCCGCCCCCGGGAACCGTCCGAATCAGCACCAGGAGCACCGCGATGAGCAGCAACGCCACCGACCGGCCCAGCGAGGCCGGCTGGTATGAGATCCGCCTCCAGGGGCGCCTCGACCCACGGTGGACAGCGTGGCTCGACGGGATGCGCCTGGCCTGCCTCGACGGCACCACCGTCCTCCAAGGCCCGGTCGCTGACCAGGCAGCACTCCACGGATTGCTGGCCCAGCTTCGCGACATCGGTCTGCCGCTGCTCGCCGTCGTCCGGGTCGAACCCGCCCGGACGCACGAGACCACCAACCACACCGACAACCCGATCGGAGAATGACATGACCCCCACCACAGCTCAAGCCGCCACGTGGCGCGCCCCCGTCTCCCCCGCCGCTGGCAGCGACCGCAGCAACGCCCGGGCCGCCGGCATCTTCTACTTGCTGACGTTCGCCGCCTCGATCCCCGCGCTGCTCCTGCTCGACCCCATCCTCAACGACCCGAACTACATCGTCAGCGCCGGCCGGGACCCGCAGGTGCTGCTGGCCTGCCTGCTGGACTTCACCAACGCCTTGGCGTGCATCGGCACGGCCGTCGCCGTGTTCCCGATCGTCAAGCGCGTCAGCGAGACCCTGGCACTCGGGTTCGTCCTGTCGCGCATGGTCGAGGCGGCCGTGATCGCGATCGGTGTCGTCGCCCTGCTCACCGTCGTCAGCCTCCGCCAGGACCTCGCCGGTTCGGCGGCTATCGACTCGTCAGCGCTCGTCACGACCGGTCAGGCGCTCGTCACGGGCCGCAACTGGACCTTCCTTCTCGGCCCCGGCTTCATGCCCCCCATCAACGCCCTGCTGTTCGGCACCCTGCTGTACCGCTCCGGCCTGGTGCCCAGGATCATCCCCACCATCGGACTCATCGGGGCGCCGATCCTGCTGACCGCGAACGTGGTGACGTTCTTCGGCTACAACACCCTGACCAGCCTGTTTACGGCGATGGGTACTCTCCCGATCGCAGCCTGGGAGCTGTCCGTCGGCCTCTACCTGACCATCAAGGGCGTCAGGCCCATCGTCAACCCGCAACGCTC
>CAYUWV010000303.1:0-1499 GCA_964448385.1 uncultured Propionibacteriaceae bacterium | reverse complement strand
CGCGTCAAGGCGGCCTCCGTCAATGCACGAGACTGGCACGTCATGCGCGGCGAACCCCGCCTGGCACGAATCCTCGATGGGAGCACCTTCGGACCCAGGCGGCCACGCGCCGCAACCCGCGGCACCGACCTTGCCGGCATCGTCGAAGCCATCGGCGACAACGTGACCCGCTGGCGGCCCGGAGACTCGGTCTTCGGCGAAGGCATCGGCACGTTCGCCGACCACGCCATCGCCACAGCCGATCAACTCGCCGCCATCCCCAGCGGAATCACCGTCGAACAGGCCGCCGCGCTGCCGCTGGCGGCAACCACCGCGGCGCTCTGCGTCGACAGCGCCGACCCGCTCCCCGGCAGCACGCTCCTCATCAACGGCGCTTCGGGCGGTGTTGGGACCTTCGCCATCCAACTCGCCAAGACGAAAGGCCTGCACGTCACCGCAGTGGTCAGCACCCGTAACACCGACCTCGCCAGGAGCCTCGGCGCCGACCAGGTCATCGACTACAGCCGCGACGACTTCATCGGCGGCAGTCAGTACGACGTCGTGGTGGACCTGGTCGGAAACCGCAGCCTGCGCGAGTTGCGCCGACTCGTCCGACCCGGAGGTGCACTCGTGCTCTCCGGCGGTGGGGTCTCGGGCCACGGCCGCATCATCGGCCCCCTCAAGCTGCTCATCTGGGCCAAGCTGTACGGGGCCGTCTCCCCGCTTCGCATCCTCACGCCACAAGCCCACCCGAGCACCCCCCAACTGGAGCGCATCGCCGACCTGGTCGCCACCCACCAGATCACCCCCGTCATCGACCGCAGCTTCCGGCTCGAGCAGACAGCCGAAGCCATCCAGTACCTCGAAACCCACCACGCCAGAGCCAAGGTCGTCATCACCACGAGTTGACACGCCGGTACCGGCTGTCCCACCCGCCATCGCCGCAGGCCCCGGTCCGCTGTGGGTGACGCCCCAGCCGAGCCTGCCGCGACCCGTGGGTAGCTCTAGGCCTGCGGGTCGTCGGCCTGCCACGCGTCCCGCAGCGCCTCGACCGCGTCGTGCAGGAGGCGTCCCCGGCCGGCGTCGACGGAGGCCGGGATCTTGTGGGCCGCAGCGAGGCGGGCGATGCCGTACACCGTCCCCCAGGCCGTGGCGCACCGGCGAAGCACTTCCGCGGTGGCGACGCCGGGTGGCTGGTTCGCCGCGATCGTCTGTTCCAACACCGTCCAGTATCGGATCGCGGCCGCCTGGAGGCGCGGATGGTCGGCCATCGCCACCAGCGGCCCATAGGCCAGGTCGTGGACGTGGGGATGCTCGTCGATGAAGGCGACGTACGCGTCGACCAGCGCGTGGAGCCGGCGGGTGGGATCGGGTCCGGCTGCGCTCACGGCCGCGGCGGCGGACATCCCGGCCTCCTCGAGACCCGCCCCGGCGACGGCTGCCAGGAAGCGGCGCCGGTCACCGAAATGCACGTACGGCGCCTGGTGGCTCACGCCGACCCGCTGGGCAACCTCGCGGAT
>CAYUWV010000302.1:0-2701 GCA_964448385.1 uncultured Propionibacteriaceae bacterium | reverse complement strand
GGTGGTGACACCACACCAGGTGGGGTCGGCCGGCTGGAGCAATCGCACGATTCTCGTCCCACTGCTCTCGCCAGCACGACGCCGCCGGGTTCCAGCCTCCGAACAGGAAGACCTCGGACCAGCAATGACACTCACACAAGTTCGCCCGGACCAAGCGCCCCCGACGCCACGCACGGCGCCCCTGGCACCCCGCCGCCGTCCGATCACCGTCTCCGCCGGCGTGCGGGACGGGATCGGGATGGCCACCTGGCTGAGCCTGGTGGTCGTGGCGGGCTTGTGGGTGGCCGGCGGCGGGGTTCAGGATCTCGCCGGATGGGCTTCCGGGATCACCAGTCTGGGCCGCCTGACCGGACTGCTCTCGGCGAACCTCCTGCTGCTGCAGGTGTTGCTGATGGCCAGGATCCCGCTCCTCGAGCAGGCCTACGGCCAGGACGAACTCGCCCGCCGGCACCGGCTGTTCGGCTTCACGTCGTTCAACCTCATGGTGGCCCACCTCGTGCTGATCACCGTGGGCTACGCCCTGGCGGTAGGGATCAACCCCTTCGTCCAGTTCTGGGAGATGGTCGTCGACTACCCGGGCATGCTGCTGGCAACCGCCGGCACCGGCTTCCTCGTCCTGGTGACGGTGACCAGCATCCGCAAGGCACGGAAGCGGTTGCGGTACGAGTCGTGGCACCTGCTGCACCTGTACGCCTATCTCGGTGTTGGCCTGGCGATCCCCCACCAGTTGTGGACCGGTCAGGAGTTCCTGCAGAATCCCGTCGCCACGATCTACTGGTGGACGCTGTGGATCGCTGCCGCCGGCTGCATCCTGGTCTGGCGACTCGGCCTGCCCCTCTACCGGACGCTGCGCCACGACCTGCGGGTCACCGCTGTGGTTCGCGAGAGTGCGGACGTGGTCTCGGTCGTGATGCGGGGACGTGACCTGGACAGGTTGCCGGTGGCCTCAGGCCAGTTCTTCACCTGGCGGTTCCTCACCGGTCCCGGCTGGACGCGCGGCCATCCCTATTCGCTGTCGGCCGCACCCACCCGCGACACCCTGCGCATCACCGTCAAGGATCTCGGTGACGGCAGTCACGCCCTCGCCGAGGTGCCGGTCGGCACCCGGGTGGCCATCGAAGGCCCGTACGGACGGCTCCACGCGGGCGTTCGGACCCGGCCCAAGGTGACTCTGATGGGCTCAGGGATCGGCATCACCCCCCTGCGGGCGATCTTGGAGGACCTGCCCCAGCGGCCCGGCGACGTGACCGTCATCTACCGCGCCAGCACCCGGCAGGATCTGGTGCTGGGCCAGGAACTTGAACAGCTGGCACGGCAGCGCGGCGCCCGGCTGTTCCACGTCGTGGGCCCCCGCGCCACCGGACGGCTGAGCTGGCTACCCCAAGGGGCCGCCCAACGCAGCGATGCCGACACGCTGCGACACCTGGTGCCGGACATCGCCGAGCAGGACGTCTTCCTCTGCGGAGCCGACCGCTGGATGGCCGCTGCCCGCGACGCGGCCCTCGCCTGCGGGGTGCCCAGCCGTCAGATCCACCTCGAACGCTTCACCTGGTGACCCGGTCACCTCTCGATCAGAAAGAAACTGCCATGCGACGCATCACCGTTGTCATCACCAGCACCATCGCCGCTGTCGTCCTGCTGTTCAGCTACCGAACCAGCACGAATGCCACAGCCGCCAACTCGCCCACGACCGACGACACCACGACACCGAGCTCGGACTCAACCTCCGGCACCACCGTCACCCCGTCCGCGAGTTCCAGCTCCACGAGCGGCTCCAGCACGTCGACCAGCCACTCCAGCACCCTGAACTCCGGTACTTTCACCGGCGATGCCGTCACCACCCGGTGGGGCGTGGTGCAAGTGCAGATTACCGTCGCCGACGGCACCATCACCGCGGCGAAGGCCGTCCAGTCCCCCGATCAGAACGACAAGGACCTGCGCATCAACGCCTACGCCGTCCCGCTGTTGAACTCCGAAGTCACCGCGGCCCAAAGCGCCGACATCGACGGGGTGTCCGGGGCGACGGTCACGAGCCACGGATACGTGCAATCGCTGCAATCTGCCATCGACGCGGCCCAGCAGTGACCGCCATGACCAGCACTCGCACCGAGGTTGCCGTGGACGTGCCCCGACGGGCGTTCGTGGCCCAGATCATGGGCATGCCCATCAGCATCCATCTACGCGGTCCCGAGGTACGCCGGCCAGCCGTCGAAGCGGCGGTGGAGCGCGCCTTCGCCGCCCTGCGCTTCGACGAGGAGGTGTTCAGCCCGTGGAAACCCGACAGTGACATCAGCCGGATCCAGCGCGGCGAACTGAGCCTGGCCGCCGCGCACCCCCGGGTGCGCGAGGTCGCCCGACTGTGCGAGCGGGCCACCGCCCTGACCGGCGGCGCCTTCTCGGCGCAGCTGCCTGGCCCGGATGGGCGGACGGTCTTCAACCCCACCGGCCTCGTGAAGGGCTGGGCGGTCCAGCGGGCCCTCGAAGGCCTGCTCGCCGAGCCGGCCCTGCACGACCACGACGCCATGATCAACGCTGGCGGCGACATCGCTGCGCAGTGCCAGCGCACCGATACCCCCGACTGGACGATCGCTGTCGAGGACCCCCGCGATCGGCAACACCTGCTGCGGACGCTGGCTCTGCGCAGCGGTGCCGTCGCGACGTCGGGGACGGTTGCCCGCGGCCGGCACATCATCGACCCGGC
>CAYUWV010000301.1:0-2705 GCA_964448385.1 uncultured Propionibacteriaceae bacterium | reverse complement strand
TGTCTTGCTGGTCGCGCTGACTGGTTGGCTCCAGCTGGATCCGATCATCGCCTTCTTGGTGGGGTGCAACATCATCTGGACGGGATGGCACCTGATTGCGCAGTCGGTGGATGGGCTGATGGATCGGGCACTCAGCGCTGAAGAGCACGATCGACTGCTGAAGATCCTCGATGAATTCGACTCCGAGGAGGTCCGGTTCCACTCGGTGCAGACGCGGGTCGCCGGCCATGCCCGATTCATCTCGATGCACGTCCTGCTGCCGGGAACCTGGACCATCCAACAAGGTCACGACCTGGTCGAGCAGCTCGAGAACCGTTTGGTCAACGAGTTCGACCACGCGCAGGTTCTCACCCACATGGAGCCGATTGACGACCCGCGCTCCTACGAGGACGTCCTCCCCGGACTGGCGCCCAGAAACGGCGCTGACCGGCGCCCATCCCAGGATCTCTCAGCCGAGGCCGGAAGCGCTGACGACTGACCTGGCGGTCACTCGTCAGTGCTTCGTCGGCACCCGGGCAGTGCGCGCCGGCGCTATGCCGTATGGGCCTCGTACTTGAACGAGACGCGCAGCTTCGTCCGGTACGTGGCGGCACCGTCCTCGCCGATATGGATGTCCTGCGCGACCACTTCAGCGACCCGGAGATCGCGAATCGTCGCGCTCGCCGTCTTGATGGCCACCAGCGCGGCGTCCTCCCACGACTTGTCGCTGGTGCCAATCAGATCCGTAACTCTGTAAACGCTCATGCTGTGCCTCCAGACAGTGAGGTGAACTTGCCTCTAGTGACAGGTTTAGACCATGGCTGACGCCTGCGACAAGAGGCATTCAGAGCAAGGGCAAGGACCTTCTTCGCCGGAACCGATTCACCCGGGCTGAGCGCCGGCCGATCGCCCTTCGGGCGCCCCTGCGGGGCTTCAGATTGGGTCCTGATTGCCCGGTGGGCGGCCCCGTGTCGCCCGGGGCTGAGGCCTCATCCCAGCCGCGCCAGGACCCCGGCAACCCGCGCGGCGACAGTCTCGTGAGCCCGGTCGCGGCGGGCGAGCAGCAGCGGGACAGCCAACTCCGGCACCAGGGGGAGGTATCGCACGCCCGGGATGCGCACCTGCTCGACGCCCTGCGGCACCAGCGCGACCCCCAGCGCCGAGGCGACGAACGTGACGAGCGTCGACGTCTCCGCCACGGTGATCTGGACGTTGGGTTCGAACCCCGCCGCCAGGCACGCCTCGCGTTGCTTCTTGGCGACCGCGCTCACCGCGAGCGGGTACGAGATGAAGACCTCCGTGGCCAGATCGGTCAGCTGCACCTCGTCGTTGCCCGCCAGCCGGTGACCCTCAGGCACGGCAACAACGATCCGCTCGGTCAGCAGGCGCCGGGTGTCGAGACCCGCCAGTTCGGGGCAGGGCCGCAGCACCGCGACATCCAGGACGCCGTCGTGCACAGCCTTCGCCAGCGGCGAGCTCATCTGTTCGCCCGTCAAGTGAATCCGCACCCCGGGTAGTTCCTCGCGCAACGCCCTCGCCGCCCGCGGCATGAGCCCGTACGTTGCCGACCCGATGAAGCCCAACCGGACGGTGCCCTCCTCGCCGCGACCGATCTGCCGGACCTCCGTGACGGTCGCCTCCACCTCGGCGAGAATGGTGCGTCCCCGGTCGAGCAGCCGCTGGCCCGCGGGACTCAGGCGTACCGACCGGGTCGAGCGCTCGATCAGCTGGACCCCGAGTTTCTCCTCGAAGAGGCGGATCTGCTGGGACAGCGCCGGCTGCGCGATGTGCAGTCCCTCTGCGGCGCGACCGAAGTGCAGCTCAGTGGCCACGGCGATGAAATAGCGCAGTCTGCGGATATCGAGGTCGGCCACGCCTCCATTATGTGTGGTTTGCCTATTGATTAAGCAAGATTCAGTCTTGGACGACCGGCAATGCGCGATGACAGGCTGTTCCGCAAGGAGGCCATCACCCATGGAAGACGTCGTCATCTGCGAACCGGTCCGCACCCCCGTCGGCGGGTTCGGCGGGGCCCTCGCATCGCTTGACGCCGCGGACCTCGCGACGCTGGTCGTCGCCGAGACCGCCCGCCGGGCGGGCCTCGGTGAGGGCCACGTCGACGACGTGATCCTGGGCAACTGCAACCCGAGCGGAGAATTCCCCGCACTGGGTCGCATCGCCGCGCTGAACGCCGGACTGGGGGTCGGCGTCCCCGGCCTGCAGATCGACCGGCGCTGCGGTTCCGGTCTGCAGGCCGTGCTCTACGGGGCGATGCAGGTCGCCACCGGGGCGTCCAGGCTGGTCATCGCGGGTGGCGCGGAATCGATGAGCCGGGTCGAGCACTACGCGCTGCTTCGCCAAGGCGTGCGGGGCGACGGGGTTCAGCTCACCGACCGGCTGGCCCGGGCCCGCGCCACCGCAGGCGGCCGCGATCACCCGATCCGCGGCGGGATGATCGAGACGGCCGAGAACCTCCGCCGGCAGTACGGCATCAGCCGCGCCGAGCAGGACGAACTGGCGCTGGCCTCACACCGCAAGGCAGCCGCGGCTCAGGCGTCGGGACGCTTCGCCGACGAGATGGTCGGGGTGACCGTCACGAGCCGGGGAGGGCAGGTCGTCGTAACGGCCGACGAGCACATCCGCCCGGATGCGTCCCTCGAGGCCCTCGCCTCGCTGCGCCCGATCCTGGCCAACGCCGACCCGGACGCCACGGTGACGGCCGGCAA
>CAYUWV010000300.1:0-2728 GCA_964448385.1 uncultured Propionibacteriaceae bacterium | reverse complement strand
CCGCCGAAGGAGTGACGCTGTGATCACCGTCCTGCTCGTCGACGACCACCCGGTCGTCCGCTCGGGGCTGCAGGCCCTGCTCGCCGGGGAGCCCAGCCTCACCGTTGTGGGCGCCGCCGCGTCCGGTGAGGAAGCCCTCGCGCTCGTCGCGAGCCTGAACCCGGACGTGGTGCTCTGCGACCTGCGCCTCGGCGCCGGGATGGACGGGGTCGCGGTCACCGAGACGTTACGGCGAGGCGGTGAACGGCCGGCCGTGCTGATCTTGACCACGTACGACAACGACAGCGACATCGTCCGTGCGGTCATGGCCGGTGCCGCCGGCTACCTGCTGAAGGACGCTGAACCCGAGGCGATCACCCAGGGCATTCGCGACGCCGCCGCCGGCCGGCTCGTGCTGACCCCCGAGTTGGAACGCCGGGTCGCCGAACGCATGAGCCACGGCGTCCCGCAGCTCAGCGACCGCGAGTTGGAGGTGTTGCGGTTGGTGGCAGAGGGCCAAGCCAACAAGGAGATCGCGCGGGCGCTGTTCATTTCCGAGGGGACGGTGAAGACGCACCTGGTGCACATCTTCGGGAAGCTGCGCGCGGACAGTCGGACGTCGGCGGTGGCGGAGGCGCGGGCGCATGGGCTGCTTGGGTAGGGGACGGTTACCCGACGGCCAGCGCGGTGCTCGAGTACATCTCTCCCGGCATGGGATGCCTGAGCCGCCAGGTAATGGCGATGGGTCGATCGCCGGTGTGGGAAACGTAGGCGGCCGGCCCGAGGTAGACGTAGGGGGCTGTGCCGAAGTCGTTCGACTTCTCCCGTCGCACGAACAGCAGCACCGTGCTGTCGCCGTTGAGGTAGCGCTGGCCGGTGGGCGAGGCGACCGACGTGGTCGACTGCGACTCCCAATGGAACAGGGTCGGGCTGATCGGATAGTCGCGATACATCGTGCTCGGTGAGTAGTCGGCTTCGGACTTGTTGAGGGTGACGAAGAAGGCGTCTACTGGGCGCCCGTTAACCTCTGTCTTGAGCACGCCCTCGCGGAACTGGCTCGGCGCGCGGTCCAGACTCGCGTGTCCGAGCGCCGCGAGGATCTCCTCACGTTGGTAGCTGCCGTGCACGGCCAGCGGCAGGCCGTCGATCACGCCGCCATCGGGTCGGGTCAGGTGGCGGGTGGCGTCAAAGGCCAGATCGACGACGATGCGCAATTCCTCGCGGGCCTGGCCGTTCGCTGCGAGAGCGCGCCAGCCCTGGGCGTAGTCCGCGTACCCGCCGCCATTGGGCCACAACGTGTAGAAGAGCATCCGGGCATAGGGATCGTCGGACATGGTCTCGGAATCGAAGGAATCCGACAGGATCTGCCGGTAGGCCAGGGCGCGGGCTCGGTCGTCCACGTGGGTCAGTGCCCGGACACGCTTGAGGAGGCTTTCCTCGGCGGCGCTCGCCACGCCGATCAGCAGGCCGGCGTCCCTACGCAGCTGGGTCCACGACTTGCCTTGGCGCACGACCTGGGCGAGTTCTGCGCCGGAGTCGTCCAGGAACTCCGGGAGGCTGTCGGTAGGGTGCGCCCGGAGTTCCTTGATGAGTTGGCTCCAGCGCAACGACAGGTGCTGTCGGATGTTGGCCAGGACGCTGGCCTGGGTCACCTCGTCGAGGACGATCTCGCAGCCAGACGGCAGGAACGGGAAACCCTTCTCGACTTGGTGTTCCAGGCCCTTACGGGTCGAGCCGGTCAGCGTCCGGTAGCGAAGGTCGAGCCGGAACTCGGCACGGTTGCGACCCACGAAGTCGAGGACGGTGAGGATGTCCTTGTCGGGCGCCAGGCGCAAGCCGCGGCCCAGTTGCTGCAGAAACAACGTCGGGCTCTCGGTTGGGCGCAGGAACAGAATCGTGTCGACACGGGGGATGTCCACACCTTCATTGAGGAGATCTGCAGCGAAGAGGGCGCTGATCTGCCCGTCGCGAAGCCGCCCGAGGGCGTCCGCCCGGTTGGCCGGGTGCGTCTGACCGCTCACGGATTCCGCCGGGATGCCCGCCTCGTTGAAAGCTCTGGCCATGAACGTGGCGTGATCGACGCTCGCACAGAAGCCCAGTGCGCGCATGGACGTGGGGTCTGGGATCTTGTCGCGCACCTCCTTCAGAATGACGGATGCTCGCGCACGGTTTCCGGTGTACAGGTTGGAGAGTTCGGCATCGTCATACCGACCGTTGCGCCAGGAGATTCGGGTGAGGTCGGTGTTGTCGCTCACCCCGAAGTAGTGGAAGGGGCTGAGCAGCCCCTGGTTGATCGCGTCCCACAGCCGCAGCTCAGCGGCTGTCCGGCCGCCGAAGAGGAGTCGTACGTCCGTCCCGTCGCTGCGTTCGGGCGTGGCTGTCAGGCCGAGGAGCTCCTTGGGTTGCAGGTGCTCAAGGATCCGCTTGTACGTGGGGGCTTCGGCATGGTGGAACTCGTCGATGACGACCACTTCGAAGTGCTCGGCGGGAATGCTCCGTACGCCGTACGCGCTCAGCGACTGGACGCTCGCGAACACGTGGTTCCAGCGTTCCGGGCGGGCCCCGCCGACGTAGAGCTCCCCGAAGTTGGGGTCCACCAGGGCTTCGCGGTAAGTACGCAGCGACTGCTGGAGGATTTCGCCGCGGTGGGCGATGAAGAGCAGCTTGGGCTTGTTTCCGGTGGCTTGGACGAGGTTGCGGTAGTCGAGGGCAGCGATGACCGTCTTGCCCGTGCCGGTGGCGGCGACGA
>CAYUWV010000299.1:0-2732 GCA_964448385.1 uncultured Propionibacteriaceae bacterium | reverse complement strand
CATCATCATCCACGGCGACACAGTCATGGCGGCCATCCTTCGTCTTCCCCACCCCAAACCCGCAATCGAGGACGTTGATTCCCCGGGCACGAAGCGAGCGCGAACGCCCGGCATCGGGGCGGGGCGTCAGGCGTCCCAGCGTCCATTGCTGCCCAGGTGGGCCAGCAGGGTCAGGCGTGTGCAGCTCTCCTGGTCGGGGTGGCGGCTGCGGTGGCGGCGCCACAGAAATCAGTAGGCTGCCCGGGTGATGTCGTCGTTCATGCTTGTCTTCTTCGTGGTGTTCTCGATCATCGCTGTGGCCATCGTGAGTCTGGTGGTGGCGGCTCTGATTCGTGGTGCCCGAAGGACGCTGCGCGATGACGCATCGCCGCGAGTGACCGCCGAGGCACTCGTGGTCGACAAACGCGCGGAGGTCACCGGCGGTGGAGAGACTCCCGCGCGACAGACCTACTACGTCACGTTCCAGTTCCCCGACGGCGGTCGGCTTGAGCTCGGGGTGCCTGCCAGTGAGTCCGGGCTGCTCGTTGTCGGCGACAGGGGCACACTCAGCTGGCAGGGATCCCGCTATCTGGGGTTCGCGCGCGAGATCCTGCGCTAACACCAGGCCGTGTCTCACCACGGCCTCAGATGCCAGGCGCGTCTGAGGCAACCAGGCAAAGGGTGGTGCTGCCCCAGGCTGGGACGGCAAGCTCGACCAACCCCGGCGCCAGCGGTCCCAGGGTGACCGCGGGCACAGCAGATGCCGATCGCACGATGCCGCTGTCAATCGACCGCTGTGTGCGAACCACGAGACGCCCGTCGGGTGTTGCATTGAGAATGGTCACTTCCCGGACCGGTTGATCGTCCAGCTCGGCCATGGCCGCAGCGGCCGTCAGCAGCTTCCATGCCGAACCAAGTCACACTCTGTACCCCATGGAGCTTGTCCCCCGGCACTCCTGCGGATGCCCGACGATCGCCGCGTCGACACCCCGCGCCCCGACCCCGCCCGAACAGTGTCGGAAGCCACCACAAGCTCTTGTCAGGCGGGAGAAGCAATGGCATGAGCTGAAGAACCCAACTCTTCGACCTCGCCACCACCCGGTCGCTGTTGTCCCCCTGCTCATCGGGATTCCCTCCGTCCCTCGACACTCCTAGAGTGGAGGGAAGGTCCGGGACGGCTCAGGCGAGAACCCGCCCGCCGCGCCGCCGACGGGGCAGGAGGTTGGCTCATGTGCAGGTGGCTCGCCTACTACGGATCGCCGGTCCGCCTGGAGGACCTGCTGGTCAAACCCCAGCATTCCCTGATCGACCAGAGCCTGCACTCCAGGCTCGGGGCGACCACGACCAACGGTGACGGGTTCGGCGTCGGCTGGTACGGCGACGGGGATACCCCCGGGGTCTTCCACAGCACCGAACCCGCGTGGAACGACCGCAACCTCAAGGAACTGTCCCGGCACCTGGTGTCCCCGCTGGTGTTCGCCCACATCCGCGCGTCGACCGGCGGGGCGATCCAGCAGACAAACTGCCACCCCTTCCGCCACGGGTCGTGGCTGTGGATGCACAACGGACTCATCCGCGACTTCGCGAAGGTGAAGCGCGATCTGGCGTTCGCCGTCGATCCGTCCCTGTTCGCCGAGATCGAGGGCTCGACCGACACCGAGATGTTCTTCTACCTCGCGCTCACCTTCGGCCTCCAAGACGACCCGATCGGCGGGGTCGAGCGCGCGGTCGGCTTCATCGAGGCGACGGGGCGGCGCCACGGCGTCCAGCACCCCATCCAGATGACGGTAGCCACGACCGACGGGGCCAAGGTTTGGGCCTTCCGCTACTCCAGCGAAGGTTCCTCGCGCACCCTGTTCTACAGCACAACGGTCACGACGCTGCGGGAGCTCTACCCGGACAACCCGATGCTGGTAGGCATGTCGGAGGAGTCGCGGCTCATCGTGTCCGAACCGCTCGGTGACCGTGCCGGAGTCTGGAACGAGGTTCCAGAGGCCAGCTGCGGAATAATCCAGGAAGGCCAGGACGAACTGCTGCCGTTTACCCCCCGCGCTGCCTGAGCCGGAGCGGGCCGGCGCCCCAGTCGGCCTTCGTGGCAACCGAGCTTCGACGCCGTATGTGGTAACGGCTCACCTCATCGGTCTCCTCGTCACTGGTCGTCGGGGTTGCCGTTCGACATCTTGGCACCTCGCCCTGCCCGATCCGACACCACTGTCCCTGTCGATCCCTCTCCACGCCGGTGCGCATGCCAATCGCGTGGTGCGAGCCTTCCTGGACGGGCTGCTGCCCGACAACCAAGCGGTCAGGGAGCGCTGGGGTGCGACCTACGGGGTATCGGCAAACAACCCGTTCGCGCTACTGCGTCAGGTGGGCAGGGACGCCGCTGGCGCGGTCCAGATCCTGCCCGCCGAGGCGGCCAGCACGGATGCCGCACAGCATTCTGGAGACATCGACTGGCTGACCGACGAGCAGTTCGTGGCGCTGATTCGTGATCTCGCCGAGCACCGCACTGACTGGAACCCCGGCCGATACACCGGACGGTGGAGCCTCGCCGGAGCACCGTCGAAGGTGGCGCCTTGGGGACGCGCCCAACTCCCTCACCACGACGGACGAGCCACCGCCCAATCGGCACTTCCGGTCGCTTCCAACCGGCTTGTCGTTCACGGCGCGGCCGCGCGTGACCTAGCCAGAGCGGGAATCATGGTGGCGGAGGATACGAGATTCGAACTCGTGAGGGCGTGAACCCAACCCGC
>CAYUWV010000298.1:0-2736 GCA_964448385.1 uncultured Propionibacteriaceae bacterium | reverse complement strand
TACCCGGCTCGGTTGCGACCGCTGTCGTGAAGGCCACGAATGTGAGCGTAGAGGCACGCCCGTGCGAGTGATCGCAGGCCTTGCCGCCGTCCTGCTGCTGACGGCGTGCGCGGGCCGGCCGGCGCCTGCTGCCCCGGCGGGCAACACCCAGCTGGTGGTGTTCGCGGCGGCATCCCTGAACGGGGTCTTCTCCCAGCTGGGAAGGGAGTTCGAGGCCGCCCACCCCGGGGTCAGCGTCAGGTTCTCCTTCGACGGGTCCGCCGCCCTGGTGGACCAGCTCAAGCAGGGGGCGCCAGCCGATGTGTTCGCGTCCGCCGACCGTCCCACGATGGACCAGGCCACCGCCGCGGGGCTGATCGCCGGCATCGCGGAGGGGTTCACGTCCAACGCGCTCACGCTGATCGTGCCCCAGGGGAACCCTGCTCGAATCACCGGCCTGGACGGTTCCTTGGACGGCAGGAAGCTCGTCATCTGCGCGGCGCGGGTGCCGTGCGGCTCGGCGACGGCGAGACTGGCCACGCTGGTGGGGGTCACGTTGCACCCGGTCTCGGAAGAGACCAGGGTCACCGACGTGCGGGCCAAGGTGGAGACCGGTCAAGCGGACGCTGGAGTCGTCTACGTGACGGACGCGCTGGCGGCCGGCGACCTCGTGGAGACGGTCGCCATCGAAGGCGCCGACCAGGTACCCAACGATTACGTCATCGGAGTTACGGGCAATTCCCGGGACCCACGTCTGGCCAGCGAATTCGTCGCTCTGGTCACGGGCAGTCGTGGCCAAGCCGTGCTCGCCGCAGCAGGATTCGGGCAGTGATCCGTCCGGCGCTGCCGAGGTGGGTGGCGGTCCCCGCAATCGCTGCCGCCGTGTTCCTCGCTGTTCCCCTGCTCGCCATGCTGGCGCACGTCCCCTGGGCTCGGCTGCCGGCCGTGCTGGCTGCCCCGGCAGCGCTGGACGCACTCCTGCTGAGCCTGGGGACCTGCCTGCTGAGCACCGTGGTGTGCCTGCTGCTCGGCCTGCCGCTAGCCATGGTGTTGGCGCGCGGCCGCGGCAGGTGGGCGGCCGTCGGACGGGCGCTGGCCACCATTCCGATGGTGCTGCCCCCGGTTGTGGCCGGCCTGGCACTGCTGATTGCTCTCGGCCGGCGCAGCTGGATCGGCGGCTGGCTGGGATCGGTGGGCGTCGACCTCGCGTTTACCACCGGCGCCGTGGTTGTCGCCCAGACCTTCGTCGCCATGCCGTACCTGGTGGTGTCGGTGGAGGGCGCGCTGCGGTCGGCACAGGATGACTTCGCGGTGGTGGCGGCGAGCCTTGGCGCCTCGCCGACGACGGTGCTGCGCCGGGTGACCTTGCCGCTGGTGGCCCCGTCCGTCGCTGCCGGGGCGGCCCTCGCCTTCGCCCGGGCGCTCGGGGAATTCGGCGCCACCTTGACCTTCGCCGGGTCGTTGCAGGGCAGCACCCGCACCTTGCCGCTCGAGATCTACCTGCAGCGGGAGGCGGACACCGACACTGCGATCGCGCTGTCCGTCGTGCTGATCGCGCTGGCCGCGGTACTGGTCGGAGCGACCGCGAGGTTCGCGCGGGGGCAGGGGCCGTTGGCGTGAACGGTCTGAGCGTGCGCGCTGCCGTCCAGCCCAGGGGCGTCGACCTTGACGTGACCTTCCCGGCCGGCACCACGACGGCAATAGTCGGCCCGAACGGGGCCGGCAAGACCAGCCTGCTGCACCTGGTGGCCGGGCTGCTGCGTCCCACTTCGGGCACCGTCCACATCGGCGCCCGCGAGGTGTCCAGACCCGACCGGCTCGTGCCGCCGCACCGTCGCCGAGTCGCCCTCCTCACCCAGCGGACGGCTCTGTTCCCGCACCTGGACGTGCTGGCCAACGTGGCGTTCGGTCCGCGCGCGGCAGGCGTTCCGGCCGCGGCCGCCCGCGACCGGGCCATGGCAGAGCTCGAAGCGGTCGGGTGTGCCGGGTTCGCCGCCCGCCGAGCTCACGAACTGTCCGGCGGCCAGTCCCAGCGGGTGGCCATCGCCCGTGCCTTGGCCACCGATCCCGAGGTCGTGCTGTTGGACGAACCGATGGCCGGCTTGGACGTCGGGGTCGCCACTGACGTCCGGCTCACCCTGGCGGAGCGACTGCGCGGCCAGACTGCCCTGCTGGTCACTCATGAACTCCTCGACATCTGGGCAATCGCCGACCGGGTCGCGGTGCTGGCCGAGGGTCGGCTGGACGAGACCGGTCCCGCCGCAGAGCTGTTGACCCGTCCGACCAGCCCGTTCATGGCTCGGCTCAGCGGCACCAACCTGTTCACCGGAACCGGGCTGGCTGACGATGCCCTGGCCGTCGCGCCCGGGCTGGTGCTGCATGGGCTTTGCGATCCTGACCAGCCGCTAGCTGCCGGACGCCCCGGCCTGGCGAGCGTCGCGCCGAGCGCGGTGAGCGTGCACCTGGCTGCTCCCGGCGGCAGCCCCCGCAACGTGATGGCGGCGGAGGTGAGGGACATCGAGCCGCGGGGCTCGGTGGTGCGGGTCCGGTTGACGGTCAGCGGACAGCCGCTCGCGGCGGATCTGACCGCCCAGTCCGTGGTCGAGCTCGGCCTCCGCCCCGGCCTGATGGTCAGGGCCGTGGTGAAGGCCACTCAGGTGCGCCTCTACGGACGCTAGCGGGATCACTCAGCTGAGTCTCGGTGCCGGGGAGGCTGTGGCAGCGGGCCGGTGCGGCTAGCGCGAAATATCATGATCC
>CAYUWV010000297.1:0-2741 GCA_964448385.1 uncultured Propionibacteriaceae bacterium | reverse complement strand
TGCGGCCGGTCCGGCGTCCCTGACTGTCAGTGACCAGGAGATCCACCGGGGAATAGCTCAACACGGCCATCATGTCGACTGCCTTGGCGGCCTCCATGGGACCCGGCTCATACGTGGGGCTACCGTTCGTCGGGTAGTCACCGAAGCCGATCCACGGAGTGTTGTGCCCGAACAGCGCGGTCCAGGCGAAGTAGGTCCACACTTCCTTCTCTTGGTTCCACCAGGGCTCGAGGACGCTGCCCTGCTCGATCCCGCCGTCATGGGGGTAAAGAGCGATCGATGCGTGGATCAGCGTGGAGGCGTCAGCGATCGGCCCGTAATCCACTCCCGCCATCAGCATTCGGTCGGCCTTACTGGCGCTGAATCGAATGGAGTTGAGGAACTTCAAGGTGTCGACGGCCAGTGCCGTGCACTCGTACGGCCTGAAGCGCTTGTCGATCCACGAGTGGAGGTTGACCTTTACACCCTTCGGGTACCACAGGGCCGCGATGAAGGGCTGGTCCACCCCGCGCGGGACGTCGGGGGTCCCTTGCCAGCGTCGGGTGATTTCCGCAAGGTTGGACGTCACCGCCCCCGGGGTGACCGTGAGCGCCTGCAGCACGACCTTCCGGGTGAGGGTGGCCGTGTCGGAACCGGACGTGGCCTTCGTGTTGATGGTCCACGTTCCCAGAGCGGCATCCGCGGTGAAATAGGTCTGCCAGGTGAAGTTGGCGACGGCACTGAAGTTGCTGGTCAGCTTGGTGGTGGACACTTTGCCGGTTGGGCTGGTGACGTTCACGGTCACGCTCGCCCCGCTGATGGGGGTCGCGCCGCGGGTACGGTCGTCGCGATAGACGACGCCCTGGATCACCAGGTCGTCAGCTTGGGTGAACCTCTGTCCCTCGCCGACACTGATGTCGACCTTGAGCTGGCCTGTGGCCGGCTTCTTGGACGGCGGGCCAATGACGCAGGAGTAGCTGCACTTCTCGAGGTCCGGTTCAGCGGGACCGCAGCCGCAGGTCCGCAGGCACCCCTCATAGCAGGCGCCTTGCTGGCCCATGACCCAGAGGTCTACCTGCATCAGATAGCCGAGGTACGGGCTCCCGTCCGGCTTCGCCTGGTACATCAACGGCTTGCCGTCCGCGCAGACGCACTTGCTCGGGACGAGTGGCGGCTCCTCGGCCGTCGCAGGCCCCGACATGAGGACGGACAGCAGTGGCAGCAAGATCAGCAGGTGCAACAACAACGCCCACCGTCTCACCAGACCCACCTCCGAAGGCCGTGGGGAATCGGCTCCTCAGCGAACCGACCCTGACGATGACACGAGTCTTTCACACGTCCTCGCCCGTTGGCAGTCGATCAAGTCCCCACCCGGGGCTGCCCAGAGCGGCTTCCAAATGGTTGGTCCGGGGGTGGGGGCGCCGGGGCCGAAGCCACCTGCTCTGGCGCCCTTGCTTGGGACTCACGGCCTGCCACGGCTCCCGAGACTGCGCTGGTGGTGTCGACGACTTCCGTGGTGCGGGCCGCAGTCCAGATCAGTCCGTGCCGTCCAAAGCGACTCAGGGGCATGACTACTCCTCCTTGGCTGGTTGAAGTACGCCAACGCGGCGATCTCGTTCCGACGCCACCTTCGATGCATCTCGGACGCGTTCAGCATGGCCCCGTGAGTACGGCGACGGCATCACCCCGGCGGGGTGAGCGCTGCTGCGGTAGACGGCGCAGCCTGCAGGATCGCTCACCAGTTAGGGTGAACCCCATGGCTGCCCCACGTCTCCGCGTGTGGTCGAGCACTCCCGACCTGTGGCTGACCCGCCCCGCGCCTCCCGCGCACGCGATCGATCGGCCCGTTGTGTCGTCTCTGATCACAGACTCGGTGGAGCGGTTTCGGGTCACGCTGTTCCTTGCCCCGGCGGGGTTCGGAAAGACGGCGGCGCTGAGCGCTTGGGCAGCCACAAGCCGCCGGCGCGTGGCTTGGCTGTCCCTGACGCCGGCAGACCACCACGCCGCGCACCTGCAACGCGGCTTGTCGACGGCATTGGAGGCGGTCACGCAAGCCGGTCCCCACAGTGACGACACCGGACTCAGCGAGGGTGCGACTGCCCCGAGCGTCGATGGGGCCGTTCTGATCGTCGACGACCTCCAATTCGCCGACAGCGTCGGCTCCCGGAAGGTGCTGGTCAGCCTGCTGCAGCGAGCTGATCTGGGGGTGCGGCTCGTGCTGTCCGGACGCTTCGAGCCCCAACTGGGCCTCTCCCGGTTGCGCGCGAGCGGCGAGCTGGGTGAGTTCGCAGCGGACAAGCTCGCGTTTACCGTTGACGAGGCGCAACGTGCTGCGGTCGCCCTCAGTCGGGAGCTGGACGGCGATCAGGCGGCGCAGCTGATCGAATCCACCGGTGGGTGGCCGGTGTCGGTCCGACTTGCGCTGATGGCCGAAGCTGGGCACCGTCCAGGGATTGAGGTGCTTTCCCTGGACTCGCACCTGCCACAGTTCGTCGACTATCTGGTGGAAAACCTGCTCGACCAGCTACCCGCCGGACTCGCTGCGTTCATACCCAGGGCCTGTGTGTGTGACCAGCTCACCGGGTCACTGGCGCAAGCACTGTCCGCTGACACTCAGGGGGCCCAACTGCTTGAGGAAGCCCTTGCCCTGGGACTGCCCCTCGAACGCCGGATCCTGCCCGGGGGCGAGCCGGTCTACTTCTGGCACCCGGTGATGGCGCAGGCGGGGCGGGCACTCCTGATGCGACGCGATCCCGAGCTGA
>CAYUWV010000296.1:0-2747 GCA_964448385.1 uncultured Propionibacteriaceae bacterium | reverse complement strand
CCACGGACCCGCGAGATCCCCAGGGGTCAGCCGGTCGATGACAGCCGGAGGCTGGAGTACTGCCGGGTCTCCTCGCTGGTGACCAGATCGCTGTAGCTGAGCATCCGTCCGGACTGCACGTCGTAGGTCAGGTTCGCCGAGTAGCCCTGGTTGCGGACGTGGATGGCCACTACCTCGCGGTTGCCCTGCTGGCCGACCTCGGTGACTTCGACACGGATGCCGGTCACGGGATCGGCATCGATGACCTGCCCGGAGCGGAGACCAGCCAGCGGCACCGTCGGGAGGACGAGGCTGGTTGGTTCCCCGATACCCCCGGCGAGGTCCTCAGTCTGGCTCTGGGCCGGGTATCCCGTCACCTTCGTCGTCGTCGTCCGGCTGTACGTGAAAGCGGCGGCGTTCACCCTGTCGATGCGCATCCGAACCGAAACGTCCGCGGTCAGGACGGTGCCGGCCCGGATCGCCTCCCAACTCTTGGTCCCCTTGTAGGTCAGCGTCCTGTCGGGACTCACCCAATTGGGCAGCGTGTGGCCCAGCCAGGGAAGGACCATTCGCCGGGCACCGACGAAGATCGCCTCGCTGAACAGAGTCCCCTGCTCGGAGGTCACGGCCCCGAAGAGCGCGAGCATTCTGCCGTTGGTGAGGTCGTAGACGCGGGCGAAGGTCGCCTGCTCGCTTTGCTGTTGGATCCTGATCGCGTCGTAGGTCACACCCTCGATCGTGTAGGGCATCCGCAGAATCGTGAGCCCGTCGCCCCTCTGGTTCGCCAGGCCGGCCAGCACGTTCGGGTGCAAGAACCAGTCGCCGCCTGAGGCCGGGCCGATCCACGGCGCCTGACCATTGGGTACCAACGGGCCAGTGAAGACTGAGAACTGCCAAGAATTCACCTGCAGCACGACGACGTCGGTACCCACCGACAGCACATCCACCTGGGTCACGCCGTGACCGGCGGCACCGTACAACTCCTCCCGCCGATAGCGGTTCCCGGTTGTCTGCCCGACCCAATCGCCATTCTCATCCAGAATGAATCGGTCATAGGCGCTGAGGACGTTCGCAACCGCGGAATAGTAGCTGACGCGCACCCCCTCACGGACCCAGCCGGGTGCGGAGAGGGCGGGCAGGCGCGGCGTGAGGCTCGTCAGCGAAGGGATTCCGCTGCCGATCACGGCGAGTGAGGCCACCGGGAGCGGAGCCGGTAGCGACTCTTCAGCCGGTGGGGGTGCGGCCTTCGGCGAGGACGCGCAGGCGCTCAACACGGCCGCGAGGGTCAGCGCCAGAACAGCGAAGCGCATTCTTCTGATGACGGAAACCAGCATGTCGCTCCAGCACCTCCCACCTAGGGGGCGGGCTGCTCACATCGCGTTCCCCACGATCGGTGCATTCACACCATCCTGGCTCTGGGTCGTGAAGCGACGCTTCCTGGAGGATGCAACTGTCAGCCCCGCCAGCGGCTCGATGACTCCCCTTCAGACTACCTCCGCAGGGACGTGGGCGCGCCCTCAGTGACGAGGGATGACGACATTGGGTCGGGCGAGGGTAGGCTGCTTGGCCGGATCTTGGGGAAGGACTTCGGCGCGTGCTGGTGCTTCATGCCTTCTGGACGCCGGAGACGGGCGCAGGCGTCTGGGCGGAGGATTCCGAGATGGCGGTGACGAGCCCGAGCCAGGCTCTGCGCCAGTCTCGCCCGCATCCGTTCGCGGCGTCGGCAGCGACTCTGGCCGACCTCGTCGGTGGGGCCCCGTCGACGGCAACACTGCTGTTGCCCTCGGTGCGTCGGGCGCCCCTCGATTCACCGGAGGTAGTACGAATCACCCCCCGGCCCCCAGGCGCGTCGGACCCGTCGCTCCTAGCTTGGACGGTTCCGATCGCACTCCTCGAGCCGGCCACTCTTGAGGAGTCCCTTACCCGGTTCACTGACGCTGCCGGCTTCAGCGATGGCACTTGGGACGCCACCGTGGACGTACGCCCGGCCGCATCGGTCCACTACCTCGCCGACCTCGCGCGCTTTGCCGATGAACTCGTCGGCCGGGCGCGGGTCATGCCGATGCTGAAACCGACCAAACCTGGCGCCGAAGCCCGCTGGCGAGTTGTGCTCACGGGCCCGGACGCCGTCACCGCGCACGCACTGATCGCCGGCATGCCCCCTGCGTTTCGGGCCGCACACGCATCCCAGCGCTCGGACGAGCTGATGACCGGGGCCTTGGACCTGATCGCGGACGCCCTCGTGCGGCGGAGCCTGCCGAGCTCATTCCTTCCCCGGCGACCGGGTCGGCGTCCGGCACGTCGCCCGGCCATCGAGGTCTGGCTTGATGCGCTCACCGGTCCCGAGCCCAGCGTGGACGCCGACGCGGACGACGTCGCGCTCCTGACCGAACAGCTGCGGCCGCTCCTGGACGTCGGCCGCGAGGATCCCGGTCCTGCGCACCTCGTGCTTCGCCTCGGCGATCCCGGCACAGCCACGGCGGGCCAACTCGAGCCTGTCGACCCACAGTGGCGGGTCGAGTTCCTGCTTCGGTCGCGGGCCGATCCCAGCCTGCTCGTGGACGCCGATCACGTGTGGGGCGACGACGGTGCCCTGCGTCGGTGGCTGGAACGTCCTCGCGAGGTGTTGCTGACCGAGCTCGCCCGGGCCCACCGAATCTATCCCGGCCTGGAACCGGGGTTGCGGCAAGCGCAACCGACACACCTGCGGCTCGACACCGAGGCCGCCCACCAGTTCCTCACCAGCGGAGCCAGCGCGCTGGACGAGG
>CAYUWV010000295.1:0-2753 GCA_964448385.1 uncultured Propionibacteriaceae bacterium | reverse complement strand
CGGCGCCGCCGGCGAGGAGCAGCCCCGCGCCGGCGACGAACGTGACGCTGCCACCCGCCCAGAGCCACGGCCTTGCAGCCACCGGCCAGTCCGTGCCGAGCAAGCCCGCCGCGGCTGCAATGCCGAAGATCACGACCTGCAGGCCGACCCAGCCACCGCCCCGGCGTCCGAGCGCCGGGAGTCGACTGTGCCCAGGCAAATCGCCGGGCCCGGGCAGGTCACTGGCGCCGGGCCCGGGCAGGTCACTGTGCCCGGGAGAGTCAGCAGCCATGTCGCCTGGCGGCTGGTAGGGAGCTCTGTCGAGGCTTCATCAGCCCCACCGTAGCCGGGGGCAGTTCCTGGTAGGTCAAGCCGCCGCTCCTGCAGTCCCGGGGAATCCTCAATCCGGATGAATACCGCGGTGGCAGCGGAGGTATGGTCCGATCGTGAGGCGATCCGACGGCAGGTTCCTGAGGTCGATAGGGCCCGTGATGAAGCTGGCGGCGGAGCAGAGAGCCCCCCGGGTCGTCCAGGATGTGCCGTAGGCCGGGTTCGCAGATGCCCAAACCGCTCGTCAGCGTCGTCATCCCGGTGTACTTGGTGGAGCAGTACCTGGCGCGTTGTGTGGACTCCGTCATCGCCCAGGACTACCGGCCGATCGAGGTCATTCTCGTCAACGACGGTTCACCCGACGGCTGCGGGGACATCATTCGGCGGTATGAGGCCGAGAACCCCATCGTCCGGTCGCTCTGGCAGGCGAACCGCGGGCTGGCGGCGGCCAGGAATGCTGGCATTGCCAGCGCGCAGGGGGAGTACGTGGTCCTCGTCGATTCCGACGACTACGTGGCACCGGATCTGGTCAGCACCCTGGTGGGCATCGCCGAGCGAACCCGCGCCGATGCCGTGGTGTGCGGCTTCTACGTGGAGCTCCCGCGGGGGGCCGCGGTTGCCGTGCCGCTGTTCGTCAGAACCGGCGTCATCAGCGGCGACCGGGCCGCCAGGCTCTCCCTGAGGCAACGAATCCCGACCTTCGCGTGGAACAAGCTCTACCGGCGGGACCTGTTCACCGACCGGGGCATCCAGTTTTCGCCGGGCTACTACGAGGACGTCGCGACCTGCCCCCGGGCGCTGCAGCAGGCAGGTACGGTCGCCGTGACGCGCCGGCCCCTCTACCACTACTGCCCCCGCCGCTCCGGAATCACCGGCAGCTTCGGCGTCCGGAACGTGACGGACTACCTGACCGCGATCGACGTCGTTCGACGTTTCGCCGCCGAGGAGGGCCTGTGGGAAGCCTGGCGCGGTGACTACCGCCGATTGCTCCTGGTCGCCAGGGCGCAACTCCTCGTCCAAACGTGGCTGCAGCCGAACTCGCTTCGATGGGCGGAGCGGAGACTGCTGACCCGCCGCGTCCTCCAACGAATCCGCGAACTCAGACTCCCGCCCTCAGCGAACCCAGCTGGCAGCTGAAACACCGCTCCCTAGCCGGTGATGCCGGGCTCCCTCGCATCCACCCTTGTGGCGGCGGGGAGCGGTGGCTTGAAGCGTACGCGCGGTCGACGTTGCCGTCTTTGGTGAGCTTGTCGCGCCACCCGAGATTGATGGAAGGACGGCCGCCAGCGCGAACCCGTGTGGGAGTCGACGCCCTCGGTGGTGGGCTAATCTGAGCGGGCATCCGTGGGTTCAGGGGCGGTTGTGGGCCTTCCCGCTGCGTTCCCCGTGTCGTCCTACGGATTGGCACCTGCCTCTCAAGCAGATCCTGCTGTCCGCGTCGGGGCTGCCGCAAGGCGCTTCGCTGGTGGCCTTGCAGTCGGTCAAGGACTGGTCGACCGGCTCCGCTGCCAGGGACCGCTGCGGCGCGGCAGCAGGGGACCCGCACGCGGGTGTCGTGATCTTCGAGTGCTGTGGAGTGGTGAGATGAGGACGTTCAGGGCTGGGCTGCTGCACCGGCGGGTCACTGTCGACCCGTGGGAGCAGGCGGTGACCCACCGCGACGGAGTGATCGCCCAGGTGCTCGGTGCCGGGCGCTACTGGCTGCCCCGCCGGACAACCGCGCTGATCCTCGACCTGCGTCCTCACCAGCTCGTCGTCAACGCCCAGGAGATCTTGACTGCGGATGCGATCAGCGTTCGGGTGAGCGCGGTCGCGGAAGTCACCCTGGCGGATGCCAGGGCGGCGGTGACCCAGTCCATGGACGGCGACGCGGTGATCTACCAGGCGATCCAGATCGCGCTGCGCGATGCGATCACCACCAGGACGCTGGCCGAGGTCCTCGCCGATCGCGCCGGGATCTCCGCAGCGCTGCTCACTCCTGCGCGGTCTGCCGCAGCGGGTGTCGGCTTGGACGTGTCCGCGGCGGTGGTGCGCGACCTCACGGTGGCTCAGGAGGCCCGTGTCGTGCTCGCCGAGGTCGCTCTGGAGGCGCAGCGGTCCAAGGTTGTCCTTGAGCGGGCGCGCACTGAGGTCGCTGCCACGCGGGCGCTGGCCAACGCGGCGCGGATCATGGCCGACAACCCCGGCCTGCTCCAACTTCGGATGGTCCAGTCGGCCCCCTCAGGCGCGACAGTCGTGATCAACGCCGGGACCACGTCGCCGCCCACCCGGTAGACGTTCGCGGGGAACAGGGTTGCGCTTTCGGGCAGACCCCGCGCCCGCGAACGTGCGTCCGGACGTGAGGGCACGAGGGAAGCCGACCCTGAGCACACACCGCGAGCAGGCACTCCGCCGAACGCGCCGACGGTGGGCATTACTGCCACTTGCCACCCGCTGCGGCGTCC
>CAYUWV010000294.1:0-2763 GCA_964448385.1 uncultured Propionibacteriaceae bacterium | reverse complement strand
GACCGTCACGGGCGGCATCACGATGAGCCCCGGACGCTCTCTGCCCCAGACGGTCACTGGAGGCATGTCGATGCGGTTGGCCACAGTTGCCTACTCCCCCGCCGGGGCGGGGGTGGCCTCGGCGGCGGCGCGCGAGCGAACCGCCGCCTCCAGCACATCGTCCATCCACGCCAGGTTCAAGCCGAGCTCGTCGGCGCTCGCGATCAGGTCGGACTCAGTCAGCCCATGCCTCACGCCGAACGCCCGCACGTTGTCGTCGACCAGCGAGAGCGGCATGAGCAACGCGTTTTGAAGCCAGTAGGTGAACGCGTCGAGCACCTGCTCCTGGGAAAGCTGCGAGAAGCTGAACGAGTCCCCGAGCTCTGCGAGCATGCGCTCGCCGTAGCGGCGCAGGTACCGCTGCAGCTTGCCGTCGTAGCCTCGCTCCAGGGCATGAGCTAGCTCGACGAGGGTCACCGTCATCTGCCAGCTCATCTCGTCCGTCAATCCCGAGTCACCGATCGTCCGGAACAGCTGTTGGACAGCAGGGTCGTCGGCGGAGGCAAGCTGACCAGCCTCAACCGTGACGGCGGCCAACCTAGGCACGTCCAATAATCCCAAGGCGCGCAGTTCCTCGACCAACTGCCGCACTTCCAGCTCGGTGCGGTCCGAGATGCGCGTGAAAAGGGCAAATACCAACTCGTCGAAGCGGTCGAGCTCGGAGATCCAAGGACTCGCCGGGCGGACCTGACCTGCGTACTTCCAGACCGCTTGACGAAGGGCGAAGACACCTTCAGGTGGTGCGCTTTCCATAGTTGATTCTAGGTCGACGGCGTCCCGATAGTGTGGCGAGCGACCGGAGAGGACTGGAGCGATGGCGATCCTCACACTGCCGGTGGACCAGAGAATCATCGACATCGATTCGCAGCGATTCGCGTCCATCGAGAAGGCTCTCGTCGAGCTGGTCACGAACAGCGACGACAGCTACTCCGAACTCGAGCAAGCCGGTATCGGGGTCGCCGGCAGCATTCACATTCGCTACGAGCGACACGACAATGGCGCTGTCCTGACGGTGGCGGACCAGGCGGCAGGAATGACGCTCGCCAGGCTCCGCTCAATCTTGACCTACGGCGGGGCCCACAGCGATCTCTCCGCGGGCGGATCCACGGGTCGCGGGTTCTTTGGCCGCGGACTGAAACAGGCCGTCTTCGGGCTGGGGCACGGGTGGATCGAGACCGTCCGCGACGGACGGTTCAGCCGGGTGGACCTGTTCCGCAACGAGTCGGGCAGCTATGTCTATGACGATCAGGACGGGGATCGGCTGGCGGATTTCGGCGACTACGTCCGGCTCGGATTGGAGCCGGGCGGCAACGGAACTCGGGTGACCATCGTGGTGGACAATCCTCAGGTCAACCTGCCGTACTTCCGCTCCATGGTGGCGACGGTCAGCAACAACTTCTACTTGCGCGACATCCTGGTTCGTCGGCGTCTGGCCATGGTTAACGGAAACCTTCCTCGAAAACGCGCGGCGCTGACGCCGCTGCGCTACGAGGAGCCCCCGTCGGAGGACCTGCTCGGCCCCCATCTGGTGGGCAGTTTCGCGTTCCAGAACCGAAGCTTCGACTTCACCCTCACCCTGCGCAAGGCCGCCGCCGAGCTCATCCTGCGCGGCGACGAGCGCTCCAGCGGCCTCCTTGTGGTCTCCGGCACCGCCGTGCTCGACTGCCAGTTCTTCCGGTTCGAAGGTCAGATGGGCACCGAATACCTCTACGGAACGGTGACCTGCCCGGGCCTGATCGCGATGCTCGCGGCCGGCCGCCCCGTCATCAGCGACGAACGCGAGGGTCTCAACCTCAAGGACCCGTTCGTCGCCGCCTTCGCCGACGCGGTCAGCGAGATGGTCGAACCCGTCGTCGAGAGCGAACGACTCCGGCTGAGCCACGTCGACCACGCCTCCACATCGCGACGCACTGAATCCCTCATCCAGCAGGTGTTGCGACGAATGAGTCAGGTGGCCGTCGACGATCTGGGGATCGTCCTGCCGCCAGGTCCCGGTACGGGGTCTTACGGTCCGTTCCCCACCGGTCGGCCCGCGCTGCTCCGCTTCAGCACCCCGTTCTACTACCGCCCGGCCGGGCAGCAATTCCGGGTCACGCTCCTCGTGGACCGCGCCCGCCTGCTCGATGAGGTGCTCATCCACGTCACGCCCGACCTGCCAGGCACGATCGCGATCGACCCGGATGCCCTGCAGTTGACGGCCGGGAGCCTCCCGCCGGATGGGCGCTTCGTGTGGACGCTGGTCGGCTCCGAAGACGGTGCCAAAGGCCGGCTTCGGGTGAGCGCCGGACCAGCGTCGGCCACCTGCGAGATCGTGATCGCCGCCGGCGCGTCCCGTCACACGCCGCATCCCCACACCGAGGCGCGAACCAGGACGCCGTGGGATCAGGACAACACCACAGACCTCTTCGCCGGATACGAGTTGCGCAACCTGGACAACGACATCGACCGGGCCATCTACAGCCCGGCGGAACGCCTGGTCGTCGTGAACACCGAGGCGCCCACCGTCCGCCTGTACATCGACGGGCAAGGGCATTTCCGGGACGCCGCACGCCTCCTGCTTGCGGAGTTGCTCCTCGACGTGATCGCGGGCGAGCTCGCCCGTCGCTACGTCGACCGGACCATGCAGAAGGGCGACCTCGACGCCTACCATCAGGCCAAGCACACGTTCGTCCGGAGGTACGGCCTCGAAATCCACCGGATCATGATCGGCGCCTGACTACCCGC
>CAYUWV010000293.1:0-2786 GCA_964448385.1 uncultured Propionibacteriaceae bacterium | reverse complement strand
GCAGCCGGGCCAAGAAGGCCTGAGCAGCGGCCAGCCCAGCTCGGCCAGACACCCCACTCCGGCCAGACGCCCCCCACTCCGGCCAGACGCCCCAGTCCGACCAGACGCCCCAGTCCGACCAGACGCCCCAGTCCGACCAATCACCCCAGTCCGGACAGGAGGCCCAGGAAGGCCTCGGCGATGTCCGCTTCGGCGGCGGCCCGGCTCACTGTCGGCGAACCGTCGCCGCTCTGCGGCCCGTAGCGCCCGAAGAAGCTGTGCACCGAACCCGGGATCACGACGCGGCGCGAGCCTGGGGGCAACAGCGCCATCCCCGCCTCGACCTTCGCCGCCGCAGCAACCTGGTCGTGCTCACCCTGCAGGCTGACGGCCTTGATCGGGAGCGCCGCCAGGCTGGCCCCGTCCGGCGGGTAGGCGCCCATCAGCACCAAACCGGCCACCGAGGCGCGACCGGCCTTCGCCTCGTCGGCCACGTACTGGGCGGCCATGGCCCCGCCAAGGGAGTGCCCGGCCAGCACGACCTGCTTGCCGTCGGCGTAGCGGGCGATCAGGGCGCTCGCGCGTCCGGTCTGGGTGACGGCCAAGTCGAACGGGAACTCCGGGATCACGCTCACGTACCCCGCTCCCGCCAGCCGTCGCGCCAGCCATTCATACGCCTGCGGACGGACGAGTCCGCCCGGGTAGATGATCACCGTCACCGGCTGCAGAGGAGTTCCCGGCGCCGGCCGGGCGACCACAACGCGGCCGCCGGCATCCTCGACGCTGACCGTGACCGTCGACGAGGCCGCATCGCTGATCGCGTCCTGTCCCACCACCAGCGGCGGACGGACGAGCACCGGCCACGCCAACCCGAGCCCGAAGGCCGCGGCGCAGGCCACGGCGAACGCCACCCAGCGCAGAATCGTCTTCACCGACGCAGCAGGCCTGGGTCGGGACGCCAGTGCAGGCCCGCCTCCGGATCGACCAGCGTCTCCTGAGCGGCGGCGATGCCGTCGACCACCAGCGGCAGGTCGAGGGCGACATTGCGTTTCACCAGCGCCAGCCCGATCGGACCGAGTTCGTAGTGGCGTTCCGAGGTGCCCATCCGCCCCACCACGCGATCGCCGGCGAACAGGTCGGCGCCGACAGCGGGCAGCCGCTCGGCGCTGCCGTCCAGTTGCAGCAGCGTGAGCCGGCGCGGCGGCCGTCCCAGGTTGTAGACCCGGGCGACCGTCTCCTGCCCCGGATAGCAGCCCTTCGACAAATGGACGGCGGGCCCGAGCCGGCCGCCCGCCGGGTTGGCCAACTCATTGGGGATGGTCTTGTCGTCGGTGTCGAGGAAGATCCGCGGCAGGCCGGCCGCGATGCGCAGCGCCTCCGCCGCCCAGGTCCCCGCCCGGCGCTCACCCAGGGCTTCCTCGACGGCTGCCACGTCGACGACGATTGGTCCTGCGACTCCCGCCGGCAACACCAATGCCTTGTCGGCACGGTGATCGGTGACGTCGACCCGAGCCGCGAACACCATCCGCCGCAGCCACGCCAGCAGGGCGTCGAGATGCCCCGGTTCGGTGTGCCCCCAGAAGGTCGCCCCGTCGTCGACGCCGCCGAAGACGTGGGTGATGTGGCCCTGCGCGTTGAGGATGTAGCTCGTCGTGGGCACGTGCGGGCTCAGCGACGCGAAGTCCTGTGACGCGATCGCGTGCAACCAGGTCAACCGATCGGGGCCGGCGACGGCGAACACCGGACGGTGCGACAAGTCGACCGACGCCTCCCCGGCCAGCAGCGCCTGCTGCTCACGGAACGGGTCGCCGTAGTGCCAAACGCCGCCGGCATCAGGTCCAGCGGTGTGGCGGACCGCGGTCACCGACGCTCCAAGGTCGCCCAGAGGTACGGCTGCAGCGGGTGCTCGGTGGTCGCCCGGTCGAAGGAGAACATCAGGGTGCCCTCGACCAAGCCGTACAAGCGCCGACCGGCGGTGTACTCGACCAGGGCGTCCTTGGTACGCGCCACGGCGTCGGTGACCAGATCGAGCCGTGCCGGGGTGATCTTGCCGAACCAGATCTCGGCGAAGCCCTCAGGGCTTGCCATCAACACGTCCAACGTGGCGTCCGGGAGCGGCCGCCAGAAGCCGGTCTCCATGAACATCGCCTTGACCGGCCGGCCCAGCTCGTCGACCTCGAACCCCTGGCACAGGTAGTGCAGGTAGTCGCCGCCGTTGTCGGCGAAGTCGAGCTGGATCGCGAAGGAGACCTTCTCAGCCTCCGGCAACTGCCGATAACCGGTCCCCTCCCATCGTCCGCGCAGCCAGGCCAGCCCGGCGAGAGCCGGATTCAGGTCAGCGGGGATCTCGAACGCCATCTCACTCCTTCGATCCACGGAACAGCCGGAACAGGCCATAACCGGCGCCAGCCAGCAGCGCCAGGCAGGCAACCGCGATCAGCACGCCCGTCACCGACCATCCTTGGTAGTCCACTGGTGCAGCCTACCGGGAGCCACGAACCGGGCAGCGAGGCGGGGGCGGCGCTAGGCTCGGCGGGTGCGAGCGGTCGTCCAGCGGGTCAGCGCAGCTGCGGTGAGCGTGGCAGGAGAGGTCGTCGGCCGGATCGAGGGCCCTGGCCTCGTGGTCCTGCTGGGAGTCACCCACGACGACAGCGCCGAGCGGGCAGCCAAGCTGGCCGACAAGATCTACGGCCTGCGCATCCTGGACGGCGAGCGCAGCTGCGCTGACACAGGCGCTCCCCTGCTGGTCGTCAGCCAGTTCACGCTGTACGCCGACACGCGCAAGGGCCGCCGCCCCTCCTGGAGCG
>CAYUWV010000292.1:0-2793 GCA_964448385.1 uncultured Propionibacteriaceae bacterium | reverse complement strand
CGCAGCTTCCAGATCAACGGCCACGACGAGGTGCAGGACGACATCGAGGACGCCCGGATCGCCGAGCTGGCCAGGGCGGACGAGGCCTCGGCCAGCTACGAGGACATGCAGTTCAGCGACACCGGAGAGGACGTGGTCAGCGAATGAGCAACTTGCTGGCAGTCCCGGTGTTGCTGTGCCTGTTCGGCGCCGCGGCCACCTTCCTGGCCGGACGGCATCCCCGCCTGCAGCGGCTCGTGTCAGTCACGGCGGTGGCGGCGGTGTGCGTGGTGGCCGGGGTGTTGGTGTGGGCAACCGATACCGCGCCCGTCACGTTGTGGGTGGGGGCGTGGCCACGTCCGTTGGGCATCGTGCTGGTGGCGGATCGGCTGGCGTCCATCATGTTGTTGGTGGCGGCGCTCGTGTCCTTGGCCGTGCTGGTCTATTCCACCGGGCAGGACGAGGACGAGCTGGTCAGGGAAACCCCGGTCTCGATCTTCCACCCCACGTTCCTGCTGCTCGTCGCGGGAGTCTCCAACGCCTTCCTGGCCGGTGACCTGTTCAACCTCTTCGTCAGTTTCGAACTGCTCCTGTTCGCCTCCTATGTGCTGCTGACCATGGGAGGCACCCGCGACCGGATTCGGGCGGGGTCGGTCTACGTGGTGGTCAACCTCGTCTCGTCCTCGTTGTTCCTGGTCGCCCTGGCCAGCGTCTACGCTGCGGCCGGGACAGTGAATTTGGCCCAGCTCTCCGCACGCCTCGGTGCCCTGCCGCTCGAAGTTCGCAGCGTGCTGCAGGTGCTGCTGTTGAGTGTCTTCGCCCTCAAGGCTGCGGTCTTCCCGCTGTCCGCCTGGCTGCCACACTCCTACCCGACAGCGCCCGCCCCGGTCACGGCCGTGTTCGCGGGGCTGCTCACCAAGGTCGGCGTGTACGCGATCATCCGGACGCAGACCCTGCTGTTCCCCGAGCAACCGCTCAGCGTCCTGGTGGGGATCGCCGGGATGGCCACGATGGTGATCGGGATCCTCGGCGCTGTCGCGCAGGTCGAGATCAAGCGGATGCTGTCGTTCACCTTGGTCAGTCACATCGGCTACATGCTGTTCGGCATCTCGTTGGCGACACCCGAGGGCTACGCCGGAGCCATCTTCTACGCCGCCCACCACATCACCATTCAAGGCACCTTGTTCTTGGTGGCCGGGCTGATCGAGCGCGTGGGTGGTTCCACCGCGCTGGATCGGTTGGGTGGTCTTGCCGGAGTCTCGCCCCTGCTTGGAGCGATGTTCCTGGTGCCGGCCATGAATCTGGCCGGGATCCCGCCGCTGTCGGGGTTCGTCGCGAAGCTGGCGCTCCTGCAGGCCGGCATCAGCGCGGGGACGATCACCGCCTGGGCGCTGGTGGTCGCTGGCGTCGTCACCTCGCTGCTCACCCTGTACGCCATGGCGAAGGTGTGGAACCGTGCTTTCTGGGGTGTCCTGCCGCCGGCGTGTGAGGCGACCTCCCGCAGCTACGACAGCCCGGAGCGGGGACGGTTGTTGCCCGGGCTGATGGTCGGCTCGACGCTCGGCCTGATCTGCCTGGCGTTCGGGTTCACCGTGGTCGCCGGCGGCATGTACGACTTTGTGGGGCGAGCCGCAGGCGCGCTCGGCGACGGCAGCTACGTGAACGCCGTGTTGGGCGGTGGCGGCTGATGACCAGGGCAAGCAGGCGCCTTCGCTGGCGCTTCCAGGGCCGGGCGGTGGTGCTGCTCGCGGCGGTCTGGGTCATGCTGTGGGGAGAGCCGTCGCTGCTCAACATCGGGTACGGCCTGGTTCTCGGGTGGCTGATCACCGTGGTGTTCCGACTGTCGCCGATCAGGTTCTATGGGCGCCTTCGTCCCTGGCGAGCATTGGTGCTGGTGGTGACCCTGCTCTGGGATCTGGCCCGCGCGTCCGTCCAGCTGGCGTTGCTGGCCTTCCGGCCACGGCTCACCCTGAGCCCCGGGATCGTCAAGGTGCCGCTGCGTAGCCACAACGACCTGTTCCACGTCGCTGTGGCCGAACTGATCTCGATTGTTCCCGGCACCCTGGTGGTGGAGACGACCCGGCACCCGCCCGCGCTCTACCTGCACGTCGTCGACCTGTCCGAACCTGGAGCCATCGAGCACGAACGCGAGCATGCGGCCATGATCGAGCGGCGGTTGGTGAGGGCGTTCGGCAGTGCCCACGACATCGCCCACCTGGGCGACCCTGGGGCCCCGCCCAGGCCGCCGGGAGCGGAGGCGTCATGACAGTGATCATCGCGGTCGCGGTGGGGATGCTCGTGGTGGCAGCCGCGCTCGTCCTGTGGCGGATGGTGGCCGGTCCGACGCCCCTGGACCGGATCATCGCCGCTGATGTGATGGTGGGGATTGTGATCGCCTCCGTGGGCATCACCACGGTGGTCTCCGGCAACGGGACCGGCCTGCCGATTCTGCTGGGGCTATCGCTGATCGGCTTCACCGGTGCGGTCGGCGTCGCCCGGCTGATCGCGTCGCCCTCGACCGTCCGCAGGGTCTTCGACCGGCGCCAGGCGCTGCGGGAGGAGGCCTCCGATGACAGCTGAAGCGGTGATGAATCTCCTTGGTGGGCTCTGCCTGGTGTGCGGCGCGTTCTTCTGCCTTGCCGCAGCAGTTGGCATTGTCCGGTTTCCTGACGTGATGACGCGGATGCACGCTGCCACCAAACCGTCCGTGTTCGGGCTGATCCTGGTCCTGCTCGGCGTGACGTTGAGCCTGCGTGACCCCAAGGTGTTCACCCTGCTCACTCTGGCCGTGCTGCTCCAGATCATGACCGCCCC
>CAYUWV010000291.1:0-2797 GCA_964448385.1 uncultured Propionibacteriaceae bacterium | reverse complement strand
CAGGCCCCGCGGTGGCACGACCAGAGGACCTGCAGCGGGCGGCGGCGGTGGGGCAGCCGGCGGTGAGGCAACTGGCGGTGGGGCAGCTGGCGGTGGGGCAGCTGGCGGTGGGGCGGTTGGCGGTGGGGCAACTGGCGCAGGGGCAGCTGGCGGTGGGGCAACTGGGAGTGTGGCAGCTGGGAGTGTGGGCGGGGCGACGATTGCCGCGGGGGCACGGACCGTCGCGTCACTACCACCAGCGGCACCGATCGCCACCTCCAACTCGGGCTGGCTGCTCACCGCGATCGGGACGGTGAACTCCTTGTCCAGCATGGCCTTGACGATCGGCATCCGACAACAACCGCCCACCGCGACAATCGCGGCCAGATCTTCGGCGGTGACGCCGCTCTCCTGCAGCACCTGGGTCACCATGGCGATGCCGTCGCGCAGGGGACCGCGGACCAGAGACTCCAGTTCAGGCCGACCGAGGCGCACCGTCGTCCCAAAGACCGGCAGCTGCAGTTCGACCTGGGTCTGGGTCGAGAGGGCTTCCTTGGCTGTCACGCACGCCTGGCGAAGCGATGCCAGCTGAGACTGGTCGTTCAGGTCGCGAGCACGTCCGCCAAGCTGACCCAGGACCAACCGATAGACACCCTCGTCGAAGTCGGCGCCCGACGGGTGCGGCCCTCCAACGCTGCCCAGAATCGTGAAGCCCGCTGTAGTGCTTTCCAGGACGGTCGCCTCGCACGAGCCTCCGCCCAGATCGAAGACCGCGATCCGAGTGCCGATCGCCGGACGGACCTGCGCGGCATAGCTGGCGGCGGCCGCCTCGGCCTGGGTGATTCGGCGCAGCGGGCCCAGGTCGGCCAGTTCCACGGCCTGGTCGAACGAGGCTCGCTCCGACTCACTCCAATAGCTGGGTTCGGTGAGGACGATCTCGCTCGGCGCCCCGCCAAACTGGGTCCCGGCACGATCACGCGCGAGCCGCAGCAGTGCCGCCGAGCCCGCTGCGGCATCGAGGGCGGGGTCTCGAAGACCGGCGACGTTCGCTGCCGGACCATCCACGCCGAGCTCCACCAGTTCGACAGGTGCGCCGGTGGGCGCAGCGGCTGCGACGAGGGTGGTCGTGCCGAGATCAATGCCAAGCCGATATTCCATGCGAGGCCTCTCTGCTTGCGTCCCATGGTAAGTCCCGGTTCGCAATCACAGCAGTTGCGTGCGGGCTGGAATACCTGCCTCAGCTTGACCCGGCAACCGACACCGCGTGCCGAACGTGGGCGGGTTTGACCGATCGGATCAGGGCGTCCAGCCGATCGAGATCGACCTCGACACCGCTGGGCGGATGCACAACCACCGTGACGAACGGCTCGGGCTCGCCAGGCAGCTCACCACCGGGGGTGGGTGTCCAACGGGCCCCCCCTGATTCGGTGACCTCCACCGGCATGCCGAAGGCATTCTCGATGAGTTGCTGAATGCTGTGGCGGGTGCCTCGAGTGGCGTTGAGGGAACTGGCGAGTCGGAGCTCGTGGCGTTGCGGCGGCTGGGTGACGTAGAGGTCGATGCCAAGGCCCAACCACTGGGCAAGCCAAGGCAGCATGTCCTCAGGGGTCGTGTCAGGGTCGAGGTAGGCGACGAACGTGTCCAAGCTGAGGATCGCCGGGGCAAGCAGTTCGTCGAAACTGGCGCACAGACTGCTCGCGAAGGTGTCCTCCCGCAACATCGAGGGAAGGGTCTGGGTCAGGGGATGCGGACTCGGGAGCTCTGCGATCATTCCGCGCACGGCGTGGCCCCTTCTGCGCGTTCCAGCTGATTGAGGGAGTTCCGAACATCGGGAATCATGGGACGACCTTCACCTGATGGTCGAACGAATAGACCAAGCCGGTGTCCGGCAGGTCAATCCGCTGGACCGCGGCGCCGCGCGTGCCGGTGTCAACCTCGGCTGGGAACAGAGCGACATCGACGGTGCGTGACATGTCGACGCCGGGGATTCTGGCTAGGGCGGCATACACCTCTTGGGATTGCACTGAGCGGCCGAGCGGCCAGCCCGTCCCGTCGGGACCCCCGACCAGTGGGTGGAACAGCCGATAGAGCGCCCGCAGCACCTCGATCCGCAGGGCGCTGGCATCGAAGCGCGGTCGTGCGCTGAGCCGGACGACCGCCGTCAACCACACGTAGTCCGGCGGCTGGACCAGCAGTCGGGTACCGACCAGCCGGCGCTCATCGAGACTGTTGCTGATCCGCTCCAGGACCTGCCACGGCGGATCGAGGTCGGCCCGTTCGATCCGGCCGATCTCGTCGCCGGCAACGTGCGGCACCACCAGCAACCGCACACCGGCCGCAACTCCGCTCTCGGGTACGCACTGCACACGAGCGGCATCCGGGGCGATGTCCCGCGCCAGCTCCTCGAAGTCCTCCGCTGTGACCGCCCGACCGCGAGACCGCAGCAGCAGCGGGCCTCGGGCCTTGGCGTCGGCAAGCGTCTCGGCCTCGGCGCCCCCCGTCGCTGGGGTCCGGTTCTCGACCCGGGAGACATACGGGACGCTCGTCTTCAGCACGCGAACCTGGCCGCGAGCCACGTTGCCGGCCCGGCCGCCGCCTGACCGGTACGCGTCCAGTCGCAGGACCGCGCCGATCGGAGGGGCATCCCCAAGCCGCTGTAGGCTGCCGTCGACCCCCCGCAGCGCGGGGCCGAACTGGACCTCGCCTGCGTAGGCATCGATCCGGAAGTGCTTGTCCTGCGGCGTGGACTGCGCGAAGTGCGGCACCTCCGTCCAGAGTTGGGCGTCGTCCCCGATCACCGCGGACAGCGTGCGGGGGG
>CAYUWV010000290.1:0-2839 GCA_964448385.1 uncultured Propionibacteriaceae bacterium | reverse complement strand
GGGTCTGGTCGCACCCCTCCTCACGGCATACCCTAAGGCTGGGGCATCGTGAACACCCTGGACCGGGTGAACACCCTCAGCACGAGTGACTGGCAAGGGGCTGCAATGTTGCATCCATACCTGCGTGAGCCGGACTACCTCACCATGATGAAAGACGGCACCCTCAAGCAGCTCAATCCGTTCAGCGGGACGGAAGTGTGGACGGTGGCTGGCCGCGGCAACCGTCCGCTCGGGATCCAGCTGCCTGACCCCGTGCCGCTGGACCCGGCGCAGCACGGTTTCCACTGCCCGTTCTGCGAAGGACGCTACCTGGACACCCCGCCGGAGAAGTCCCGGGTGATTCGCACCGTCGAAGGCGGTTGGGAGACCCGCTACCAGACGCCGGCGGAGGCGCTGCACGAGACGACGGCCGAATTCCGTCGCGTCCCCAACCTGTTCGAGATCCTCTCCTACGACTACTGGCACGCCAACTACGGCTACGAGCTGCCCGGACGGATCCGCGACCGCAAGCATGCCTACCTCAGTTCGCCGACCGGACGGGCGCATGTGCTCGCCGTGATCCGCAGCAAGCTGCTGGCTGGCGGCAAGTCGGAGGCCGACATCGCGGCCCTCGGCGAGGAGGGCCAACTGGAGGCCGCCTCGGGGTTCTTCGGCGGTGGCCACGACGTGATCATCGCCAGGCGGCACTTCCTTGACGGCGCCACCGACAACACCCAGCTCGCCGGCTCGGGCACCCTGACCCCTGACGAGCACGCCGAGTTCATGTCGTACACCGCTGAATCGGTGGCAGCGCTGTTCGACCTCAATCGGTACGCCCGGTATGTGGCGGTGTTCCAGAACTGGTTGCGACCGGCCGGGGCGTCGTTCGACCATTTGCACAAGCAACTGGTCGCCATCGACGAACGAGGGGTGCAGCACGAGTTGGCCGTGGAACGGCTGCGGGCCAACCCCAACATCTTCAACGAGGTGGCGGCCAACTACGCCGCCTTCAAGAACCTGATCATCGCCGAGAATGACCACGCCCTCGCCTTCGCCGGCTTCGGGCACCGCTACCCGACCGTTGAGGTGTACTCCAAGTCCGAGAACTGCGAGCCGTGGGATCACACCCCCGAGGAACTGCGCGGGATGTCGGACATGATCCACGCCATCCACGCGGCCACCGGGACGTCGGTCCCCTCCAACGAGGAGTGGCACTACCGTCCGGTCGACCTGGACCTGCCGATGCCGTGGCGGGTGATGATCAAGTGGCGAATCTCGACCGTGGCCGGCTTCGAGGGCGCCACCAAGATCTACCTCAACACCATCGATCCCTACACGTTGCGGGACCGGATCGTCCCCACCCTGTTCCAGCTGCGGAGCGAACGCCGGATCGCCCCGCTCCACATCGCGACCGAGTGCGCCTGCCGTCCGAACTCGCTGCGCTACGCCCGCCGACCGTGACCGGCACGGTGTTCGGTGGCACGGTGTTCAGTTGGGTGCCGGATTCGGTTCACCACTGAACAGCTTCACGCCGTGCTGGGGCTCTCCCACAGGTTGATGCCGCCCTCGACGGCGTACTGGTTGATGGTCGCCAGCTCCTCGGGGGTGAACGTGAGGTTGGCGACGGCACCGACGCTGCTCTCGAGCTGGGACGGGCTGGACGCACCCACCAGGGCCGAGGTGACGCGGTCGTCCCGCAGCACCCACGCCAGCGCCAGCTGCGCCAGCGTCTGGCCGCGTCCGGCCGCCAACTCGTTCAGGGCCCGAATGTGGGCGAGGTTCTGTTCGGTCAACAGGTCGGGGGAGAGTGACTTGTCCTGCGAGGCGCGCGAGCCCGCCGGAACGCCGTTGAGGTACTTGTCGGTGAGCATCCCCTGGGCCAGCGGAGAGAACGCGATGCAGCCAAGCCCCGTCTCCCCGAGCGCATCGAGCAGGTCCTCTTCGATCCAGCGGTTCAGCATCGAGTACGAGGGCTGGTGGATCACCAGCGGAGTGCCCAGCTGCTTGGCGATCCCGACCGCCTCGCGCGTCCGCGCGCCTGAATAGGACGAGATCCCGACGTAGAGCGCCTTGCCCTGCCGGACGGCCGCGTCGAGGGCCAGCATCGTCTCGTCCAGCGGCGTGGTCGGGTCGAAGTGGTGGTGGTAGAAGATGTCGACGTAGTCGAGGCCCATCCGCGCCAGGGACTGATCGAGCGAGGACAGCAGGTACTTGCGCGAGCCGAGGTCGCCGTACGGGCCGGGCCACATGTCCCAGCCGGCCTTCGAGCTGATCACCAATTCGTCGCGCAGGGAGGCGAACGACTCCTTCAGGTGCCGTCCGAAGTTGGTTTCCGCCGAGCCGTAGGGGGGTCCGTAGTTGTTGGCCAGGTCGAAGTGCGTGATGCCCAGGTCGAAGGCGCGGCGCAGGGTGGCACGCTGGGTGGCGAACGGGGTGTCGTCGCCGAAGTTGTGCCACAGCCCGAGTGAGATCGCCGGGAGCTTCAGGCCGGAGCGGCCGACCGCGCGGTAGGGCATCCGTCCGTCGTAGCGGGCGGGATCAGGGTGGAACTCGTCAAGAATCGGCATCGGGCAGCCCTTTCGGATCTGGTTCTCGGCTTTTGGTCGATCCTAGGCCGCAGTGTCGCCGCGCGGGCAGCGGGACGGGCGCCGGTTCAGCACTCGATGACGTTCACCGCCAGGCCGCCGCGGGACGTCTCCTTGTACTTCGCGCTCATGTCCGCCCCGGTTTGCCGCATGGTGGCCACCACCTTGTCGAACGAGACAATGTGCCGGCCGTCGCCGCGCAGCGCCGTCCGGGCCGCGGTGATCGCCTTCACCGCGGCGATCGCGTTCCGCTCGATGCAGGGGATCTGCACCAG
>CAYUWV010000289.1:0-2846 GCA_964448385.1 uncultured Propionibacteriaceae bacterium | reverse complement strand
CCATCTCACCCTCCCGATCAGCGCTGTGGTCGCTCTACGTCGAACCCTACGTCCGTCGGCATCGCCTCGTCCTCCGCCGTGCCAGGCGGCGCCGTCGGAGGTCACCAACGCTCGGCCTTCTGCTACCTTATGTCATAGCAAAACTGCTATGAAAGGTGGGCCATGGTTCACGACGCCGTTGTCATCGGAGCCGGGAGCGCCGGCTTGAGTTGCGCTCACGCCCTGCAGGACGGCGGAGCCGACTACCTGCTGGTCTCCGACACCGTGGGTGGCCGGATCAGCTACGACGCCGCGGCTGGGGTGAACTTCGGCGCGTACTTCGTGATGTCGAACTACCACCACGCAGGCAAACTGGTCAGCCGCCGAACACGGATCAACCCCTTGTCGTGCCGGTTCCACGACGGTCGCGGAACCTCGTTCGGCACCCTGAGCCTGAACACGGTGAAGCGCTTGCCGGGGTTCCTCGCGTTCGGTGCCGCGATGGCGCGGTTCATCCGGCACTACGAGCGGTTCAAGAAGAACTGCGAGTTCATGGCCCAAACCGACGCCATGGAGGTCGACCCCTACATCGGACGGCTCTTCCGCCAGCCCGCAGCCGACTTCATCGCGCGGCACCACCTGGGTGGGGTGGCAACGGACTACGTCTCCAAGTTCTCCTACGCTTGCACCGGCGTCGACATGGACTCGATCACAGCATTGGACTTCCTCAACGTCTGTCAGGGCCTGGTCTTGCCCATCCATCGATTCGCGTTCGACGAGCGGGCCGAACTCGCCCGCCTGGGCAGTCACTACCTGAAGGCAGAAGTCATCGCCCACAGTGCCAGCGATGGCATCCACACCGTCACGCTCGCCGACGGAGCGACGCTGCAGGCCCGGAACGTGGTGTTTGCCACCCCCGCAGCGGTCACCGCGCGGTTCCTCGACCTGGGCGAGATCCGCCAGTCGTGCCAGTTGTTCGTCGAGCACGTCCGTGGCCGGCTGCGTCCCGGGTACGACTCCGAGGAGATGAACCTGTTCCCCTTCACCTCACCGATCATCTTCACCGCACTCCAGGACGACGGCACGTTCCTGGTCTACAGCCGCGAACCCGAACTCGACCGGGAGGCCCTGTTCCTCGAGCACGAGGTCATCGGCCGTAAGGAGTGGCACAAGGCCATGTACGTCACCGGCCGCGCCTACGTCGAACAGCAGTATGGCGACAGCACCTACGTCGCCGGCGACCACAACGGCCTCGGCCTGGAGCCGGCCGCCATCTCCGGCGTGTATGCCGCCAACCAGATCCTCAAGAAGCTCTCCCGCTAGGAGTCACGAATGTCAGCACTGAAGAAGACCTGCCCGAAGCGGGCGCTCACAGCAGCCGCCGTGGCCACGGCCACCGTCCCGGCAGCCGTGTTCGGATACTTCTGGGCCTACGGCCGGGGTGCCTGGAGCCCGAAGGACCACCTGAACGAAGCTCTTCCCGGCGACAACCTGCTGCTTCCCGACGACCCGTACCTGCGGCTACAGGAGGAAATCGAGATCGACGCCCCACCGGCGGTCGTGTGGGAGGTGCTGGCCCAACTCGGCACCAGAAAGGGGGGCTTCTATGCGCTCGCCTGGCTGGAACGGCTGTGCACGTTCCACATCTACAACACCTACGAGGTCGTCGACGACTGGCAACAGGTCAAGGCGGGAGACTTCCTCTTCTACCACCAGGCCGGCATCGGCTCGCAGATCGAGGACGTGCAGCCTGGGGAGTACTTCACCTCCCTGTCCGACACCCGGCGGCCCCCCAGCGCCCAGGGAGGCATGGCACTGCTCCCGCCGTTCGGGCTCAAACACTTCGCGTGGACCTGGAACTTCGTCCTTCAGGAGCTCCCCAACGGCCGCACCCGCTTCGTCAACCGCTGCGACACCACGATGGAGCCCTACGACAAGGCACTCCCCAAAGCCCTCGTTGTCGCACTTCTCGGCAGCCCATCGGTCTTCATGGTCCGCAAGATGCTCGAGAAGGTGAAGCAGGTCGCAGAAGGACGCCAGCGCTCCTCGCTGGTCGACTCCACCATCCGCCTCATGGGCGTCTGGTCCGACGGCGCCCGGCCTCGGCCCCTCGGTGTCCGGCGTCCGTGAGCCGATCGCGCCACGGCCCCGTCCGCGTACAGTTCCTCCCCATGGCGCACCCATGGCAACCTTCCCGAGCCCGCCGTCACGAAAGCCCCTGGCCGTGAGCGGGCCAGCGCTACCGCGCGTCTTCAGCATGCCCTCCCGCTCACGCGGGCTCGTGGAACGGACCTGCGAACTCCAGGCCGCCCTCGGCTTTCCCGCACGCATGAAGATGATCAAAGTGCTCGGCTCGCACCAGGAATCGCCGTTGTCGGTCACCCAGGTCGCCCAAACGCTGGGAATCAGCCAACCAACAGCGACGAAACACCTCACCATCCTGTTCCGAGCCGGCTGGGTGCACCGCGAGGAGGTGGGCGCACGGGTGCATTACACCCTCAACCTCGAGACCGTCGCTGAGTACCGGCGTCTCCTCGATCTCGCCTTCGCGCACGCCCTCACCCCCTGCGTCAACTCCTTCGACTGCGCCACCTGCCCCTTCGAAGACACGTGCACCTGAGGACTGGGACGTGCCAGGCCCCGATCAGGCCGCGATTTAGGGACGGATGCGCGGGGTGCCCACGAGCTCTCCGACCTCAGCAGACCGACATTCCGAGGTCGACCGACAACTCGGCGCCGGTGATCAGCTTGGCTTCGTCGCTGCACAGGAAGAGGCACGCGTTCGCGATGCCGAACAGCGTCCCGGACGTAGGGGTTTCGTCGCCCTGACCCCGGACGGATGGTGTCGCCGTCCACGATGTCGGCGA
>CAYUWV010000288.1:0-2864 GCA_964448385.1 uncultured Propionibacteriaceae bacterium | reverse complement strand
GCGACGCGGAGGAACGCGAAGACGCAGGGCGCGTCGGACTCCGAGGCGAGCCAGGCGAACGCGTCCGGTTCGTTGTCAGCCATCCACAGGGTCGGCGTGCCGGTGTACAACCTGTTCAGGTCGCGCACCAGCGACTGCACCCCCGCATGGTCCCGCCGGGCGAGCAGCCCCCAGTCCAACTCGGCGTGCGCATCCCACTCGTGGGGTTGGGCGAGTTCGTCACCCATGAACACCAGCTTCTTGCCCGGGTAGGCCCACATGAAAGCCAGGTAGGCGCGCAGACCGGCGAACTTCTCGTCCCGGCTGCCCGGCATCTTCGCCCACAGGGAGCGCTTGCCGTGCACCACCTCGTCGTGGCTCAGCGGCAGGACGTACTTCTCCGACCACGCGTAGTCCAGCGTGTGGAGGATCTGGTCGCGATGCCACTCCCGATCGCGCGGTTCGCGGGCCAGGTAGTCGAGGGTGTCGTGCATCCAACCCATGTTCCACTTGAAGCTGAACCCCAGTCCCCAGTCACCGGTCGAGCGGGTGATGCCAGGCCACGCGGTGGACTCCTCGGCGATCATCATGGCGCCCGGGACGCGGCGTGACGCGGTGGCGTTCATTTCCTGGAGGAACCAGACCGCTTCCAGGTTCTCGTTTCCGCCGAACCGGTTGGGGAACCAGCCGCCGTAGGGCCGGGCGTAGTCGAGGTAAATCATCGAACTGACCGCATCGACACGCAGGCCGTCCGCGTGGAACTCCTGCAGCCAGTACAGGGCGTTGGCGTACAGGAAGTTGCGGACCTCGGGGCGTCCGAAGTTGAAGATGTAGGTCTGCCACTCCGGGTGCCAGCCGCGCCACGGTTCGGGGTCCTCGTAGAGCGGCGTGCCGTCGAAGTGGCACAGCGACCAGGGATCGACGGCGAAGTGCGCCGGGACCCAGTCCAGGATCACTCCGATGCCGGCTTGGTGGAGCCGGTCGATCAGCCGGCGCAGCCCGTCCGGGTCACCGCGGCGCGAGTCGGGCGCGTAGTAGGACGTGACCTGGTAGCCCCAGGAGCCCTCATAGGGGTGCTGCGTGACCGGCATGAGTTCAACGTGGGTGAAGCCCAAGTCGGTGAGGTAGCCGGGGAGCGTGTCAGCCAGTTCGTCCCAACCCAGGCCACGCCGCCACGAGCCCGTGTGCAGTTCGTAGATCGACATCGCCGACGCCTCGGGTCGCCGGCCGGCCCGCTCGGCCATCCACTGGTCGTCCCCCCACGCGTAGTGGGAGTCGTCGACGATCGAGTGCGTTGCCGGTGCCGTGTCCGCCCGCACGGCGTACGGGTCGGCCTTGTCCCGCCACACACCGTCCGCGCCGAAGACCTCGAACTGGTAGCGCATGCCTGGACCCACTCCTGGCACGAAGAGTTCCCAGACCCCGGAGGCGCCCAACCGGCGCATGGGCAGTGCCGGTGCCAGCCGCGGCCCCGAGGCTGGGGCCACGCGCACGCCCCGGGCGGACGGTGCCCACACCGCGAACGCGGTCCCGAGGACGCCATCGACCTCGCGGACGTGGGCGCCCAGCGCTGTCCAGGCGAGTTCGTGGCGGCCCTCGCTGATCAGGTGCAGATCGACGTCGCTCAGCGTCGGGCCGAAGCGGTACGGGTCTTCCAAGACCACGTGCTCGTCCCGGTATTCAGCCACGAGGTGATAGCGCGGCACGAGCGGGCCGGGCAGGGTGCCGGACCACACGTCCAGGAACTCACGTTCCAGGCGGGTTTCACCCCACGGGCCCCGCGCGACCATGCCGGTGGCGCGGCGGTCCAGGACGCGAAGCGTGACGCGGTCGTACCACGCGTGGGGCCCCAGGATCGAATGCGGGTCGTGATGGTCCCCGCGGTACACCTGGGACAGCTCTGGCACCGCGACAGGCATGAGGTCGGGTGGTGTCATCGTGCTCCTTGCGGCAGGGAAGAGCCGGCGGCGATGGCGCGCGCCCTACCCGTCCGCAGGTTCAAGGCTGGCCAGTGTGGGCAGCGACGTGTAGTCGAACGTGAAGTCCGACTCGCCGCGGTATTTCAGCCAGTAGTAGGTGCCGTGCACGGTCTCCACGTAGAAGGCACCCGCGTAGGAGTGCCGCTCCTCCTTCGGCGTGGTGTGCTCACCAGAGTCGCCCGCTTCCGGCACCGTGGCGGACCAGCGGATCGGGAACAGCAGGTCCCACAGCCCCGTCCGGTACTCCAGGCCGGCCGGGACTTCCAGGGTGAAGATGTCGCCGTTGTGGCTGCCCATGAACCCCAGCCGCGCGACGTCCCCGTCCAGCCGATTCCGGTCGACGCGCAGGGTGAACACCAGCGTGCACTCCTGACCGCGCACGTCGCCCGTAGGGATGTCGACGACGGTCCGGTCATGGCTCCAGACCCCGTGGAAGGTCACGGTCTGGTCGCCGCGCGGGAGCAGGTGGTGCGCGCCAGTCCTGAAGTGTTCCATGGTGCACCCCTCGAAGACGGTGGTCCCGGTCGGTGCGATGAGCGCCGGCGGGTGTGGTCGGATCCTGACGGTGTCAGGATCGAGCGATCAGCAGTTTAGAGCACTGGGGTCGCGGCGTGCGGGGGTAGGCGTGCCTGCGAGCGGTCTCTGCCACGGTCACGGGTTGATGGCCAGGCCGGTCTCCCGCTCGGAGACCTCCCACAGGGTGCGGATGGCCTCCGGGTTGTCGCGGCGCAGGATCTGGAGTCGGACGGCCGGGCCGAACGTCGTGAACCGCGGCCCGTAGAACTCGCCGCCGCGCGCCCGCGGGTCCGTGGCGGCCCGCAGTTGGGGCAGGGCGGCGTGCGCCGGCGACATGCCGAACCGGCTGGCGTACCACGCCCAGAAACGGGCCGTCCCGCCGGCGCCACC
>CAYUWV010000287.1:0-2867 GCA_964448385.1 uncultured Propionibacteriaceae bacterium | reverse complement strand
CCCACGACGAGCGCCCCCATCGCGACCTCCGGGGTGGCCCGGCACCGCAACAGCCGACCCCCGGTGGCGACGTCCACCGTGTCCTCGCCGCAGCCGACCACCAGACCGAACGTGTTCGGCGGACTGGCCAGTTGGTCGAGTTCTGCGCGCAGCGCGACCAGCGAGTCACGCGCCTGCTGCAGCGTCTGGGTCAGCCGTTCGTTCTGCTGCGCCAGCGAACGCAGGTCGGTGCGGGCATCCGCCAGGCGCCGTTCTGCCAGCTCGCGTTGACGCTGCAGCTGTTCGCGATCGTCCATCTCATCCCTGTCCGGGTTCGCTCGTCACCCCCGCGGGACGCGGCCCGGTGTAGTCAGGACCATACGCCCCTGGGGCAGGGCGGCGGCGTCGCAACGGCGCTGTCGTGCCGTGCGCCAGCCGGCGTACGAAGACGAGGAAGCCGGTGTGCCCGGAGGTGCCGTGGCCGGGACGGATCGCCAGGCCTTCGGCGTGCCACTCCCGGATCGACAGCTCATGCGCCTTCGGCTCCGTGAAACCGCCGTGCACCCGCAGGGTGTCCATGGTGCGTCCGAGCTGGGTGGTGGTGGCGACGTAGCAGCACAGCATCCCGCCGGGGATCAGCACGTCCGCGACGACGTCGATGCACTCCCAGGGAGCCAGCATGTCCAAGAAGGCGCGGTCCACCTCCTCGGGGCCGATCACCTCGACCAGGTCGCCCTCCCGCAACTCCCAGGCGGGGTGCGGCTCGCCGTAGAACGCCTCCACGTTGCGCCGGGCGATCGCCGCGAAATCGCTGCGGCGCTCGTAGGAATAGAGCCGACCGGTCTGACCGATGGCACGCAGGAGGAAGATGCTCAGGGCTCCCGATCCGGCCCCCGCCTCGAGCACCCGAGCGCCGGGGAAGATGTCGGTCTGGACGAGGATGTGCGCGGCGTCCTTGGGGTAGACCACCGCCGCGCCGCGCGGCATGGTGACGGTGAACTCCTCCATGAGCGCCCGGAAGGCCAGGTAGGCGCCACCCCCCGCCGAGGTGACGACGGAGCCCTCCGGGGAGCCGATCAGCGTGTCGTGGCTGATCCCGCCCTTGGTGGTGTGGAAGGTGCCGCCAAGGTTGAGCACGAACGAGTGCCGGCGTCCCTTGGCATCGGTCAAGGCGATTCGTTCGCCGGCGACGAACGGTCCGGTGCGGACGCCGTTCAACTCAGCCATGACGGATGCTCCACAGGCCGAGTTCTCCCCCGGAGCCGAAGGGTTCACCGACCAGGGTCACCGCCTTGTTCATCATCAGGATGCCGTCGGATTGCGAGATGGGCACGACGGTGGCGTCGAGGGCAGCCAACTGCTGCAGCTGGGCCAGGGCGGCGAGACGCTGGTCGCCGGAGGTGGTTCGGGCCAGGAGTTGCAGCTGGTCGATCCTGTTGTGGCTGGCTGCTAGTGGCGAGTCGGTGTAGGCCTGCAGCCAACCCATGGCGGTGTTCACGTGGGCGAACGCGTCGGTGAGCACCAGATCCGCCGACCCGCTGGTGACGAGGCGCACACTGACCTTGTCCAGTTCTTCGATCCGTCCGCGGATGACGTTGGCCAGGTCGGCGAAGCCAGGGGACGAGGGCGAGTAGGCCAGCGTGAGGGTGATCCGGTCCCCCTTGACGGTGGGCAGCTTCGGGCGTCCACCTGCCTCGAACGCGTCGACGGCGCCCTCGACCCCGACGGGCACGACGGAGCGAAGCGTCCGGTCCTGCTGCAGGGCTTTCGCGACGCCCTGACGCAAGGTGGCGTTGGAGCGCAACGGCGAATCAACCGACCACAGCAGACGCGTGATCCGGGTCCCTGACAGCGGGTACCGGGTGAAGCCCTGGGCTGTGGTTTGAGTGGTGCTGGCCTTGATCTCATCCTCCAAGCGCTGCAGCGCGGCGGGCTCAAGGGTGCGCCAGATCATGTCGGCGGTGCCGTCGGCGATGGCTGCCTCGCCCGCGACCGAGTCCGTGAGGCGATTCAGCCGGATCCGGTCAATCACGCCGACCAGCGGCCCCACGTAGGTGACGAAACGCGTGAAGGTGACCCCGGTGTCGGCGATGGACTCAACCTGGTATGGGCCGGAGCCGACCGGAAGTGAGGCCAACGGCAGGGCGGTGTCGGGGTCGAACGTCTGCTGGTCGACGATGGAGGCGGCCATCGACGCCAACCCGTAGCCGAACTGGTTGTCGGCGTAGCTGAGCTGGAACCGAACCGTGAGCGGGTCGGGGGTGTCGATCCGCTTCAAGGACGACAGCATCGAGGTCGACGTCCCCGCGGTGTCGAAACGCAGCGCCCGCTGGATGCTGAACTTCACGTCACTGGAGGTCAACTCGTTGCCGTTGTGGAACAGCAGTCCCTGCGGCAGCGTGCACTCGTACTGGGTCGGCGAGGTGAAGATGCAGTCCGTGGCGGCGTCCGGCTTCAGCTCCCCACTGACCGGCAGCACCAGCATCAATCGCTGGTACACGCTGGTGGCGATGAACACGTCGCTGTCGGCGAGGGCGATCGCCGGGTCGGCAGTGTGGATCGGTCCGGACGTGGCCACGGTGAAGTCCCGCGGGGTCACCGTCGCCGATGGGGTCACGGTGGGCTGGGCCGACGGTGTGCAGCCGGCCAACAGCGCCCCGATCAGCACCACCAGCCAGATCACGGGTCGGCCTCGTTCAACGAGCATTGAAGTACTTCGCCTCCGGGTGGTGGACGATCAGGGCATCGGTGGACTGCTCGGGGTGTAACTGCAGTTCCTCTGACAAGGTAACGCCGATCCGCTCGGGCTGGAGCAGGTCCACCAGGACGCGGCGATCCTCCAGATCAGGGCAGGCCGGGTAACCGAACGAATACCGGGAGCCACGGTA
>CAYUWV010000286.1:0-2875 GCA_964448385.1 uncultured Propionibacteriaceae bacterium | reverse complement strand
ACCTTCCATGCCGGGACTCTATCCAGTGCGGGCCTGACCTGACCCGCTGCGGCCCCGAATGGCCAGACGAAGCGCGTTGACTTCGAACCACCCCGGTCGGACACTGAGTCCTGGGTCGGCCACATCCGAGCTCGGGTGGTGGGGCCGCATGGTTTCGTCCGGGTGGATGCTGCCCGGCCAAGGGACGGAGGTGGGCCATGAGCGCCAGCGAGGACCGCGTCGCGGAGTTCCACCGGCTGCACTCCTCAGGATGCTTTGTGATGCCGAATCCTTGGGATGTCGGTAGCGCGCGGGCCTTGGCTCAGCTGGGGTTCCCGGCGTTGGCGACGACGAGCGCGGGGTTCGCCTGGACGGTAGGCCAAGCGGACACTCACGTGGGGCTCGAGCAGGTGCTCGTGCATCTCCGTGAGGTCGCGGGCGCCGTGCCGGTGCCGGTGAACGCGGACTTCCAGGGCGGTTTCGCCGTAGAGCCGGAGCACGTCGCGGCGAACGTGACGCGGGCGGCCTTCACCGGGATCGCTGGCCTGTCGATCGAAGACTCCTCTGGCGACGTGGATGATCCGCTGTTTGAGTTCGAACTCGCTGTCGACCGGGTACGGGCTGCGCGAAGCGCCATCGACGACACCGGCACTCGGATCGTGCTGACCGGTCGGTCTGAGGGGTTCGTCTGCGGGCGTCCCGACATCGAGGAGACCATTCGGAGGTTATGCGCCTATGCCGAAGCGGGCGCCGATTGCCTCTATGCCCCGAGGATCTCTTCGCTAGAGCATGTCGCGGCGATTGTCTCCGCAGTGTCACCCATGCCAGTGAACCTGCTGATCAACGCCCCGTTCACCACTGTGGCGGAAGCGGCAACGCTGGGAGTGCGGAGAATCAGCGTCGGGGGCACGCTCGCGCGCACCGCCTGGGGCGGCTTCCTGGCAGCGGCAACGGAGATCGCCGAAGAGGGGACCTTCACCCGATTCGACCAGTTGCCGAACGTCGACGCCTTGTTCGCGCAGTAGGTGTCGCGCTCGTGGATCTGAGGACCGCACCTGCGCCCATCGCCGGGATGAGGTTCGCCGGTGGCGGTCAGGGCTACCAGCAGCAGTAGCCGCCGTCGACCAGCAGGTCGACGCCGGTGATGTAGCTGGCCGCCGGCCCCAGCAGGAACAGGACTGGGCCGGCGATCTCGTCCGGTTCGGCGAGCCGCCCTAGCGGCGTCGTGTCGGCGAACTCCGCGACCAGAGCGGCCACTTCGGGCCGGCGGTTCATGGGAGTGAGGGTGTAGCCGGGGCTGACTGCGTTCACCCTGATGCCGAGCGAGGCCCACTCCACCGCCAGCGACTTGGTGAGATGGACGACCGCCGCCTTGCTGGAGTTGTACTGCGCCTGGGTCAGGTTGCGGTTCGCGATGGTGGCGGAGATCGAGGCGATGTTCACGATCGCGCCGCGTCCGTGCTTCCTCATGGCCCGCGCCTCGGCCTGGCAGGAGTAGAACACTCCACTGACGTTGGTGTCGTAGACGGCCTGCCACTGGTTGGGGGTCAGCTCCAGCGCCGGCGTGCCAGCACCGATCCCAGCGTTGTTCACCGCCAGACTCAGCGGCCCGAACGCCTGCTCCACCGCGACCACTGCCGCACCCGCCTGCTCGGGGTCGGTGACGTCCCACTCGATGGGCAGTGCCCGGCCGCCGGCAGCCTCGATCATGCTCACCGTCTCGGCGGTACGCAGGGCCGACCGCGCCCCACACCCCACCGCGACTCCGGCCCGTCCCAGCGCCAGCGCGATGGCTTGTCCGATACCACTGGACGCCCCGGTAACCAGCGCCACCTCGTGGTCAAGGCCGAAATCGATCACCCCCACATCATGCCCCGGCAGGCGGTCCAGGACGACGATGCGGTTCGACAGGCGCCGCCCAACTTCTGACTCGGCGCTCGCCGAACGTTGGGCCACCGCCTGCGGCTAGGCCCAGAATGCGTCGGTTTCGGCGGTGTTCTCGAAGTACTGGGTGACTGCTTCGACGCGCCCGTCCCGGAGCAGGAACACGTTGACGCCGGTGGTGTTCAGGGACAGTCCGTTGCGGGAGGCCTCATTTCGGTCGAGGGAGAAGACGTGGCCGTCGCCCGCGGCCAAGGCCAGCGGAGTGGTCTTGAAGGTCCCTTCCGAGCGCGTCACCACCTCCACCAGGTACGCGATGATGGCATCACGACCCTGCTTTGTTCCCGAGGTGGGGTTGTTCCCCGGCACCACCCACGTCGCGTCTTCCGCGAACAGTTCGCTCAACGTGGCAAGGTCGCCCGCGATGAACGCGGCGTAGCCTTTTCGGACGACGTCTAGATCGGTTTCGGCCATGAGGTGGCCTCCTGTCTCGTAACGGGCGAGTCAGCAAGTGGTTCGCGTGCCCTGCCTCAGCGTCCCGAGCGGCCCGAGGGGAGGTAAATGCGCTGAATTGCTGAGCGTCGTGGAGCCCCTCGTGTCCCGCGTCTGAGCTTTCCTTGCCGATGATGACGGAAGGACCGGGCCGGCGGCCTGGAGCAGGGAACGGTGGCAGGGCGGTGTTCCTGCCCGTGTGGAAGGCCCGGGGGCGTCCAACCACGCTGATCTCGCCCAGTTGCGGGTGCTGTGGTTGACGACCGCCACGTCCCGGCGAGGTCTCCAGGTGGCTGCCGTCAGACTGGGACTCGGGCCTTAAGCCCTCGCGGAGGTTGTGGCGGCCCGGCCTTTGCTGCCCGTCGTCGCGCTCGCCGTGAGTGCCAGCCGTGAGGTGCACGCTGCGCCCTGGGTTTTATTCGTATGCCTGTTCGATATTCTCATCGGATTCTCAGGTCCAGCAGGGCATTCAGGGGCCTTTCGGGACGGTTTCTGTCAGTAGCCCCTGATTGGCTGGTTCTAT
>CAYUWV010000285.1:0-2921 GCA_964448385.1 uncultured Propionibacteriaceae bacterium | reverse complement strand
ACGTGCTTGAGGTCGAACACGTCCTTGCCGAGCCGGGCCGAGGAGAACTCCTTCAAGCGCAACGTGTCGCGGGGGTCGGGCACGTCGGCGATCAACGTGTTCGCCGCCTCGATCCGGAACCGCGGTTTGGAGGTGCGGGCCGGCGGGCCGCGGCGCAGCCAGGCGAGCTCCTTGCGGATCAGGTTCTGCCGGCGCGCCTCATTGGCGGTCGCCTGCCGGACCCGCTCGGCGCGGGCCAGCACGTAGGCCGCGTAACCGCCGTCGTAGGCGTCCACTCTTGCGTCGTGAACCTCCCACACCCGGGTGCAGATCGCGTCCAGGAACCAGCGGTCGTGGCTGACGACCAGCATGGCCGTTCCGGACGCCTGCAGGCTGTTGAGGTGGTCGGCCAGCCACGCCACGGCTTCGACGTCGAGGTGGTTGGTGGGTTCGTCCAGCACCAACAGGTCATGCCCGGCGAGCATCAGCGCGACCAGGCTGACCCGTCGCCGCTCGCCACCGCTCAGGCTGGTGACCTCTTTCTCCAGCGAGACGCCCTCAAGCAACTGGGTGACGATGGCGCGGCTGCGGGCGTCCGCCGCCCACGCGTGGTCGGGACGTCCGCCCACGATCACCGTGCGCACCGTCGCACCGGCGGGGAAGGCTTCGTCTTGTCCGAGGTGGCCGATGGACACCGACCCGGTGCGCACCACCTGCCCCGAGTCGGGCTCCCGGCGGCCGGTGAGCAGGTCGAGCAGGGTGGACTTGCCGTCCCCGTTGCGGCCCACCACGCCGATCACGTCGGAGGTGGAAAGCCCCAGGCTGACCTCGTCCAGCAGAATGCGGGTGCCGAACGCGATCGAGATGCGTTCGGCGTTGACCAGGCTCGGCAAGCTCAGCGACCGCGCATGGCGCGGTTGACGCCCTTCGCCTGGGGCAGCGGGCCACGCGGCAACGGAGCCTTCGGACGGACGGCGTCAAGCGCCCGCAGCCGTTGCCGCACTTCGGTCACCTGGATGGGCTGCAGCGCCACCGGCAGCTTCTTGAGGTGATCGGCCAGCTTGTCCAGTGGCACCTGGCCGGCGCCGGCGCCCATCACCACGGTGGTGACCGGCACGCCGTAGGCGACCTGTTCGTGCTTCTTGGCTTCAGCTCCCAGCAGGGCCTTGAGCCGCGCGGGTGACCCCTCGCCGACCAACACGATCCCGGCGGGGCCGACGGCGCGGTGCACCACGTCCAGCTGGCGGGTGGCGGTGATGGCGGCGGTGTAGACCCACTTCTTCTTGTCGAGCATCGACAAGGCGACCTCAGCCGAGCCGGGCTGGCCCTCATAGCGCTTGTAGGTGCTCTTCTTGGCGCGGTTGAGCAGCACGTACAGGGCGGCGACCAGGCCGGCCATGATGCCGGTGACCAGCCACATCCACCACGGCGGCACCCAGATGCCGACCAGGCTCACCAGTACCGCAACCCCGAGCGCGACGGCCGGAACGATCTTGTTGAGCTGCGGATCGACCTGGGCGGTCATCTTGTAGGTCTCGATGATCTGCTTGTACCAGCTCCAGTCGCGCGGGTCGGTGGAGTTCTTCTTCGCCAACTTGGCCGCCTTGGCGTCGGCCTTCTGCTTCGCTGCTAGTGCCTTGGCCTTCTCGCTTGCCATCATGCGCTCCGGTGTTCGTGCTGGACGGTGGTGTTGTGGGGGGCAGGCTCGGTGCGGGCGTCCATCGCCTGCCGGTAGAGCCTGCCGGCGCGGTAGGACGACCGTACCAAGGGTCCGCTGAGAACACCGGCGAATCCGATGTCGGTGGCTTCCTCGGCGAGGTCGTCGAATTCCTCGGGCGTCACCCAGCGGTCGATCGGGTGGTGGCGGACCGAGGGCCGCAGGTACTGGGTGATGGTGACGAGCTCGGTCCCCGCGTCGTACAGGTCCTGCAGCGCCACCGAGATCTCCTCGCGCGTCTCGCCCATGCCGAGGATCAGGTTCGACTTCGTCACCAGCCCCCGGGCGCGGGACATGCCCAGCACCGCGAGCGACAGGTCGTAGTCGAAGCCCGGACGGATCCGGCGGAAGATCCGCGGCACCGTCTCGACGTTGTGCGCGAACACCTGCGGCAGGGTGTCGAAGATCTGGTTGAGCAGCTCTTCGGAGCCGGAGAAGTCGGGAGCGAGCATCTCGACCCCCACCCCGGGGTTCAGCTCGTGGATCTTGCGGATTGTCTCGGCGTACAGCCACGCCCCCTGGTCAGGCAGGTCGTCGCGACACACACCGGTCACCGTGGCGTAGCGCAGGCCCATGGTCGACACCGATTCGGCCACCCGCAGCGGTTCGCCGGTGTCGTAGCCGGAAGGCTTGCGGGATTCGATCTGGCAGAAGTCGCAGCGCCGGGTGCAGGAATCGCCGCCGATCAGGAAGGTCGCCTCACGGTCCTGCCAGCACTCGAAGATGTTGGGACAGCCGGCCTCTTGGCAGACGGTGTGCAGCCCCTCGTCCTTCACCAGCTGTTGCAGCTCGCGGTAGTCAGGCCCCATCGTGGCAGTCGTCTTGATCCACGGCGGCTTGCGCTCGATGGGGGTTGCGGCATTGCGCACCTCCAAGCGAAGCAGCCGACGGCCAGGTGTCACGGTCACCCACCCATCCTATCGGCTCAGACTGTCAGGCCCATCGTCACCGTCGGGGCACCCGTGCGGCTCAGCGCAGCGCAGTCGGGGGAGCTGAGGTACGGCTGGAAGGTGAACATCTCCGACAGCAGCGGCTCGAGCCGCGACGCGACCTCGACCAGACCAGGGGTGGGACCGTCAAGCTCGTCGCTGATCGATGTGACGCCTGCATCCGCGATCCCGCAGGGCACGATCCGTCCGAAGTCGGCCAGGTCGGCCGACACGTTCAGGGCGAAGCCGTGCATCGTGGTCTGCCGCGACACGCGGATGCCGATGGCGGCGATCTT
>CAYUWV010000284.1:0-2926 GCA_964448385.1 uncultured Propionibacteriaceae bacterium | reverse complement strand
CCTATGCTCGACAGCCGTCGCCGGTGCCACTTGCGACCTGAAAGTCAGCTCCCGCTCAGGTGCGAACCCAGCGCCATCAACCTCTTGGCAAGCCTGATAGCGCGTGTCGCCCAGAGTGCGGCACGCGAGGGTGTGGCAGCGCACGCGGCGAAAGCCGCGTTCTGGGTCAGCCCCACCGACAGCGTGCCGCCCGGCAGGCCTCCCAGACTCGGGAGGTATTGCGGTCAAGAGGATATGGCGGTCAAGCTCGACGACGGCAGCCCAATCGAACAAGTGTCATCCGCTACCGTCATCAGATGGACGGACCTGCTGACGTAGGCGCTGGCCACCCGGAGGCGAGCGTGCGTTGGCACGCCAGCACGGTTGACGAGGTTTACGCCTCACTGGACAGCGACCCGATGGGCATCAGCTCGTCCGAGTCATCAGCCCGATTGGCTCGGCACGGCCGGAACGAGATCCGGGCGGCCCGCAGCGTGTCCCCCTGGCGGATCTTGGCCGACCAGTTCAGGAACGTCCTGATCCTCATCTTGTTGGCGGCCACCGGACTCTCCTTCTTCATGGGTCACGGGGTCGAGTCGATCGTGATCGCAATCATCGTGTTGTTCGCGGTCCTCCTTGGCTTCGTCCAGGAGTACCGGGCCGAGCGTGCGATCGAGGCGCTTCGCGAGCTGGCGGCGCCCACTGCGTCGGTCCTGCGGGATGGCAGCGAAACCGAGGTCCCCGCCCGGGACCTGGTACCTGGCGACGTCGTTCTGCTCCACTCCGGCGACCGGGTCCCAGCGGACGCCCGCGTCGTCGAGTCGGTCAACCTGATGGCCGATGAGGCGCCGCTGACCGGCGAGTCCGTGCCCGTCGCCAAACACGCGGACCGTTTGGAGGACGCGGGACTCGCGGTCGGGGACCGCAGGAACATGGTGCACGCGGGCACCGCCATCACCTACGGGCGAGGCCGAGCGGTCGTCGTCGCCACCGGCATGCAGACGGAGTTCGGCCGGATCGCGCAACTCCTGCAGGATGTGCAGCCTGGTCGCACCCCGCTGCAGAAGAACCTCGATCGGGTGGGGTCCGCGCTCGCGCGAGCGGCGCTCGCCGTCGTTCTGCTCATCGTCGCGTTGGGGCTGCTTCGCGGCCAGCCGTTGCTGGAGATGATCCTGTTCGGCATTGCCCTCGCCGTCGCCGTGGTGCCCGAAGCACTGCCCGCCGTGGTGACGATCTCGCTGGCGCTTGGGATCCAGAAGATGGCGCGCCGGAACGCCCTGATCCGTCGGCTGCCGGCCGTGGAGACGCTCGGGAGCACGTCAGTGATCTGCTCGGACAAGACCGGCACGCTGACCCGAGGCGAGATGACCGTCCGCCGGCTCTGGGTGGCCGGCGCGACATGGGACGTTGCGGGCTCTGGCTACGAACCGGTGGGAGAGTTCGCCACTGGTGGCGCCACGACCCGGCCCTCGCCCGAACTGGAACGGCTGCTGACGGCAGCGGCGCTGGCCAGCGACGCGGAACTGCGCACGTCAGACGCCGGTTGGCTGATCACGGGTGACCCCACGGAAGGCGCGCTCGTCGTCGTCGCCGAAAAGGCCGGGCTCAGCAAGGCAGCCTTGGAGGCGGCAGCCCCCCGCGTCGACGAGATCCCGTTCACCTCCGAGACCAAACGGATGAGCACACTGCATCGCGTCGGCAACGCAAAGGTGGCGTTCACGAAGGGCGCGCCGGAAGTGCTGCTCCCCGACTGCACCGCCTTCGTGGCTTCGGCCGGCGTCCTGCCGCTGGACGACGCCGCCCGCCGCGAGCTGGTCGACGTCGCCCACGCCTTCGCGCGTGATGCGTTGCGGGTGCTCGCCGTCGCTGTGAAGGAGGACGCCGACCTCGAGACCGCCCAAGCGGGCATGACCCTGCTCGGGCTGGCCGGGATGATCGACCCCCCGCGGGCCGAGGCAAGAGACGCCATAGCGGTGTGCGAGCGCGCCGGCATCCGTCCCGTGATGATCACCGGCGATCACCCGGAGACCGCCGCGGCCGTGGCCCGCGAGCTGGGACTCCTTCACCACGGCAGGGTCGTGGTCGGGGCCGAGCTGGACAAGATGGACGATGACCAGCTCAGCCGCGAGGTGCGCACGATTGACGTCTACGCACGGGTTTCTCCCACGCACAAGCTGCGCGTCGTGGCCGCGCTGCAAGCGGACGATCACGTGGTCGCCATGACCGGCGACGGCGTCAACGACGCTCCCGCCCTGAAGCAGGCCGACATCGGCATCGCGATGGGGATGACCGGCACGGACGTCACGAAAGAGGCGGCCGCGATGACCCTCACCGACGACAACTTCGCCTCGATCGTGGCGGCCGTCGAAGAGGGCCGCGGAGTCTTCAACAACATCAAAAAGTACCTGATGTACCTGCTCTCATCGAACATCGGGGAGATTGGCCTGATGACGGGAGCGGTGCTCCTGGGCCTACCGCTCCCCCTGTCTGCGGTCCAGATCCTCTACGTGAACCTCGCTACCGACGGCCTGCCGGCCCTTGCGCTCGCCGTCGATCCCCCCGAGCCGGACCTGATGGACCGCCCGCCGCGCAACCCGCGCACCGGCATTTTCACACGCCCGGTGGTGACCCTCATGGTGGCCGGCGGGATCTGGTCCACCGCCATCAACCTGGGCCTGTTCGTCTGGGCGCTGAACTCCGGGCGGAGCCTGCCCGAGGCGATGGGCATGGTATTCGTCTCGCTGGTGCTTGTTCAGTTCCTCAAGGCTTTCAACTTCCGCTCCGACCGCCATTCCGTGTTCGAGCGACCTTTCGCGAACCGGTGGTTGAATCTGGCGGTCATCTGGGAGGTGGCCCTCCTCATTGCGATCGTGTACCTCCCCGCGCTTCAACAGCCCTTCGAAACCTTCGCGCTGTCGCCCTGGGACTGGCTACTCGTCGGAGCCCT
>CAYUWV010000283.1:0-2948 GCA_964448385.1 uncultured Propionibacteriaceae bacterium | reverse complement strand
AACTGCCCTCGACCCACCCGATTGCGGCCGACATGGTCGATCTCGAGGCGGTCGAGCTGAATTTCGACGGCATCACCTACGCCAAGGGTGCTTCCGTCCTGCGCCAACTGGTCGCCTTCGTAGGACAGGATGCGTTCCTGGCCGGGGTCCGGACGTACTTCGCCCGGCACGCGTGGGGCAACACCCGCCTCACCGACCTGCTCGACGCGCTGACCGAATCGTCTGGCCGGAACCTGTCGCACTTCGCCGCGCTGTGGCTACAGACCAGCGGCGTGAACACACTGCGGGCTGAGTTCAACACCGACGACGAGGGTCGGTTCAGCAGCTTCGCCATTCGGCAGTCGGCACCGCGGGAATGGCCCACGCTACGCCAGCACCGGTTGGCCATCGGTCTCTACTCCGACGCGGACGGACGGCTGGTGCGCGTCCACCGGGTCGAGACTGACATCGCCGGCGAGCTGACCGAGGTCCCCGAGCTGATCGGCCAACGCCGACCAGAGCTGGTGCTGCTCAACGACGACGACCTGACCTACGCCAAGATCCGCCTCGATCCGCAATCCCTGGGCTGCGTGGTGAAGCGGATGTCGGATGTTGACTCCTCGCTGGCGCGCGCCCTGTGTTGGAGCGCCACCTGGGACATGTGCCGCGATGCCGAACTCGGTGCTGCCGACTTCGTCTCGCTCGTGCTGGCCGGCGTCGGGGTGGAGACTGACCTGACGGCTGTCGGAGCCGTCCTGGCTCAGGCACGAACCGCCATCGAGTACTACGCGCCACCGTCGGCGCGCAACGATCTCAACGAACGGTTCAGCCGCGGCCTGGCGCGCCTCCTGAAGCAGTCGACGCCGGCCTCCGATCACCAATTGGCCTTCGCACGGGCCCTGATCAGCGCCGCTTGGTCCCCGCCGGTGATCGCCGTGATCCAGGCGTGGGCCCACGGCACGGAGGCGCCCGTTGGCCTCGCCGTGGACACCGACCTCCGCTGGCAGATCATCACCCAACTGGCACGCCGCGGAGTGATTGGGGAGGCGGAAGTGGCTGCCGAACTCGGCAATGACGCCACGGCCTCCGGAGCCGAACGTGCGGCCGGCGCTCGGGCCGCGCTGCCGACGCCTGAGGCCAAAGCCTGGGCCTGGCAGGCCGCCACCGCAGACCTCAGTACGCCCAACGAGACGCATTACCAGATCTGCTCCCAGTTCTGGCAGGTAGGCCAGGACGAGGTGCTACGCCGCTATGTGCGGCAGTACCTCGACGTCGCCCTGGCAATCTCGGAAGGCCGCGACGGCTGGTCACAGCGGAGTTCCGCGATCCGCCAGCATGTGCTCGGCCTGCTCTTCCCCCGGCCGTTGATGGATCGGGCGACGCTGCAGCTGCTGGATCTGTGGCTGCACGGCACGTCGTTGTCCGATTCGGTGAGCCGACTCGTGAGCGAGCGCCGCGACGACGCCGAGCGAGCGTTGCGCTGCCAGGAGGCAGCCTTAGCCTGAGTCCGCCTCGCCCGACAGCTGGGCGAGCGGCACACCAGGCGCCGAGCGAAGGATCAGCTGGCGTCGTCACCCTTCGAGCGCCAGGCGGGCCCCATCACGACGGCGACGAACACAGCAGTGATCACCAGGGGAATGAAAAGGATCACGTTGAGCAGTTCCATCATGCTCGGCTCGTGGACGGCCGGCCACGACGGCAGGGTTTCCAGCAAGACCTGTGCAGGGAGTGGAAGCATGCCCACAGGGTAGTGGACCTGAGCTAGATTGGCGCTTCGAAGCCGGCCACGTCCCACTTGTCGAAGGTCGTCGGAGACTACAGGAGCGACCACGTTGAGTCAGCCACCCACTGGCAGCCCCGAGGCGGAGCCCATTCGAGTCATCCTCGACGAGACCGAACTGGCTCGGACGGTGGCCCGCATGGCTCACCAGATCCTGGAAGCCAACCATGGCTCGGCCAACCTGCTCCTGCTCGGCATCCCGACCCGCGGGGTGTGCTTGGCGCACCGGCTGGCAAGACTGGTCGAGCAGATTGAGGGCACGCCCGTGAGGGTCGGCGAACTCGACATCACCATGTATCGCGACGACCTTCGGCGCCACCCCACGCGGCTGGTCGGTCGCACCTCGATCCCGGGCAGTGTGGATGACGCCGTCGTGGTGCTGGTCGACGACGTCCTGTTCTCCGGACGCACGATCGCTGCCGCCTTCGATGCGTTGCGGGATCTCGGGCGGCCCCGCGCCGTCCGGCTCGCCGTGCTGATCGACCGTGGCCACCGCGAGCTGCCCATCGCTGCCGACAACGTCGGCAGAACCATCGCCACCGGTTCCGACGAGCGGGTGGCCGTCCGATTCACCGAGGTGGACGGCTACGACCGGGTCACCATCACCCGGGTCAAGGGAGAGCACCCGTGAGACACCTGTTGAGTGCCGGCGACTTGAGCCTCAGCGAGGCCGAGAGCATCCTCGACCTGGCAGAACAGATGCAACAGGTACAGACGCGGCCGGTCAAGAAGCTGCCGACGCTGCGCGGTCGGACCGTCGTCAACATGTTCTTCGAGGACTCCACCCGCACCCGGACCTCCTTCGAGATCGCCGGGAAGTGGCTCTCGGCTGACACCATCAACGTCTCGGCGAAGGGATCGTCCACGTCGAAGGGCGAATCGCTGCGCGACACCATGCTCACGCTCGACGCCATGGGCGTGGACGCGTTCGTGATTCGGCATTCCTCCTCGGGCGCGGTGGCCCAGGCGGCCGGCTGGGTGCGCGCCCACGTGGTCAACGCCGGTGACGGACAGCACGAGCACCCCACCCAGGCACTGCTGGACGCCTACGCCATGCGCCACCACTTCCGCTCGCTCGGTCGCGAGGGCTGGCAAGGGAAGCGAATCGCCATCGTGGGTGACCTGCTGCACTCCCGCGTGGTGCGCAGCAACGTCCTGCTGCAGCGCACGTTGGGCGCCGAGATCGTCC
>CAYUWV010000282.1:0-2954 GCA_964448385.1 uncultured Propionibacteriaceae bacterium | reverse complement strand
ACCTGGTCGGGGCGCTGGCCCGTCCCGAGGTGGGCAGCGTGCTGCAGGCGGCCGAGCTGCTGGTGGTGCCTAGTCGGATCGAGGCCTTCGGCATCACCGTCCTGGAGGGCTGGCGCGCGGGGATCCCGGTGCTCGCGACACGTCGGGGAGGTCCGGCCGAATTCGTCGAGAACGGGCGGACGGGCATCCTGGTCGACCCGGAGGACCCGTCGGGCATCGCCAGCGCCATGCGGCAGGTGCTGGTTGACCCGCTGCTGAGCAACTACCTGGCCGATGAGGGCCGGGCTGCGGTGGCGGATTTCACCTGGGGCGCTGTGGCCGAGGCGTACTCGGCGATCTACCGTCCACTCGTGGGCTGAAGCGAGCGGTTCGCTGTCTAGCGCCGAGCCAGCCCCGCCACTAGACCCCGGTGATCGGTCCCACGAACAGGGAGCGACGTCATCCAACTGGCAGACAATCGCTCTTCGACCAGGATCTGGTCGATCCGGATCAGCGGGGGAAACCAGGTGTCGGCTCGGTACGTGGGCAGGAAGCCTGCTCCCGCTTGCTCGGCAGCATCGGTCAGGCCCACCGACAGCAGATCGCGCAGCGGAGCGTGCTCCCGCACCGCGTTGAAGTCCCCGAGCACGACCAGGGGACCGATCAGTTGCGACGCTGCGGCGCGCACCTTCGCCAGGTCCGACACCCATCCCTCGAAACGATCGGTCGGGTTATCGGCATGGACGGCGATCACCGAAACGGGGCCACTGGCCAGCTCGACGCGCAGCACGCGATAGTGCTCGGCGGGATCGTCCCCTGCCAGCGGGGTCAGCGGGGCCCGGGAGAAGACCATCAGACTCTCGCTATGCCAGTCCTGGCCGGGCGCGCCCACGTGGTACGGAAGCTGGGCCTGCCAGCGCGGATCCTCGAACAGTCCCTTCAGCTGCATGGTTGCCTCCGACAGCACCACGATGTCGGGGTGATACCGATCCAAGGCCGCCAGGATTTCAGCGGGGTTGGCCCAGCCGTAGTACGTGTTCTGTGTCATCACCGTCAGGTCTGTGTCAGTCGTCGGTGACTGCCAGGGCCAGTAAGGCCGCGTCCAGGCCAGCTGCAGCAGCAGCGCGGCCACCGTCAGGACGGAACCAAGTTGCACCCACCACCGGCGGGCGAACACCAAGGCAAGGGTGGCGATCAGCCACGCGAGGATGCCGTAAGGAATGAACGAGGCCGCGAGAGTCAGGAGCGGGTGCCAGAGTTGCACCCCGGGAAACGCCCGGAGCAGGACCAGCAGAGCGCCCGTCAGGCCGGCCAGCCAGCCAAGCGTGCTCACGCCGCGGCGCAGCCACCGCTCCCAGGTCATTCGCGTCAACCCCGCACGGTCTCCACGTCCAGGATCACATCCCCGTCCAGCGGGGCAGCGAACGTGACTGTTTGACTCTGGCTCGTGACGGGCAGGGCCTGGCCGGTCGTGCGCTTCCACGCGCTGGCGGTCGAAACCGACCAGCCGGCCGGCAGCGTCACCGACACTGTGGTCGGCACGTTGTCGAGATCGGCCTGCCGGACGATGAGCAGCCGGTAGTGCGAGACACGGTCGGCAGGCGTCGTAGGCGCTGCAGCGGCGCCCAGCGCCACCGGCGACCGGGGAACCACCGTAGCCCGGCCCGAGACGAGCGCGTTCGGCACCGTGGTGCGGATCACCTGCTGCAGAAGGTTGCCTCGATACAGGCGGAAGGCTCGGGTGGCCGCGGGCAGGCCCATCTCGTCGGTGACCAAGGTCGTCACCGGGGCATCGGCGGTGTCTTGAACCAACTGGGTGCCGACGGGCCGGTAGACCCGAAGGTAGTTGCCGAACCAACGCCGCAGGATCCCGTCGAGAAGGGGATCGGTGTTGCTGTAGCTGAGGACGACGGTGGTGTCGGCTGATCCGTCGGCGGCGAGGGTGACCCGGTAGTCGATCGACTTCCGGACGGCCATGTTCGACTTGCTGGCCCGGATCATCGCGTTGGTCACGGCGAGCAGGTCGGTCGTGCCCTCGGGCGGGTCGATGGCACCCGCCCAGCCCGCCTCGTCCACCGCCGCCTGGGTCTGGGCGTCGGTGAAATACAGCTGCACGTGCTTCTCGTTGGCCGACTTCCCCAGCGCCGCCGAGGTTTCCAGCAGGTCGTCAGCCTTCATGTCCATCATCCGGCGGGTGAGCTCGTTGGCCAGCCGCACCAGCACCCCCTTGCGGGGGTCGCCGGTCGGGCCCATCTGGATCTCCACGATTTCGATAAGGCGCTCCAGCAGGTTGTCTGCCGTGAATGTCGCGTTGAACTCGGCGATGGTGATTGGACCGAAGATGCGCAACAGGTCGCGCATCGCAACCACGTCCACGGCGACGATGCCGTCCACCGGCGGCTGATCGAGGTCCTGCCATAGCCGCAGGATGGTGCGCGCGCTGGTCGGGTAGTCGATCCACCAGTTGGCGTCGCGCAGTTGCAGGTACTTCCCGGTCATCGTCGCCCCGGCGGGGGAGAGGATGAGCTCTGAATGCTGCAGGGTGTATACGTCCTCGTACTTCACCAGCGACAACCCGTCCGGACCGACCTCGATCAGGCCGTAGCTGCCGATGAACCCGCCCGTGGGGCGCAGTTCGGCGTTGTTCTGGGACACGATCAGGATGCGCCGCGGCGTGGCCAGGAAGAACCGCTCCAAGGCCAGCATCGAGTGGCTGCGCTGCAGGACCGAATCCAGCGGACTCAGGATCTGCTTGGCCTCGCGGACCGCCTCTGCCAGCGGGGCGACGAGGTCTTGGTCACTCAAGCCGAGGTAGCGATCGGCGACAGCCGTGAGCGACACCAGAGCGGCGTCCAGCTGGGGCCGGGCCGTCTTGAGCAGCGCACCCAGCCCGGTTTGGCCGGCGGGCGCGGTCGCGTTCTCGCGGAGCATGGTGGCGAGCTCTTTGCCCGCGCTCGAGCCCTCCACGCCGATCG
>CAYUWV010000281.1:0-2972 GCA_964448385.1 uncultured Propionibacteriaceae bacterium | reverse complement strand
TGGAGCGCGGTCAGCACCCCGTCGCCGGTGGTCGCGAACTCACTCATGATCACATGGCCCGACTGCTCGCCCCCGAGCGTGAAGCCGTTGGCGTTCATGGCTTCGAGCACGTAGCGGTCGCCGACCTTGGTCGCGTCCACCGTGATGCCGTGCTTGCGCATCGCGAGCAGGAAGCCGAGGTTGCTCATGACCGTAGCGACCACGGTGTCGCTGTGCAGCGTGCGTGCCTCCTTCATCGCCAGCGCGATGATGGCCAGGATCTGGTCACCGTCCACCACGGCCCCGGTGTGGTCAACTGCCAGGCAGCGGTCCGCGTCGCCGTCCAACGCGATGCCGAGATCTGCGCCTCGCTCCACGACCGCACGCTGCAGCGAGCCGAGGTGGGTGGACCCGCAATCGAGATTGATGTTCAGACCGTCTGGGGCCGCATGCAACGGAACGACCGTGGCGCCCTGCGCGTCGAAGGCAGCCAACCCGGTGAGGGAGGCCGCGCCGTTGGCACAGTCGACCACCACCGTCAGGCCTTCGAGACTGGAATCCCCCCCGAGACTGGCCACGAGGTGGGCCACATAGGCCTCCACTGCCTCTGGGGCATGGGTGACCCGTCCGACATCAGCGCCGATCGGACGATTCCACTCGGCATCCAGCTGCTCCTCGATGGCGTCCTCGAGATCATCGTCCAACTTGATCCCGCCGCGTGCGAAGAACTTGATGCCGTTGTCAGGCATCGGATTGTGGCTGGCCGACAGCATCACTCCGAGATCGGCGTCGAGATGATTCACCAGGAAAGCGACGCCGGGGGTGGGAATCACCCCCAGGCACACGACATCGACCCCGGCAGACGCCAGGCCCGCGATCACCGCGGCCTCAAGGAACTCCCCTGAGGCACGCGTGTCCCGGCCGACCAGCGCCACCGGACGCCGTCCGCTCCCGAATGCCCCTGCCTCACCCAGCACGTGCGCAGCGGCAACCGCCAGGCTCAGGGCAATCTCAGCAGTGAGGTCCCGGTTGGCCGTGCCTCGCACCCCATCGGTGCCAAACAACCGAGCCATAACCCGGGGCGCCTACCGCTTGCTGTACTGGGGAGCCTTGCGGGCCTTCTTCAGACCGGCCTTCTTACGTTCCTTGACCCTGGCGTCACGGGTGAGCAGACCGGCCTTCTTCAGGGCCGGACGGCTGGCCTCGACGTCCACGGCGTTCAACGAGCGGGCGATCCCGAGACGCAGCGCCCCGGCCTGACCGGTGACGCCGCCACCCACGATGGTGGCAACGACGTCGTAGGACCCCACGACCGCGGCGGTCACGAAGGGCTCGTTGACCGTCTGCTGGTGAAGCTTGTTGGGGAAGTAGTCCTCAAGGGTGCGCCCGTTGATCTTCCACTGCCCGCTGCCCGGCACGATCCGGACGCGAGCGATGGCCTCCTTGCGACGACCGGTCGCAGCACTGGCAGCGACAACTGCCGGACGGCCACCAGGCAGTGCCGAGCTGGGCACAGCCTCGGCGCGGTAGGCGATCTCGCGCTCCCCTTCGGTGAAGGGGGCGATCTCGTCGGTGGTCACGGTCTCTTCCACGATGTCGGTCACGGTGCTGCTTCCTGGAGTCACTGAGCGATCTGGCTGATGTGGTAGGGCTGCGGCTGCTGCGCGCTGTGCGGATGCTCCGGGCCGGCGTACACCTTGAGCTTCTTGATCTGCTGGCGGCTCAGCTTGTTCTTGGGCAGCATGCCCCAGACAGCGCGCTCGACGGCCTGACGGGGATCGGAGTCCAGGAGTTCACCGTAGGGAACGGACTTCAGGCCACCCGGACGACCGGAGTGGCGGTAGGCCAGCTTGTCCGTGCGCTTCTTGCCGGTCAGAGCGATCTTGGAAGCGTTCACGACGACGACGAAATCGCCGGTGTCAACGTGCGGGGCGTACTGGGCCTTGTGCTTGCCGCGCAACAGCGTGGCCGCGGTCACCGCGAGGCGACCGAGGACGATGTCCTCGGCATCGATGACGTGCCATTTCCTGGTGATTTCGCCAGGCTTCGGGCTGTACGTAGACACGGTCTTGAGACCTGCTTCCATGAGTTGTCTTCACAATCGGCAGTGCGGGATGTGCCCAGGGCAGACCACAGCGCAACAGCGCCTTAGGTTACCTTGCGGGGCAGGCAGGGTCAAAAGCAGCGGGACGTGACACCGTCGTAACCCCGACGCCTTAGGGTGCCTGCATGACTGACATCCTGCAGATCCGTCACCCGGCTTCCGCCACCGAGCGCGACCTGGTGATCACAGATGCCACGATTCGTGCCCCAGAGTTGCGTCAGTTCGTCATCGACGGCGAACCTTTGGCCACCTACGACCCCGGCTTCATGAACACCGCCTCCTGCCGCTCGTCCATCACCTACATCGACGGCGATGCGGGCATCCTCGAATACCGCGGTTACCCGATCGCCGAGCTCGCGGAGAAGTCGACCTTCCTGGAAGTGGCCTGGCTGCTGCTCAACGGTGAGCTGCCGAACCCGACCCAGTTGGCCGAGTGGGAAGCGCTGATCACCGAACACCGCATGCTTCCCGACAAGCTCAAGACCCTCCTGGCCGGCTTCCCCTATGACGCCCACCCGATGTCGATCCTGATGGCCTCCACCGCGGCGTTCTACAGTTTCTATCCGGACGCGCACAACTTCACCGACCCCGCCGCCCGGGCGCTCAACATCGCCCGCCTGATCGGCAAGATGCCGACCCTGGCCGCATTCGCCTATCGCAAGGGCAAGGCCAAGCCTTACATCAATCCCGACGACTCCTACGGTTACTGCCACAACTTCTTGCAGATGCTGTTCAAGCAGGCCGAACGTCGCTACGTGGCGGATCCCCGGCTGGTGCGCGCCGTCGAGGTGCTCTTCATCCTGCACGCCGACCACGAACAGAACTGTTCCACCAACGCCGTGAGGTCGGTCGCCAGCTCGGGCAACGATCTGTACACCTGCACCTCAGC
>CAYUWV010000280.1:1480-2979 GCA_964448385.1 uncultured Propionibacteriaceae bacterium | reverse complement strand
GGCGTACGCTCTTCTCAGCGACGCAGCTTTCGAATCCAACGAAACGGAAGTTGGCGGAAAGGATCGCAGGTCGCCCGTCACCCACTCAAGGAAGTGTGAACATGAGCGCTAAGCGCCACCTGCTGGCCATCACGGCGTGCCCATCTGGCGTCGCCCATACCTACATGGCCGCCGAGAACCTGGAACAGGCCGCACTGCGGCTCGGCTACACGATGGACGTGGAGACGCACGGCTCGATCGGCGTGGAGGGTACCTTCAAGCCGGAGGACATCGCCAGGGCTGAGGCCGTCATCATCGCCGCCGACTCGAAGGTCGACCTCGCCCGCTTCGAGGGCAAGAAGGTCGTCGTCACCGGGGTTGCCGAGGGCATCCACAAGCCGGAGGACCTGATCCAGCGCGGCCTGGCCGCGAAGCCCCTGGCCAACTCGGGCAGCGGCCAAACCAAAGCGGTGCAGCAGCGTTCCGGTCTCTATGGGACCCTGATGAACGGCGTGTCCCACATGATCCCGTTCGTGGTGGTCGGTGGCTTGCTGATCGCCATCGCGTACGGCATCGGCGGCGTGCCCGGTCCCGCCGGGCTGGCGATCCCCGAGGGTTCCTTCTTCGCGATCCTCGCCGGCTTGGGCGGCCTCGGGTTCACCCTGATGGTGCCGATCCTGTCCGGCTTCATCGCCTACGCCATCGCCGACCGTCCGGGCCTGGCTCCGGGCATGATCACCGGCATGCTCGCCATGACACCGGCGCTCTACAACTCCGAATCCGGCGCCGGCTTCATGGGCGGCATCGTCACTGGCTTGATGTCGGGCTACGTGGCGCTGGCGATCAAGAAGATCCCGGTGCACAAGTACCTCGCCCCCATCTGGCCCATCATCGTCATCCCGATCGGGACCACCCTGATCGTCGGCCTGACCTTCATCTACGTCCTCGGTGGCCCGATCGCCGCCATCTTCCTGGGTCTGACCAGTTGGCTGTCGAGCATGCAGGGCGTGGCACCGGTGGTGCTGGGTCTCATTCTTGGCGCGATGATCGGATTCGATATGGGCGGCCCCGTCAACAAGGTGGCGTTCCTGTTCGCCGGCGGCCTGATCGCGACCGGCAACTACATCCCCCAGGGCATGACCTCAGTCGCCATCGCGATCCCCCCGATCGGCATGTTCATCGCGACCCTGATCGCCCGCAAGACCTTCGACGAGTCGGAGCGCCAGAACGGCATCGCGGCGGGGTTCATGGGCTTCTTCGGGATCACCGAAGGCGCCATTCCGTTCGCCGCAGCCCATCCGCTGTCGGTCATCCCGGCCAACGTGATCGGCAGCGCGATCGGTGCCGCCCTGGCGGGCATGCTGGGTGTCGAGAGCCACGTCATGTGGGGCGGCCTGATCGTGGCGGTCCTGGGCGGCGTCGGCCAGCCGCTGCTCTTCGTCCTGTGCATCGCGGTCGGCGCGCTGATCACCGCCTTCCTCACCCTCTTCCTGATGCAACTCGGCAGCAGGAAGGCCCGC
>CAYUWV010000280.1:0-1380 GCA_964448385.1 uncultured Propionibacteriaceae bacterium | reverse complement strand
GGCGTCGCAGTCGCCACCAAGGTCCGTCCGGCCAGCGTGTTGGACTACATCAGCGAGCAGACGATCCTGCTGGACGCCAAAGCGACCGACCGCGACGCCATGATCAAGGAACTGGTGGCCTTGGGGGTCGCGACCGGGCAGGTAGCCGACGCGGAGGTTGTGGTCGCCAGCGCGCTGGCTCGGGAGAACCTGATGTCGACCGCGGTCGGCGAGACGATCGCGATCCCGCATGCCAAGTCCAACGGCGCCGCGAGCCCGATGGTCGCCTTCGCCCGGGCCAAGGACATCGACTGGAAGTCGCCCAGTGGCGACCTGGCGCGGCTGGTGTTCCTGATCTCCGTGCCTGAGTCGGACGCCGGGGACGAGCACCTGCGCATTCTCGCGAAGCTCTCGCGGGCTTTGGCCCGTCAGGCGGTGCGTGATGCGCTGCAGGGGGCGACCACCAAGGCTGAGGTCCTCGCGGTGCTGAAGTCCGCCGTCGACTGACCCGTCCGCAGGGCTTCGGCCCATCCCCACTGACACGGCTGTGGGTCTTGAGTCTGACTCAAGGCCCACAGCCGTTTCGTGCTGCTGGGGTGCGGGTAGTCGCCGGTGTCTGGGCCAGGTTGTTTCACTGGGTCGGTGCCCTTACGATGCCCTTTCGATAGCGGTTTGAATGAAAGAGGACGCGATGAACGAGAAGCAGTCCCGCGAGGCGTACATTCTCGACCTGCTGGCCAAGGACGGCTCTTTGTCGGTGGCAGCCCTCTCGCGCGACCTTGGCGTCTCCGAAGTCACGATCCGGGCAAACCTCAGGGAGCTCGAAAGCCGGGGGCTCCTGCTGCGCACCCACGGAGGGGCGCAGGCGAGCACCTTTCAGACCGTCCTGGAACGGCAACGTCATCACATGGCCGAGAAGGAGCGGATCGCCGCACGGGCCGCCGGGCTCGTCCGGGACGGCGACAGCCTGATGATCGAGGCCGGCACCACGACCGCCCTGTTGATGAAGGGACTGGCGGAGCGCCAGGGGCTTCAGGTTGTCACCAACTCCACCCTCACCATCCCGGCGGCCCGGTTGAACAGTGGACTGCGGCTGATCGTCACCGGTGGGCAGTTCCATCACGAGACGGAGTCCTTCACCGGCACGCAGGTGTTGACCATCATCAACGAGTACAACGTCCGACTGGCGTTCATCGGCACTGACGGGTTCACGGCTCAGCGCGGGTTGACGACCCAGTTCGCCGAGGGTGCGGACGCGATTCGGGCCATGCATGAGCGAGCGGAGGAGACCTGGCTGCTCGCGGACTCGTCGAAGTACGGCCGGGCCGGCTTCGTCAGCGTGCTGCCGCTGAGCGACGTCGCCGGCGTGATCACCGACAGCGGGATCGGGGACGAGTCGGT
>CAYUWV010000279.1:0-2989 GCA_964448385.1 uncultured Propionibacteriaceae bacterium | reverse complement strand
AGGGTGAGCCCGAAGCCGCCCGCCTTGAGGCTGATCAGGAAGGCCGGGTCCGTCCCGCCCCGGAAGGCGTCGATCCGAGCGGCCCGGTCGCGCGTCCGTCCGTCCAGGTACTGGTAGCCGATCTTCTCGGCACTCAGCCGGTCGCGCACCAGGCGCAGGAAGCTGGTGAACTGGCTGAACACCAGGGCCCGGTGCCCCTCGGCACGAATCTCCTCGAGCAGGTCAACCAGGGTGTCGATCTTCGCCGATTGGGCCGGCAGGCTCGAATCCAGCAGCGCAGGCGAGAGGCTCAGCTGGCGCAGCAGGGTGAGTGACGCCAGGATCGCGATCCGGTTCTTCTCGAGGTCGCCCACCAGCCCGAGCACCTTCTTGCGCTCGGCCGCCAAGTGCTTGTCGTAGATCCGGCGGTGGCTGGGGGCCAGCGCCACCGACAACACCTGTTCGGTCTTGGGGGGCAGCTCGGAGGCCACCGCCTCCTTGGTCCGCCGCAGCATCAGGGGCCGGACGCGGCGGCGGAGCCGCTGCAGGGCGGTGGGGTCGGCGCCGGATTCGATCGGACGGCGATACAGCTCGGCGAACACGTCGGGGTTGGCGAACAGGCCCGGGGCGCTGATCGACAACAGCGACCACAGGTCCATCAGGTTGTTCTCCAGCGGAGTGCCGGTGATGGCGAACTTCACCCGGGCCCGCAGCCGTCGGACGGCCTTGTACACGCGGGCCTGCCGGTTCTTCACGAACTGCGCCTCGTCGAGGAAGACGGCCGCCCAGGCGTGTGCGGCGTAGTCGTCCTCCTCCAGCCGCAGCAGCGTGTACGAGGTGACCACGACATCGGCGGCCGCCCGCAGCTCGGCGAGCGATTCGGGGCGCTTGCGGGTCGTCCGGTCCACGACCACCACGCGCAACCCGGGTGCGAACCTGGCCGCCTCGCTGACCCAGGTGCCCACGACGGAGGTCGGCGCGACCACCAGCACGGGGTGGTTCAGTTCGCCCCGCTCGGCCGCTGCGATCACCACCGCCAGCATCTGGACGGTCTTGCCCAGCCCCATGTCGTCGGCGAGGATCCCGCCCAGCCTGGCCTGCCACAAGAAGCTGAGCCAGCGGAAGCCGTCCTCCTGGTAGCTGCGCAGCGTGGCCTGCAGTCCGGCCGGCAACGGCAGCTGCGGCACCTGAGTCAGGTCGAGCAGCGCCGACACCGACTCCCGCCAGGCCGTGGACTGCGAGGCGACGACGCCCAGCTCGACCAGTTCCTCCCACAGCCCGGCATGCTCGGCCCGCAGCCGCAGCCGTCCGGACGGGTCGGGTTGCAGCTGCCGCGCCTCGGTGATCACCCGGCGCAACTGCTCCAGCTCCGGACGGTCGAGGCTGAACCACGTCCCCGAGTCCAGGATCAGATGGGACTCACCGCGCGCCAAGGCCGTGAACAACGCCCGGAAGTCCACGGTCTCACCGTCGATGGTGATCTGGATGTCGAGGTTGAACCAGTCCGTGACGCCCTCGGCCGGGTCGCTGACGGCCAGGCTCACCACGGGGGCAGCCTCGGCCCTGCGGTACGTCGGCGCCGCTTCGCTGAGGCTCACGGCCACGCCCGGCAGTTCTTGCAGCATGGGCAGCCAGTCGGTGACGAACGCGGCGGAGGCGGCCCCCTTGAGGTGGGCGTCCGGCACCAGCCGGAGCCGTCCCAGACCGTCGGTCCAGGTGGCCCACGTCTGCTGGGGCAAGCCGGCGATCGCCTGCCGCTCGGCCTCGGCATCGCGCACCGGCGGATCCTGCGGCGCGGGATTCGCCCCCACCTCCACGACCGATGGCCCCGTCACGTACCGGAAGCCCCACGTCAAGGTCGTGGCGTGCTCAGGCTCGAAGCGGACGCGCAGCCACACCGTCGGCGGCTCCACCTGAGGCAACTCGAGATCGGGCGCCACCTGCAGCTCGACGACCTGCCGCAGCGCCGGCAGGAAGCCGGCGGCGAAGACCCCCACGTCCTCGGCCGGGATGTGCACCCGCGGATGCTGCAGCAGCATGGCGCGCTGAGCGGGGGTCAGTGGCGCGCTGAAGGGCCCCAGCAGCAGTTCCTCGGCCACGGGCAACACGACCCCGTGGGGTGGCTCTCCCACGAGATTGCCGTTCACCACAGACCAGCGCCGTCCGTCGGCCTCGACCTGGGATTCCAGCAGCAAGTCCTGGTCCTCGCGAGTCAGTCCTGCCACCAGCCGGGCGGGCTCCGCCAGCAGCCGGACGGGGGGAACCCCCGAGGCGGGCACCAACTCGACTCCGGCGGCTTGGGCTTCGCCCAACAGCGGCCAGGCTTGCGGGCCCAGCTCCCCCAGGTTCAGCACGTCGGACCGGTAGCCGTAGTAGCTGTAGGTCTCCGGCGCCCGACGGGCACGCTTGAGCGCGACCAGCACGCGCAGCTGGGTCTCGACATAGGCGCCGCCCCAGGTGCGCTCCAGCGCGTCCCAGCTGACTCCGGACTTCACCCAGCGTCCCTGCTTGCCGCGCACCAGCGGACGCAGGGTGATCTGACCGGTGGAGCCGCGGTCGAACTGCAGGGCCAAGGGAGTGCCGGGCGTCTCGGCTCGCCGCACCTGGTCAGCGACCTGCTCGAGAGCGCGTTGCCACGACGGCGTGGCGAGCTTGACCTGCGCGGCGCGGGCGGCCAAGAGCACGGCGACCCCGTGCTTGCACTGGTTCCGGACGGGGCACGAACAGCTGGAGCTGAGCCAGCCCGACGCCGGGCGACAGCGGACGACCGTCTGGTATGAGCGATACCCCGACCCGCGCACCGGGGCGATCAAGACGACTTCCTGACCGCCGCCGCCCTGGCTGATGCGGCCAACCCTGCCGGTCTCGGCGTAGCTGCGTCCGGCCTGGGTGGCGTGGGGCCCGAATTGGCTGACCAGCGCCTGCTCCGTGACCTCGGCGAGCCAGTCGGGGTCGGGTGTGGTCATGGTGGGCCCTAGGTTACGCCACTGCTCACACCACGCGACCCTGG
>CAYUWV010000278.1:0-2997 GCA_964448385.1 uncultured Propionibacteriaceae bacterium | reverse complement strand
TGGTTTCGCCTAGCCACATTGCAGAAATTCGACCCCTGAGCGCCCGATATCTCATATTACGGACAAGCGTCTCATAATGTGGCTGCTCGATTTGCGAAGGGTACTCGTTCAGGGAAATCTAAGAACGCAAGCTCGGCAACGGAGCCGCCCCCTTTCAAGACCTAGGAAGGCACGCTCATGACTGCTCCCGCCCTCGTGGTGGTCGCTCACGGCAGTTCGGATCCGCAGGTTGCCCAGGTCGCGCACGAACTCCGCAAGGGGCTCCAGGCACTGCGTCCAGAAATGTCGATTCATGTCGCCTTCCTCGACCAATGCCCCCCGAGCGGCTCACAGGTGGTCACGCAACTGGCGCGGCAGGATGTCCGTGAGATCGTTTTCGTGCCGCTGCACTTGACCAACGCCGTTGACGCGGACCCTCAGGTGGACGGACTGTTGTGCCGCTCCCGCCAGAACCACCCCGACATCCGCTTCACCACCTCCCGCCCGATCGGCCCCGAAATCAGCCTGCTGACCGTCCTCGACCAGCGGATGCGGCACGCCCTGAGTCACGCGCGCTGCCTCGAATTGGACGGGCTCGTGATGTCCGCTGAGAACGCCGGCGACGTCCGCGGCGCAGCGCTCCTGGCCCGGCGCTCGCGGCAGTGGTCAACCCATCACCGGCTCCCCTGCCTGACTGCCGTGGCCGACGAATCCGGTCCTTCCGTCGCCCAGGCGATCATGGGCTTGCGAGCGCAGGGACGTCGCCACATCGCCGTCGGGTCGTTCTTCCTCAGCCCTGACGACGCCTATCACGCCCAGTCCGATCTCGCGTACCGCTACGGCGCGGTGTCCGTCAGCGATCCGATCGGGGCGGCACACGAAGTGCTCGACCTGGTACTGGCGCGCTACGCGTTCGCGGCCATGGACCTGCTCGACTTCGGCTTCGCCGAGGAGGTCGAGCTGGTCGATGACGTCAGCTCTCACCTGAGCATCGTCAGCGCCTGATCCCTGCCCCTCGAGTCTCAGGTCCGGGCGACCCGCAGCTTCTCGGCTGCCACGTCGAACTCCGCCGGCGGCCACTGCAGTTCAAGGCCCGCCAGCTTCTCGCGCAGCAGTTCCGCCACCGCCCAGTCGCGGTACCACTTGCGGTTGGACGGGATCACGTGCCACGGCGCCACGGCGGTGTTGCAGCGTTCGAGGACTGCCTCGTACGCCTCCATGTAGGCCGGCCACTTCGAGCGGGAATCCACATCCCCAGGGTTGTACTTCCAGTGCTTGCTGGGATCCTCCAGGCGCTCGAGCAACCGCGCCTTCTGCTCGTCGAAGGACACGTTCAGCATGCACTTGATGATCGCGGTGCCCGACGCCGCCAGCTCAGCCTCGAAGGCGTTGATCTCGTCGTAGCGCTTGCCCCATACGTCCGCCGGAACCAGTGAGTCCACCCGCACCACCAGGACGTCCTCGTACTGCGAACGGTCGAAGATGCCGATCATGCCGCGTCCGGGCAGGGCATTGCGGATCCGCCACAAGTAGTCGTGGGCGCGTTCCTCCTTGGTAGGGGCCTTGAACGCCTTCAGCTGGACGCCCTGCGGATCGACGAGCCCAATGGCGTGCCGGATCACCCCTCCCTTGCCCGAGGTGTCCATCCCTTGCAGGATCACCAGCACGTTGACCGCACCGTCGGGATCGGTTCGTCCGTTCGCGTACAGGCGCTCCTGGAGGTCAGAGAGCTCCGGTTCGATGGCCAGCCGCAACGCGTCGGCATCGTTCTTGCCCTCCCCCGGATAGCCGGGAGCGGCGTCGGGGTCGAAATCGGCCATGGACACAGGCCCCTGGGGAACCCGGAGTAGCTCACTGAGTGGCTGGTCGTGATTGCGGTGTGCTGCCATCCCAGTAGTGTGGCCCCTCCTGCTGACGACCGGTGGCAAGATGGCCCAATGATCGACGATGCGCCGCGGCGGGGTCACCGATGAGCCTCCCGGTCCGGCCGCCACTGGAGCCCATGCTCGCCCGCACCGCAGCCAGCATCCCGGCCGGGATGTCCTACGAACCGAAGTGGGACGGCTTCCGCTGCTTGGTCTTCCGGGACAACGACGACGTGCAACTCATCTCCCGCAATGGCAGGGACTTGTCGTCCTACTTTCCTGAAGTCGTCGCGGCGGTGCTGGAGAACCTCCCGCCACGCTGCGTCCTGGACGGCGAACTCGTGGTGATCAACGGCACCCGACTCGACTTCGGCAAGCTCTCCGAGCGGATCCATCCCGCCGCCTCCCGGGTCAGGATGCTGTCACAGGCGTGGCCCGCTTCCTTCGTTGCCTGGGATCTCCTCGCCTTGGACGACACCTCCCTCCTGGAGAGCCCGTTCCACGAGCGCCGTGAGGCGTTGGAGCGCGCGCTCGCGCACAGCGATCCGCCGATCTTCCTCACCCCCGTGACTCGCGACCAGGAGCTCGCCCGAGAGTGGTTCAACGCCTTCGAAGGAGCCGGTCTGGACGGAGTGGTGGCCAAGGCGACCGATGGCCACTACCTCCCCGGGCAGCGCGCCATGGTGAAGATCAAGCACAAGCGGGAGGCCGACGTCGTGGTCGGTGGTTATCGCCTGCACAAGAACTCGAATGCCGAGCGTCCACTGCTCGGCTCCCTGCAGCTCGGCCTCTACGACGACGCCGGGGTGCTCCACTTCGTCGGCGTCTCGGCCGCCTTCCCCGACGCCACGAGGGCCTCGCTGGCCGCCATGCTGGGCGAACTCGCCCTGGCCCCCGGCTCAGCGCACCCGTGGGCGGCGGTCGAGGTCGAGGGACGCCGTCCCGGTGCCATCAGCCGCTGGAGTTCGGAGCTGAAGGAGACCATGCTGATCGACCCGATGCTGGTGTGCTCGGTCGGCTACGAACACATGGAGGGAACTCGCTTCCGCCACACCACCCGCTTCCTCCGCTGGCGCCCGGACCGCGAGCCAGGCTCCTGCACCTTCGATCAGCTCGAAGAAGTGGTGTCCTTCGACCTCGACGCCATCCTCGG
>CAYUWV010000277.1:0-3003 GCA_964448385.1 uncultured Propionibacteriaceae bacterium | reverse complement strand
GGTCGCTGCTGCGGCCCTTGTTTGCTGGCCGGGGTCGCAGTTCCTGGTCGGTCAGTCGCCCGCGACAGCCCGCTTGATCGCGGCAACGTCGATCTTCTGCATTGTGAGCATGGCAGCAAACGCTCGCTCGGACACGCCGGGCTCGTCTGAGCCCAGGGCCTCGGTGAGCGCCCGTGGCGTGATCTGCCAGGACAACCCCCATCGATCCTTGCACCAACCGCAGGCGCTCTCCTGCCCGCCGTTGCCGATAATTGCGTCCCAGTAGCGATCGGTCTCCGCCTGGTCGTCGGTCGCGATCTGGAAGGAGAACGCCTCACTCTGCCGGAACTCGGGGCCCCCGTTCAGGCCCATGCACGGGATGCCGCAGACCGTGAAGTCGACCGTGAGGACGTCGCCTTCTGTGCCGCCGGGGAAGTCGCCGGGCGCCCGGTGCACGGCGCCCACGTTGCTGTCGGGGAACACCGAGGCGTAGAACTCGGCTGCCGCCTCGGCGTCCTTGTCGAACCACAAGCAGATCGTGTTCTTGGGGACCGTCATCATCGTCTCCTTCGATGTGGACAGGCGGCCACGGTAACCCGGCTTGTCATCACGCGGCAATGGCCGCCGACTGGCGGGGACGCGTGCCGACCCCCATCCACCACTGGCCCACCTCGACTCCACGGATGCGGGCGCGGGCGAGGCGGTCGTGCTGCTCAAGGACTTCCCCGAGGACGCCGAGCGCTCGGGCTTCCAGGCCGGGCGCCCCCACTTCCGCACATCAGCGTGAGGCATCTACCGCCTCGAGCCTGGACGTTGTCAATCAGCTTGTCCCGCGGTGGGGCTGCTGCGCCAGCCGATGATTCGTGGTGTCGGGTCGATGCTCGTGTCTTGGGTCAGGCCGGTGGTGGCAGGAGGACGCCGAAGCCGGCCACGGCCAGCCGCAGGAGGACCTGTCCCGGGGCGAGGAGGTCGGCGATCCGGGCGGCGCTGAGGAGTTCGAGTTCGGCGAGCCGGACCGTCAGGGCGTCCGGGCCGGCCGTGCGGGCGTGATGGAGTTCGATGGTGTTCAGCCACACCTTCTGGCGGGCTTCACGCAGGAACCGTTTCGAGGCCAGCCGGTTCAGCGGCGTCAGCGCCCGGTCCAGCAGGCTGACCGTCGAGTGGGAGCCGAGCTCGTTGTCCTCGGCGGCCACCCGCCCGGCCAGCACGGCATCGATCCGTTCATGGTCGCGGCCCCGCAGCGCGAGCAGAGCCTGGTCCTCGAACTCGTCGTCCGAAATCACCGCGAGCAGCGCTTGGGGCAGGTCGTAGTTGATGTGCGCGTTGATCCCCAGCAGGACGTGTCGCAGCGGCGGAAGGTCGGCGGGGGCGCCGAAGGCGAGGCGCCATGGCCGCGGCACCCCGGCCGCTCCGGCCAGGTCTGCGTCGAGGGCCGCCAGGTAGAGACGCGCGAAGGCCACGTCCCATTCCTCCACCCACTGGGGGTCTTCGAACCCCGCCTGCTCGATCGCTGTCGCCACGGCGGCCGTCGTTCGCTTGTAGGTCCCCAGGAACTCCCGTTGCGGCTCGCGTCCGGGCGGCAGTGCGTCCAGCCGGGCCTGCATCTCAGCCAGCACGGACGCGATCGTCCCCGGTCCTCCGACCTCACCCACCTCGGCACCTGCCCTTTCGATACTGATCGGACGCCTATAGTCTCAGCCCAATGGGCCGATGTCTGCCCCGCCCCGGCCGTCCGGCTGCGGGGCTCAGGACGCCGACGTCGACGCCGAACCGAGGGGCCGCTGTGGGAACGGATACGTCACTGATCCGAGATGACCGGATTCTCGGCAACACGCGGGGCCTGTCGCGGTTCATCGCCCCGTTCCTGCTGGTCGCGTTCGTTGTCCTGTATCCCTTCCCGGACCAGACCCAGCGGCTGTTCGCCTGGACCATCCAGCCGACGATGACCCCGATGGTCCTCGCCTCGGCGTATCTGGGCGGCTTCTACTTCTTCGTCCGGGTGCTGCGCGAGCGGCGCTGGGCGTCGGTGAAGGCCGGCTTCGGGTCCGTGGCCCTGTTCGCGAGCCTGCTCGGCCTCGCCACGATCATCCACTGGGACCGCTTCAACCACGGGCATGTGGCCTTCTGGCTGTGGGTCGGCCTGTACTTCACCGCGCCGTTCCTGGTTATGGGTGCCTGGATAGCCAACCGTCGGGTGGCCGCGCCCCCGACAGTCGACGAGAGGCGCCTGGCCGGCGCGACCCGGTGGGTCGTCGGCCTCATCGGGCTCGCGGCACTGGTCCAGGGCGTGGTGATGTTCGTCGCTCCGGCGGCGATCATTCCGCTCTGGCCGTGGGCGCTGACGCCGCTGACCTGTCGGGTGGTGGGAGCGGTCTTCTGCCTTGGTAGCGCGGGGATCAGCGTGCTGGTCGATCCGCGGTGGGTGACGATCAGACTGATGCTCCAGGTCGAGATGCTGATGCTCACCCTGATGCTGCTCGCCGCGGCCCGCGCCAGTGCCGAGTTCGCGGTCGACCGGCCACTCACCTGGGTGATGATCGGCGGCTTCGTCGCCACTTTCGCCGCCTCCGTGTTCCTCTGGTTCACCCACGAGATCCGCCAACCCCAGTCCGCCTGAGCCGTCGGCGCCATGTGCTCCGTGCCGTGTGCAGATTCGCTGCCCACCCCTACGATGGCCGGACCAAGGCAAAGGGCGTAGTCGTGTTCGCGGTGGCCGGAACGTGGATCTTGGATGCGCGCGTGAGTGAACACCAAACGGAGGTGCTCCGGCCGCTGGTCGAGCACGTCCGTCAACACGACGGATCCGTCCGTGGGTTCTGGTCGCACGACGTCGACCAGCCGACCGTCGCGCTGACCTTCGTGGTCTTCCAAACCCATCAGCAGGCGCGGGCCTCACGCAACGCCGCGGTGGCCAATGCGCCCGCGCAGGACGATTCAGCCATCGAGAAGACGGGTCTCAGGATCGTCGACGTACAGGCGGAGGCATAGCACGGACCGACCAAGCCGGACGCACTACTTTGCCGC
>CAYUWV010000276.1:0-3015 GCA_964448385.1 uncultured Propionibacteriaceae bacterium | reverse complement strand
GCCGGCACTCACCAGATGGTGACGCGCTGCTCGGGCGGCAGCCAGGCAGCGTCCGCTGGGCCGACCCCGAAGGCCGAGTAGAACCCCTCGACGTTGCGAACCACCTGGTTGCACCGGAATTCCTCGGGCGAATGTGGGTCGGTGGCGATCTGCTGACGCAGCGCGGCATCGCGGCGCTTGGACTGCCAGGCCCTGGCGTAGGCGAGGAAGAACCGCTGGGCGTCGCTGGAACCGGCGTCGGTGGAGTCAACTGCCGGGCCGGTCGGGGAATCCCCGCCAGCCAGCTGCCAGGCCTGGTACGCGATGCCGACCCCTCCGAGATCGCCGATGTTCTCCCCGAGGGTGAGGCGGCCGTTGACGCGGACGCCCGGCAACTGCTTCGGCTCAAGTTCCTCGTACTGGTCGACCAGAGCCTGGGTGCGGGCCTGGAAGGCCGCCTTGTCCCCGGCCGTCCACCAGTCACGCAGCAGCCCGTCGCCGTCGCACGTCGACCCCTGATCGTCGAAGCCGTGGCCGATCTCGTGGCCGATGACCGACCCGATGGCGCCGTAGTTCACCGAGTTCGGCGCGTCGGCGTCGAAGAAGGGAGGCTGCAGGATGGCAGCGGGGAAGACGATCTCGTTGCGCAGCGGATGGTAGTAGGCATTCACGGTCTGGGGGGTCATCAGCCACTCGTGCTTGCGGATCGGACCGCCCAGCTTGCTGACCTCGTCGTCGAAGGTGAACTCCATCGCGCGCAGGCCGTTGCCCAGCAGGTCGTCGGCCGCCACCCGAAGGGTCGAGTAGTCCTTCCAGATGTCCGGGTAGCCGATCTTCGGAGTGAACTTCGCCAGTTTCTCGAGCGCTTCGGTTCGGGTCTCGTCGGTCATCCAGGCGAGCTGGCTGATGGAGCGGTGGTAGGCCTCGATCAGGTTGGCCACCAGTTCGTCCATGCGCGTCTTGGCGACGGCCGAGAAATGTCGTTCGACGTAGAGCTTGCCGACGGCCTCGCCGAGGAAGCGTTCCACCAGGTCGACCCCGCGCTTCCACCGTTCCCGGATCACGGGCGTTCCCTGCAGCACGGTGCCGTAGAAGTCGAACCGCGCCTGCGCCATGGGTTCCGGCAGGTAGGGGGTCAGCTGCGAGACGGCGGCCCAGCGGGCCCACGCCTTCCAATCCTCCACCCGGGGTTGCGTGAGCAGGCGACTCAGCCCCGCCACGAAGGAAGGCTGCATCACGATCACCTCGTCGACCGCGATCCCGGCCGCGGCGAAGATCGAGCTCCACGGCAGGCCGGTGGCGTCCAGCGCGGCCAGTGGCGTCGGGTTGTACATGGCCACCATGTCGCGGGTTCGGACTTTGTCCCAATGCAGGGAGGCCGTCTCAGTCTCAAGGCCGAGCACCACGGAACCCGCGCTCACGCTGAGGCCGGCCAGCGCATGGGTGCGGTCAAGGTGGTCGGCGTAGGCTGCCAGGATCGAGCTGTGGGCCTCCAGCCGGTAGTACTCCTCGTCCGGCAGGCCGAGGCCGCCTTGGGCGAGGAACAGCGCGTAGCGGGTGGGCTGGCCCGGGTCTGACTCGACGTCGACGGCGAACGGGGCGCCGGTCCCGCGGCGCAGGCTCCGTCCGAAGTAGGCGAGCAGGTCAGCGACGGAGGCGATCGCGTCGATCTCGGCCAGGATCGGCGCCAGCGGGTCAAGACCGAGCGCCTCGATTCGCTCGGTGTCCATGAACGAGGCGAAGAGCGCCTCCACCTTCGCCGGCTCGGATCCCGGCTCCGAGCCGGCCAAACTCGTCACGATGTCGCGGATCGCGACCTCCGCTGCGTCCCGCAGGTCGAGGAACGCCCCGGCAGCCGGCTTGTCGTCGGGAATCACGACGCTGTCCAGCCAGCGACCGTTGACGTGGCGGTAAAGATCGTCCTGGGGACGGATGGCAGGGTCGAGGTCGAATCCAGTCACAGCGGCCACCCTACCCGCGCTGCGGCGAACCGCCCGGGCAAGGCCAAGGGGGTTTGCTATGTTGCCTGCAACGCAGGCGCGCCTGCCGACTCGTCCGCTCCCGGGAGGTCTTCATGAGTAGTGCTGAGCCCGTCGCACCCGCCGAGGCCTACTCGCTGAGCGTGGCTGACACCCTGGCCGGCCTGAGGGTGACGTCGGAGGGGCTGAGTGCGGAGGAGGCGGCCAGCCGGCTGCGGCGCCACGGTCCGAACCGGCTACCCGAGCCGCCGCGGGACGGACCGCTGAAGCGGTTCTTGGCACATTTCGACGACGTGCTGATCTACATCCTGCTCGGTTCCGCCGCCTTGAAGGCAGCGCTGGGGGAGTGGATCGACTTCTGGGTGATCCTCGCGGTCGCCGTCATCAACGCGGTGATCGGGTTCGTCCAGGAAGGCCGCGCTGAGGAGGCGCTGGCCGGCATCAAGGCGATGTTGTCGGCGGAAGCACAGGTGCGCCGTGACGGTGCGTGGGTCTCGGTGCCCGCCGAGGATCTGGTGCCCGGCGACATCGTCCGGGTCGCCCCGGGGTCGCGGGTACCGGCCGACCTGCGGCTCGTCGAGGCCAGTAACCTGCGGGTCGAGGAGGCCGCGCTCACCGGCGAAGCCGTGCCAACGGAGAAGTCGCTGTCCCCGGTGGCGGTCGGGACCGGGATCGGTGATCGCAGTTCGATGCTGTTCTCGTCCTCGATCGTGGTGGCGGGGCAAGGTGTGGGCGTGGTCACCGCGACCGGACCCTCGGCGGAGATCGGACGGATCACGACCATGATCTCCGACATCGAGGCCTTCGACACCCCGCTCACCCGGCAGATCGCGGCCTTCGGCAAGCAGTTGTCGATCATCATCGCGCTGATGGCGGTGGTCATGGTCGTGATCGGCAAGCTGTGGCACCAGATGCCGGCCGGAGATCTCATCTCCGCCACGATCGGCTTCGCGGTGGCCGCGATCCCGGAGGGACTACCGGCGCTGGTCACGATCACCCTGGCGCTGGGCGTGCAACAGATGGCGAAGCGCAATGCCATCATCCGCAAGCTGCCCGC
>CAYUWV010000275.1:0-3035 GCA_964448385.1 uncultured Propionibacteriaceae bacterium | reverse complement strand
TGTGGCTTGCGCCGTTAAATGGCGGGGTTCTGTAGGTGATATGTGGCGGGCCCCGGTCAACTGACGCCGATGACGAGAGTGCTGGCGGCGGCTTCGATGACGTCGTTGGTGATGGTGTCGAGTTCGTTGATCTTCAGGACGCGCTCGATCTGGGGGAAGAGTCGTTCCAGAAGCCGGAAGTTACCTCGGGTGATCCGGGCGATGGCGGCGATGGCTTGGGCGTCGGTGAAGTCCTCTGGGTCGAGGATCTTACCGAGGGCGCGCCAATGCCGTTGCAGGACGAAGAGCAGTTCCTCCTTGCCCAGGGGCCGGTACTGGTGGGCGAAGCCGACGCGGCTGTAGAACTGGGGATAGTGGCTGAACTGCTTCTCCAGACCGGGCATGCCGATCAGGATGAGGGCAAGGTTTTCTCGGTCGTAGCGATCGCGCAGCAGTTCCATTGCGGTGGGGCGGAGGCGTTCGGACTCATCGACGATGACCAGCTCCACGTAGTTCCTGCTGTGGCGCCATCCGCGCGTCTCTGGCGTGACCTGCCCGGCCGGCGCGAGGTGCTGCTCGATGCAGATGTTGGTGCGGGTGATGACCTGGTCGAGTTCGTCCTTCAAGGCTCGTGGCGTGGTCAGCACGCTGGGGGTGTAGAGCACGGTGCGGCTCTTGGCCAGCGCAGCGTAGACCTGCGCGTCACTGTCGGAGCGCGGTCCCCAGTAGGTCAGCAGGTCGTGGACCTTGTCCCAGCGGGCGTAGCGGCGCGCGGAGAGCGTCTTGCCCACGCCGGCTGGGCCAAAGCACAGGCCGATGGTGTGCCCGCGCCGCACGGCGTCGGCGAACTCGGTGAAGCGGCGGTGTTCTTTGGTCACGATGAAGCGCTGACTCACCTTAGGTCCTCTCTGTAAACCTTCAACTTCCGCCGTGGCGCCGGTGGCGGCGCCTCGGTCGCTGGTGGCGTTTCGGTGGTGTGGGTGGCCACGACGGCGATCCGCTCGTTGATGCCCTCCCGCAACGCCCGGCGCCGGGCGTTGCGGGAGGCCTGGACCTCCTTGAGGCTGACCTTCTGGTCGTGGTGGTCCTGGTTGATGGCCTTACAGACGAACTCCTCGTGGTCGAACACGCGGATCTCGGTGATGTCCCTGGGGTCGTAACGGATCACGACCGCCCGGCCGACATAGCCAGCCAGGGTCGGGGAGATGTAGCGCAGGCCCTGGAAGTGGATGCCATCGCGGCGCACCACCCTGGTCTGGGCGACGGTGAGCAGCAGCCCGTCGAGGTCCTCCAGGCTCTCCGGCATGCGCGGTAGCCAGCCATCGGCGATCCAGGCAGCGCGCGGGGAGGTGCCGAGCTCGCTGTGAGTCCGGTCGTTGTAGGTGATCACGAACTCCTCCAGCGCAGCGTCGAGCTCAGCCAGGGACAGCTTTGGCGTTGGCCAGGGGTGGCCCTCGGCGATGTACCCAGGCAGACCAGCCAGCAGCTCGGTGTTCACGGTCCCGAAGATCCTCTCCACCTTGCCGCGACCCTGAGGACGAGCGACAGCAGAGTGGATGAGCCGGATATGCAGGTCCACGGCTGTGCCGGTGAGTTGGTTGCTGATGAAGTCGCTGCCGTGATCGACGTAGAGCACATCGGGCAGGCCGCACATCGGCCAGGAGAGGACGGCCTTGTGCCAGATCGCCTGGCGCAGCGCCAAGGCGGTGTTCATCGCCGAGGGCGCGCCGAGGAAGACGGTGTAACCGCAGATCGCCCGGGAGTGGTCATCGATGATCGTGGTCAGCCATGGCCGGGCAGGCTTGCCGTCGGTGCCCACCACGAGGATGTCGAGCATCGTGTGGTCGGCCTGCCACATCGCATTGGGGTGCTCGGCCTGCCGTCGCAGCGCCAGTTCGTACTTGTCGCGATACGACGTCGGCCCTTCCAGGGCAAGGGTGACCATGCCCGGGTCGAGGTCGGCGATGATCGCGCGCACCACGCCATAGGAGGGCGCCGGCCATCCCCCCTCCTCGCAGATGGCGCTGATCTTGCGGTGGATGGTGATGATCGTCGGGCGGGGCTTGCTCAATGCCAGCCCCTCGATCAAGGACACGAGCTCGGAGGGCAGGTGATGGCTGCCGGCATCAGCGCGTCTTCGCGTACCGAGGCCCGTGTACCCCTCGGTGCGGTAGCGGGCGTGCCAGCGCTCCAGGGTGCGCAGCCCGACACCGGTGTCCCGGGCCAGGGCGGCGAGCGGGATCTGGTCCTCGACGTGAAGCCTGAGGATCTGCCAGCGCCCGGCCGCGTCCATGACCTACACGGCGCTTCTCGACTGTCGTGGTTCGACCACTGGGACACTTTGGCGGTTGAGCGCGCGGTAGATGGTGGCGCGGCTGACGCCCAGGACCGCACCGATCTTCGCCACCGTCATCTCATTCTGCTCATACATCCGACGGGCCGCCTTGACCTGGTCCGGCGACAGTGCGGGCGGTCGCCCGCCTTTGCGGCCACGGGCCCGGGCGGCGGCCAGTCCTGCGTTGGTGCGCTCACGGATCAGGTCACGTTCGAACTCGGCCAGCGCGGCGAAGACGTGGAACACCAGCCGCCCGCCCGAGGAGGTCGTGTCGATCGTCTCCTGCAAGGAGCGGAACCCCACGCCCTGCTCGGACAAGATCTGCAGCTGGTCGATAAGATGCCGGATCGAGCGACCCAACCGGTCCAGCCGCCACACCACCAGCGTGTCCCCCGGGCGCAACTGGTCCATCAGCTTCGTCAGCTCGGGACGGTGATCCAGGGAGCCAGAGATCGTGTCGACGAAGACCCGGTAACACCCCGCGGCAGTCAGCGCATCGACCTGCAGCGCAGCGTCCTGATCAGTCGTCGACACACGCGCATAACCCAGCAGATGCCCCACGGTACTGACTGTAGCGATACTCATCCAGCACTGGAAGTATCGAGCCATAGAATCCGGCACTGAGTTCCGCTACAAACGCCGTGGGTTGAGAGCCGCGAAGCGTCAAGCATCCTGGACAGGGCAACGCACCCTCGTCATCGCTGTAGCGGAATCGTTCGTT
>CAYUWV010000274.1:0-3063 GCA_964448385.1 uncultured Propionibacteriaceae bacterium | reverse complement strand
CCGTCGGCGTCCGCCAGTTCGAAGGTGACGATCGCGCCGAACCCGTCCTGCTGGGTGGCGGCCAATTCGTGGCCCGGATGGTCGGCCAGGCCCGGGTAGTGGACGCGCGCCACCGCCGGGTGCGCCAGCAGCAGCTCCACCACCGCGGCCGCGTTGCGCTGCGCCTCGGCCATCCGCAGGTGCAGGGTCCGCATCCCGCGCAGCGTCAGGTAGGAATCGAAGGCTCCCCCGGTCGCGCCCAGACAGTTGGCCCACCAAGCGAGGTCGCGGTGGTGCGTCTCGCTGGCCGCCACGATCGCCCCGCCCACCACGTCGCTGTGGCCGTTGATGTACTTGGTCGTCGAATGGACGACGACGTCCGCCCCGAGCGCCAAGGGCCGCTGCACCACCGGGGACGCGAACGTGTTGTCGGCCACCACCACCGCGCCCGCGGCGTGGGCCGCCTGCGCCAGCGTCCGAATGTCACTGATTCGCAGCAGCGGGTTGGACGGTGTCTCCAGCCAGAGCAGGTCGACGCCGGCGGCGATGGCCGCGGCGGCCTTGTCCGGATCCTCCAACTCGACCAACTCGAGCTCGAACGACCCGCGGCGGGCGAGCGCGTCGAACAGCCGCCACGAGCCGCCGTAGCAGTCGTAGGGCGCGACCAGTCGGCCGCCGGCGGGCAGCAGCGCGTGCAGGCAGGTCGTCACCGCGGCCATGCCGCTGGCCGTCACCACGGCCCCGAAACCGCCCTCCAGTTCGGCCAGCGCCTGGGCCAGCATGCTGCGCGTGGGGTTGCCGGAGCGGCTGTAGTCGAACTCGCGCGGCGTGCCGAAGGACTCGAACGAATAGGTCGAGGAAAGATGGATCGGAGGCACGACCGCCCCGTGCACGGGATCGGTGTTCACCCCGGCGCGCACCGCGCGGGTCTGCGGCGTCGGCTGCGTCATGGGTGCAGACCTTACCCCAGGACCGCGTGGGCCCTAGCGCCGCGCCCGCCGTCCGGGTACGTTCACGCTATGAAAATCGAAGATGTGATCCGACTGAAGGGCACGGACGTCGTGACCATCGAACCGGCGGCCACCGTCAAGCAGCTGATCGACCTGCTTGCGGAATACAACATCGGCGCCGTCGTGGTCAGCGCGGACGGTCGCCACATCGATGGCATCGTCAGCGAACGCGACGTCGTGCGCCACCTCGCCAGTGAGGGATCGGGCATCGTCGACAACCTCGTGAGTTCGATCATGACCGCCAACGTGAAGACCTGCGATCCGTCCGATCGGATCGAGGACACCGCGCACACCATGACCTACGCCCGGGTCCGGCATCTGCCCGTGGTGGTGGACGGTGAGCTGAAGGCCGTGGTCTCGATCGGCGACGTGGTGAAATACCGCATCGACCAGCTGACGGACGAACGCAACCACCTGCTCGGCTATCTCCATACCTGAGTCCCCCGACGTCCCCAGGGCAGTCGCCGCGCTGCGCGCCCTGGGGGTTTCGCATGTCGCCAAGCGGTACCCGCCGGCGGGCTCGTTGGCCGAGGCGGCGGCGATGCGGGGCGTGACTCCTGCCGACATCGTCAAGACCATGGTCGTCCGGCGCGGCGAGGACGACTACGTGTTCGTGCTGCTGGGCGGCGACTCCGAGATCTCCTGGCCGAAACTGCGGGCCCTGCTGGGGGTCAGCCGGCTGTCGATGCCGAGCGCTCAGGTGGCGCTGGCGGCGACTGGCTACCCGCGGGGTGCCATCACTCCGTTCGGGGCGCTGCACGCGTGGCCGGTGGTGGCTGACGCGGCCATCGTCGGACGGGGGGTGTCGATGGGCGGCGGCGAGCATGGGCTGGCGATCTTTGTGGCGGCTGACGACGTGATCGCGGCGCTTGGGGCGCAGGTGGCCGACATCGCGGCTGAGCCGGTTTCCTGAGGCTCAGTTGTCGGTGGAGTCCCCCACCAGGGGCGGCTCGCTCGACCACGGGAACGAGATCCACTCGCTGGTGCGCTTCCACACGTAGTCGCACTGGACCACCGAGGTCGGCTTCTCGTACAACACCGCGGTGCGGGTCTCGGCCACATGCTGGTCGCAGAAGTCGCGGACCATGCGCAACGTCTCGCCGGTGTCCGCGACGTCGTCGATGATCAGGATCTTCTGGCCGGACAAGTCCACGGCCACCGGAACCGGGGGCAGCAGGACGGGCATCGGGAGGCGCTTGTCGACCCCGGTGTAGAACTCGACGTTGATGATGTGCAGGTTCTTGATGCCCATCGCGTAGCTCATGGCGCCGGCGGGCAACATGCCGCCGCGGGTGATCGAGAGCAGCAGATCCGGACGGTAGCCCGAGTTGACCACCTGCTGCGACAACTCGCGGACCGCCTTGCCGAAGGCCCCCCAGGACAGCACTTCACGGGCTTGCGTCATTGCCACATCCTGCCAGTCGGCGCCCCGTCGCGTGCTCCCATCCGGCGCTGCCCTCTCCGTCGCTGCCCTCTCCGTCGCTGCCCTCTCCGGCGCTCCCCTCCCGGCGCTGCCCTCCCCGCGCTCCCCTCCCCGCGCTCCCCTCCCGGCGCTGCCCTCCCCGTGCTCCCCTCCCGGCGCCGCCCTCCCCGTCCGACTCTGCGCCCCTTACCTGACCTTGCGCCCGTTACAGCACGCGCAAAGTCACCTACGGGGCGCAAAGTCACCCACGAGGCGCAGAGTCCCCAACGACCGGAACCGGGACGAACACGGGCGCGTCAAAGCGCTAGCGACAGGGGCCATCGGCCCACCCATTCCCACTCTGCGCCCCCTACTTGACCTTGCGCCCGCTACAGCACGCGCAGAGTCACCCAAAGGGCGCAGAGTCACCCAAGAGGCGCACCGTCGGGAAGGACGAGGACGAGGTCCGGGCGGTAGACGGGGGGCGCCTCAGCGCTAGGGACAGGGGCCACCGGCCCACCCATTCCCACTCTGCGCCCCCTACCTGACCTTGCGCCTGCTAGAGCACGCGCAAAGTCACCCAAGGGGCGCAAGAGTCGGGGAGGACGAGGACGAACCAGGACGGGGATGGGCACGGGGACAGGGACGGGAGGGATCCGCGGCAGTCGGTCC
>CAYUWV010000273.1:0-3085 GCA_964448385.1 uncultured Propionibacteriaceae bacterium | reverse complement strand
GAGAGGTCGGTGAGTTCGCGGCACAGGTACATCGCGATCTGACGGGCGGTCACCAGCACGTGGGTACGGCTCTGCCCACACAGGTCGTCGACACTGATCGAGAAGTACTGCGCGACCTGGGCCATGATGACCGCCGCGGTGATCTGGGTCTCGCCGCCTTCGGGAATCAGGTCCTTCAACACGACCTCGGCCAGGGCCAGGTCGACGTCCTGGCGTTGCAGGCTGGCGTAGGCGGTGACCCGGATCAGCGCCCCTTCAAGCTCGCGGATGTTGGTCTGGATCTTGCTGGCGATGAACTCCAGGACGTCCGGTCCGGCGGTGAGCCGTTCGGCGGCCGCCTTCTTGCGCAGGATGGCGATCCGGGTCTCGAGGTCGGGCGGCTGGATGTCGGTCATCAAGCCCCACTCGAATCGGCTCCGCAGCCGGGGTTCGAGCGCCTCCAACGACCGGGGCGGACGGTCGGAGGTCAGCACGATCTGCTTCTCGGCCGTGTGCAGGGTGTTGAACGTGTGGAAGAACTCTTCTTGGGTCTGGATCTTGGCTTCGAGGAACTGGATGTCGTCGATGAGCAGGACGTCGACCTCGCGGTAGGTGCGGCGGAACTCCGCCGTCCGGTTCTCCGAGATCGAGTTGATGAAGTCGTTGGTCAACTCTTCGGTCGAGACGTACTTCACCCGGACACGGTCGTAGTAGCTGCGGATGTAGTGGCCCACGGCATGCAACAGGTGGGTCTTCCCCAACCCCGAGTCGCCGTAGATCATCAGCGGGTTGTACGCCTTGCCCGGCGCTTCGGCGACGGCCGCAGCGGCGGCGTGGGCGAAGCGGTTCGAGTCGCCGATCACGAAGCTCTCGAAGGAGTACTTCGGGTTCAGCCGGTCGTTGCTGCGCGAGACCTGGTGGGAGCCGGAGTGCTGCGGCGGCGGCACCGGCACCGGTGCTTCGCGCTGGCCGGCGGGCACCGTGGTCTGGGTGCTGGGGTCGATCGTGATCGCGAGTTGGACGCTGCGACCGAAGTAGCTGGTCAGCTGGGCCTCGATGGACGAGCGCAGGCGCGACTCGACCCGGTCTCGGGTGTATTCGTTGGGCACGGCCAGCACCAGCAACGAATCGTGGAGGGCGATCGGACGGGTGCTGCTCAGCCAGCCACGGGCGGCGGGTTCGGAGACCTCCCAGATTTTCGTCCAGGCGTCTTGAAGGACCTGGTCGAATTCGAGCGGGTCAGCAGGAGAGCTTGACATCGTCATGTGCCCCCCCGGCCTGAGATCCGACACCTCCCGGGGGATATCCACACCGTCATCCACAGACTGTGTATGAAGGGATGTGGACTGCGTATCCCTGTACCCCGGGCGGCTTTGAGAAAGGTACCCATACCCTGAGGCGCTTGGCAAACGTTTCCCAATAATCCGAGGTCACAACGGCGTGTCGTCTCGACGGCGAGCCCTCCAAGTGCCTCGTTTGCCCCCGATCCCGGGGCCGAGTATCGTTAGCAGGTCGCTGTCGTGACAGCTTCGTGTGTCCGCGTGGGCGCATCGGTCCTTGTACGTCACTCATTTTGGGAGTCATCGCGTGAGCAAGCGCACTTTCCAGCCGAGCAACCGGCGTCGAAGCCGTACCCACGGCTTCCGTCTTCGGATGCGTACGCGCGCCGGTCGTTCCATCATCTCAGCCCGTCGCCGGCAGGGCCGCGTCCGTCTGGCCGGCTGACACCCCCGGTGTTGCCCGTCGAGTCGCGGATCCGGACCCCCGAGGATTTCCGCGGCACCCTGCGCCAAGGCGTCAAGGTTGGGCGGCCCAGTCTGGTGCTCCATGCCCGCCGTCGGACGGTTCAGCCGTCCCGGGCGGGCTTTGTCGTGTCCCGGGCGGTGGGCGGCGCCGTCGTCCGTAATCGGGTGAAGCGTCGGTTGCGCCATCTGGCGGCCGCCGAGTTGGCCGCTGTCTCCTTCCCCGTCGACGTGGTGGTGCGTGCGCTGCCGGGTGCGGTGACCGGAGATCTGGCGGGCGACTTCCGTTCGGCGCTGGCGGTCTGTGCGGCGAGGCTCGCGGCATGAAGTACGTCCTGATCGCGCTGCTGAAGGCGTACCGCGCGGTCATCAGCCCGTTCTACGGCAACGTCTGCAAGTACTACCCGTCGTGTTCGGCGTACGCGCTGGAAGCAGTGACCGTCCATGGTGCGGCGAAGGGGACGTGGCTGGCGGCGCGGCGGCTGGGGAGCTGCCATCCCTGGGCGGCCGGCGGCTATGACCCCGTCCCTGGCACCCCGGCCGCAGCTGAGTGGGAAGCCGAGCAGGCCGACAAGCTCCGTTTGATCAGCACCGGACAACCCGGTTCTTCGTGAGGTGAGTATGAATCTGTTGCCGATGCTGCTGCCGATGGGCTTGTGGGAGGACTTCCTCGGCCTGCTGAATACCTTGATGCAGCCGCTGTACTGGGTCGTGTCCGGGCTGCTGGTGGGGTTCCACTCGCTGCTGAGCAACGCCATGGACCCGAACTCGGGGTGGACGTGGGCGCTGTCGATCGTCCTGATGACCGTGATGATCCGTACGGCGCTGATCCCGCTGTTCGTGAAGCAGATCAACTCGTCGCGCAACATGCAGCTGCTGAGCCCGAAGCTCAAGGAGCTGAACGAGAAGTACTCCCACGACCGGGAGAAGCTCGGCCAGGAAACGATGAAGCTGTACAAGGACGAGGGGGTCAACCCCATGGCGTCCTGCTTCCCGATCCTGTTGCAGATGCCGATCTTCCTGGCGCTGTTCTACGTCTTGCTGAGCGCGTCCGATGGGGTCGCGCTGGGGTACTGGTTCGAACAGAATCCTGAGCTGGTGTCGTCGCTGCAGCATGCCACCATCTTCGGCGCGGCGATTTCGGCGCGCTTCCTGCCGTTCGTGACCTGGGGTGCCGTTCAGACGCTGACGCTGATCCTGATCGTGTTGATGACCGGTGTGCTGTTCATCACCCAGCTGCAGCTGATGCGCAAGAACATGCCGCCCGAGGCGCTCACCGGCCAGATGGCGCAGCAGCAGAAGATGATGCTGTACATGTTCCCGGCGATGTACGCCATCGGCGGCATCAACATCCCGATCGGCGT
>CAYUWV010000272.1:0-3175 GCA_964448385.1 uncultured Propionibacteriaceae bacterium | reverse complement strand
CAACAGGTACTGCGCCGCGAACGGGCCCTGGATGTCGTCAGTGGTGCAGGTCCGGAAGTAGTTGGCGTTCGGCCGGACCGGGCTGGTCAGGTAGTCGGCACCCCTGGTGAGGGTGGGATTGGTGTTTGCCGGCGACACCTGGACGATTTTCGCTGCGTCCAGCACTGGGATCACGCTCTGCGCGACCGAGGAGTTCAGCGTGCCGACGACGCCGACCACTGCGGCGTCCGATGAGAGCTTGGTCGCTGCGTTCTTGCCGACATCGGGCTTCGCCTCGTCATCCTCGGCGGCCAGTTCGAGCGTCCAGCCCGGGATGGCCTTGGACTCGTTGGCCTGCCGGATGGCGAGGTCCACCGAGTTCCGGATGCCGAGGCCCAGCGCCGAAAGGCCACCAGACAGCGGAGCGATGACTCCGATCTTGGCAACCTTGGTGGCCGCGGCCCCGCCCGTCGCGGCGGGCTCACGCGAGCCACAGCCTGCGAAGGCAAGCGATGCCGCCACGATCGCGACGCCCGCGACCTTGAAAGTACGTTTGTTCACAATTCCTCCTGATGAGCAGTAGCTACCCTGCCGCTGCGCGGTTGGGCAAGGCTACGTGGCAGGCATCATCTCAGCACCCATATGTCTCACTTCTGTTACAGGACTGTTGTGAAACCCAGGCGCCCGGCCCCGTTATCGAATCGTTGCAGAATGCGCCGACCCAGCCTCGGGGCTCAATCGAGCAGGTCGCGACTGATGCCGTCGGCGAGTAGGCGTCCGGACAGGGTGAGTTGCAGCCGTCCGTCGTTCACAGATCCCCACCCGGCCTCGACCACGCCGGCGACTCGTCGATGCTCCGAAGCGGTGAGCAGCGCAAGGTCGAGGCCCTCGGCCAGTCGAAGCTCGAGCAGGATCCGTTCCATCCGTCGCTGGGCCCGGTCGAGCACTTCCCGGGCCTCCGCCGGGCTCTCCCGGTGTGCCAGGCGAGCGCTGTAGGCCGACGGGTGGCGGACGTTCCACCAGCGGACACCACCCACGTGGGAATGCGCTCCAGGGCCGATGCCCCACCAGTTGTCGCTGCGCCAGTAGGCCAGATTGTGCCGGCACTCGTGCCCCTGGGTCGCCCAATTGCTGATCTCGTACGCGCTGAGGCCCGCCCGGGTCAGCAGGTCCTCGGCGATCAGGTAGTAGGCGGCGTGGACGTCGTCGTCGATGCCGGGCAACTCCTTGCGCCGGACCTTGGCCGCCAACCGGGTGCCAGGCTCGACGATCAGTGAATAGGCGCTGACGTGGTCGGGCCGCAGGGCGAGGGCGGACTCAACGCTTGATCGCCAGTCCGCCGGCGTCTCCCCCGGCGAACCGTAGATCAGATCCAGGCTCAACGAGGCGAACCCGGCGTCCCGTGCCCAGCCGGCGACCTGCTGCACCCGACCTGCGGTGTGCCGACGCTCCAGCACCGCCAACACCTGCGGAACGCTCGACTGCATGCCCAGCGAGAGCCTCGTGAAACCGGCGGCGACCAGGGCCTCCAGATACTCCCGGTCCACCGACTCAGGGTTGGCTTCGGTCGTCACCTCAGCGTCCGGTGCCACCTCGAAGCGCTCGCGGACGGCGGCGAGTAGACCGGTCAGCTCGGCCGACGACAGCAGGGTGGGGGTGCCCCCACCGAAGAACACGGTCTGGACGACCGGCGGTTCGCCCAGCACGTCCACAGCCAGGTCGAGCTCGGCCCTGACCGCCTGCAGATAGGCGTCCCGGCTCGATCCTGGGGCTGAGCCGAGTTCAGCGGCGGTATAGGTATTGAAGTCGCAGTAACCGCAGCGCGTGGCGCAGAACGGGACGTGTAGGTAGAGCGCGAACGGACCCTCGCCGAGTCCCTGCAAGGCAGCGTCTGGCAGCCTCCCGCCCGGGGGCACCGGCTCACCCGCTGGCGGGGCGGACCCCATCAGGGCAGGGCGAAGGGCAGTTTCTGCCCGTCCAGCGCACGCCGGCAACTGCAACCGGCGGTAGCGCCCGATTCGGGCTCCGGCAGGCGTGCGATCACCCGCCGCAGCAGCGCACGCAATCGCTCGATGTTGCTGGCGAAGACCCGCAACACCTGGGCGTGGGTCACCGGCTCGCCAGCCTCAACGCCGGCGTCATGGTCGGTGACCATCGTCACCGTCGAATAGCACAGGGCGAGTTCGCGGGCGATCGACGCCTCGGGGAGTCCGGTCATCCCCACCACGTCACCGCCGGCCGCCGCGTGCCACCGGGATTCCGCCTTCGTCGAAAACCGAGGCCCGTTGATGACCACGAGCGTGCCGTGGTCGACCAGCGGGGTGGCGTCATCCGCAGAGGCGAGAATGGCCGCGCGTCCGCGCGGGCAGTACGGGTCGGCGAACGCCACGTGCACCACGCCGCTGTCGGTGTCGTAGACCGTGTGCGCCCGCCCCCACGTCCGGTCGATCACCTGGTCGGGCACCACGAAGGTGCCCGGTCCGAGGTCAGCGCGGAGCGAGCCCACAGCGGCTGGGGCGATCACCTGGCGCACGCCGACGCTGCGCAGCGCCCACAGGTTGGCCCGATAGTTCACCCGATGCGGGGGGAACTGGTGCTGCGCGCCATGCCGAGGCAGGAACGCCACCTGCCGACCGTCGAGGTCACCGATGGCGACCGGAGCGCTCGGCTCTCCGAACGGCGTCGCCACGGTGACCTGGCTGGGGTTGGCCAGGAACTCGTAGAAGCCCGAACCGCCGATGATCCCGATGTCTGGTGTCACAGCGGCAGCCTAATCGCACGACCCGGGGCCGGCGGGCTACTTCTTGTCCGACTTCGTCTCGCCGGTGGAGAGCGCGGCCACGAAGGCCTCCTGTGGCACCTCGACCCGGCCGACCATCTTCATGCGCTTCTTGCCCTCCTTCTGCTTCTCGAGCAGCTTGCGCTTGCGAGTGATGTCACCGCCGTAGCACTTGGCGAGCACGTCCTTGCGCATTGCCCGGACGGATTCCCTGGCGATCACCCGGGAGCCGATCGCGGCCTGGATGGGCACCTCGAACTGCTGCCGGGGAATCAGTTCCTTCAGCTTCTTGGCCATGGCGACGCCATAACCATAGGCAGCGTCCGCATGCACGATCGAACTGAACGCGTCCACCGGCTCACCGTGCAGCAGGATGTCGACCTTGACCAGCTTGGCGACCTGCTCCCCCGCCGCGTC
>CAYUWV010000271.1:0-3188 GCA_964448385.1 uncultured Propionibacteriaceae bacterium | reverse complement strand
TCCACGTGGACCAGTCACCCATCGGACGGACCCCGCGTTCGAACCCGGCGACCTACACCGGGGTCTTCGACCGCATCCGGAAGCTGTTCGCCGAGACCCCCGAGGCCAAGGTGCGTGGCTACCTCCCGGGTCGCTTCTCCTTCAACGTCAAAGGTGGGCGCTGCGAGAACTGCTCGGGCGACGGCACCATCAAGATCGAGATGAACTTCCTCCCCGACGTGTACGTGCCCTGCGAGGTGTGCCACGGGGCCCGCTACAACCGCGAGACGCTGGAGGTCCACTACAAGAACCGGACCATCGCCGAGGTGCTGGACATGCCGATCGAGGAGGCGGTGGAGTTCTTCGCTGCCATCCCGGCCATCGCCAGGCACCTGCGCACGCTCGTAGACGTGGGTCTGGGCTATGTTCGCCTGGGGCAACCGGCAACCACGCTGTCGGGCGGTGAGGCGCAGCGGGTGAAGCTGGCCAGCGAACTCCAGCGGCGCTCGACCGGTCGGACGTTCTACGTCCTCGACGAGCCGACCACCGGGCTGCACTTCGAGGACATCCGCAAGCTCTTGGAGGTCCTCGGGCGGCTGGTGGATGCCGGCAACACCGTGGTCGTGATCGAGCACACCCTGGACGTGATCAAGACCGCCGACTGGGTCATCGACATGGGTCCCGAGGGTGGCAGCCGGGGTGGCACGGTGCTGTGTGAAGGGACCCCAGAAGCCGTGGCAGCGCACCCAACCTCGTACACCGGCCAGTTCCTCAAGCCGATCCTCGCGGCTGCGGCGCCGGTGGCTCCCCAGCAGGAGGCATTACCCGCGTAGGGCAGACGCGCCTGCCCTACGAGCGAGCCAGCGCCGGTCGCGGCGCCCGTCCGGCGGTTCAGCGCGCACGCTCCCCGAAGCCTTGATCCAGACAGCAGCGGCCCGGGTCACGTCACGTGATCGTGAGGGTGTCGCCCGACTTCGTCACCGTTGCCTTGGCGAGCCCCTTGGTGGCCGGCCCGGTCAGCACGGATCCGTCGCTGATCGAATACGTGCTGCCGTGACGTCCGCAGATGATGGTTGCCTCGGCGACCTGCTGTACCGGCAGATTCTGGTGTGTGCACAGGTAGCTGAAGGCGGCGAACGTGCCGACCGTCGGCTGGGTCACCACGAAGTTGCCCACGATCTTGCCCGACCCGACCGGGATGTCGGCGGCGGGCACCGTCGTGTCGCCCGCGGGGGCAGTGGTCACCGCCGCCGTGGGCGTGCCACACCCTGCCAGGCAGACGGCGAGGGCGAAGCCGCCAGCGCCGGTGAGGACGAGGCGGCGTGACGGGGTCGAGGGGCCGGTGGCGGTGGTCAGGGGCTCAGGCTGGCGACTCATGATGGGCGGTCTCCTTCGTCTCGGTGGGCGAAGCGTAGCCGGGGGAGCTGTGCGCTGGCTGTGAACCGCGGTCGGCGGGCCGCGTCCTATGCTGGGGGGCAATGACACGGATCATCCATGGCTGACCCGCAGAGCTACCGCCCGGCTCCCGGTTCGATACCCACCCAGCCGGGGGTGTACCGGTTTTCCGACGCTGATGGCCGAGTGATCTACGTCGGCAAAGCCAAGAGTCTGCGCCAGCGCCTGACCTCCTACTTCGCCGATCCCCTCGCCCTGCACTTCCGGACCCAGACCATGGTGCGCACCGCTGCCAAGGTGGAATGGACGGTGGTGCGCAACGAACTCGAGGCGCTGCAGCTCGAATACACCTGGATCAAGGAATTCGATCCGCGCTTCAACGTCAAGTACCGCGACGACAAGTCCTACCCCTGGGTGGCGATCACCTGGAGCGAGGAATTCCCGCGGGTCTTCGTCGGCCGGGGCGCGAAGCGCAAGGGAAACCGGTACTTCGGGCCCTACGCCCAGGCGTGGGCAATCCGCGACACCATCGACGTGCTGCTCACGGTATTCCCCATGCGTTCGTGTACCCCCGGGGTGTTCCGGAGCGCAAAGGCGAGCGGCCGTCCGTGCCTGTTCGGCTACATCGGGAAGTGCTCGGCGCCCTGCGTCGGCCGGGTGGATGCCGAGGAGCACCGTGACCTCGTGCAGGACGTCTGCGACTTCCTGGCCGGGAAGACCGCTGCGCTGACCCAGCGGGTCGAGCGGCAGATGAAGGAGGCCGCGGCCGACCTCGAGTTCGAGAAGGCCGCAGTGCTGCGGGACCGGCTGGCCGCGCTCGGCCAGGCGACCGAGAAGAACGCGATCGTGTTGGGGGACGGCACCGACGCGGACGTGATCGCGCTCGCCGAGGACCCGCTCGAAGTGGCTGTCCACATCTTCCACGTCCGGGCCGGACGGATCCGCGGCGAGCGAGGCTGGGTGGCCGATCGCACCGACGACGCGGGGACAGCTGAGCTGATCGAGGCATTCTTGCTGCACCACTACGGCACCGCCGCAGCCGAGACGGAGGTCGCGCAAGCGATTCCTCCGGAGGTTCTGGTACCGATCGCGCCGGCCTCTGGCGACGTCCTCGCCGACCTGCTCAGCGAACAACGCGGCTCCCGCGTCACCATCCATGTGCCCCAACGCGGGACCAAGCTGGCCCTGTTGGAGACGGTGGCGAAGAACGCCCGTGAGGCCCTGGTGCTGCACAAGACCCGCCGTGCCAGCGACCTGTCGACCCGCAATCGGGCCTTGGAGGAGATCCAGACGGCACTCGGGCTCGCGAGCGTCCCGCTGCGCATCGAATGCTTTGACATCTCGCACCTGCAGGGCACCGAGGTGGTGGCCTCGATGGTCGTCTTCGAGGACGGCCTGCCGCGCAAGAGCGATTACCGCAGGTTCATCATCCGCAGCGTCGAAGGCTCGAACGATGTGGCCGCGATGAACGAGGTGATCACCCGCCGCTTCGGCCGCCTGCGGGACGAGACCGCAACGGGCGCCGACCAGACCGGGCCGCTGCTGGTGGATCCGACCACCGGCGCGCCGCGCCGATTCGCCTATGCGCCGGGACTGGTTGTCGTCGACGGCGGTGCCCCCCAAGTTGCCGCAGCCCGGCAGGCGCTGACCGAGCTGGGGATGCCTGGCATTCCGCTGTGCGGTCTGGCCAAGCGGTTGGAGGAGGTCTGGCTTCCTGACGAGGAGTACCCGGTGATCCTGCCGCGCGCCAGCGAGGCGTTGTACCTGCTGCAACGCGTCCGGGATGAGGCGCATCGGTTCGCCATCACCCACCA
>CAYUWV010000270.1:0-3197 GCA_964448385.1 uncultured Propionibacteriaceae bacterium | reverse complement strand
GGTGGCCAGGTCCTTGGCGTGGACGTGGACGATGCCGTTGGCGTCGATGTCGAAGGTGACCTCGATCTGCGGCACGCCGCGCGGGGCGGGCATCAGGCCGGTGAGCTCGAAGTTGCCGAGGCTCTTGTTGTCCCGGGCGAAGTCACGCTCGCCTTGGTACACCTGGATCATCACCGACGGCTGGTTGTCCTCGGCGGTGGTGAACACCTCGGAGCGCTTGGTCGGGATCGTGGTGTTGCGCTCGATGATCTTGGTCATCACGCCACCCTTGGTCTCGATGCCGAGGCTCAGCGGGGTCACGTCGAGCAGCAGGACGTCCTTCACCTCACCCTTCAGCACGCCGGCCTGCAGGGACGCGCCCAGCGCCACGACCTCGTCGGGGTTGACGCCCTTGTTGGGCTCCTTGCCGCCGGTGAGTTCCTTGACCAGGTCGACGACGGCCGGCATCCGGGTGGAGCCGCCGACCAGGATCACGTGGTCGATCTTGCCGATCGAGGTGTTGGCGTCCGCGATGACCGCGTTGAACGGGGCCCGGCAGCGATCCAGCAGGTCCTGGGTGAGGCGCTGGAATTCGGCGCGGGTGAGCTTGGCGTCAAGGTGCAGCGGGCCCTCGGCCCCGGCCGTGATGTACGGCAGGTTGATCGAGGTTTCCTGCGTGGCGGACAGTTCGATCTTCGCGCGCTCGGCGGCTTCCTGCAGCCGCTGGCGAGCCATCTTGTCCTTGCTCAGGTCGATGCCGTGGTTGTTCTTGAACTGGGTGACCATCCAGTCGACGACGCGCTGGTCCCAGTCGTCGCCGCCGAGCCGGTTGTCGCCCTTGGTGGCCTTCACCTCGAAGACGCCCTCGGCGATTTCCAGCAGGGACACGTCGAAGGTGCCGCCGCCGAGGTCGAAGACCAGGATGGTCTGCTCGTGGCTGCCCTTGTCGAGGCCGTAGGCCAGCGCGGCAGCGGTGGGCTCGTTGATGATCCGGTCGACCACCAGGCCCGCGATCTCGCCGGCCTCCTTGGTGGCCTGACGCTCGGCGTCAGAGAAGTAGGCCGGGACGGTGATGACGGCGTGCGTGACCGGCTCGCCCAGGTAGGCCTCGGCGTCCCGCTTCAGCTTCTGCAGCACGAACGCGCTGATCTGCTGCGGGTGGTAGGTCTTGCCGTCGATCTCTTTCGTCCACGTGGTGCCCATGTGGCGTTTGACCGAACGGATCGTCCGGTCGACGTTGGTGACGGCCTGGCGCTTGGCGACCTCGCCGACCAGCACTTCGCCGCCCTTCGCGAAGGCGACGACCGAGGGAGTCGTCCGGGCGCCCTCAGCGTTCGGGATGACCGTCGGCTCGCCGCCCTCGAGGACAGCGACGACGGAGTTGGTGGTGCCGAGGTCGATTCCGACTGCTCGTGCCATGGTGTTTACCTCCAGTGAGTCTGCGTTACAGGTTGAGCTTAGCACGCTCAACTCTGAAGCTTGAGTTCACCAGACTCAACTATGACCCAGCTGTGCCTATTCCCTCACGCAGCCATCATCGCCCGGATCAACTGCACGACCACCGGGAAGGAATGCCACATCTGATGTCCCAGGCCTTCCACGGTGATCGTGGGGCCCGGGATCGCCTGAGCGGCCAGCAGTCCGTCCAACTGGTCGTAGTCCCTGGCCGGGCACAGCGAACTGCGGGCTCCCCTGGCCAGGGCGCAACGCTGGAGCGGCGTGGACCGCAACTCAGCCAGCAGCGTGTCGCTGGCGAGGACGGAGGCGATCGCCAGCAGGTCGGGGGCGCTGTAGTGGATGCCGGGTTCCTTGCGCTGCCGCTGGCGGGTGTGCAGCACCCATTCGTGATGGGAGTTGGTCGAATTCACCGCAGCCATGCGTCCGAAGTCAGCCAGGTTGTGGAGGTGCAGGGAGGCGAGGTTGCGCTGCGTGATGGCCACCGGTTCGACCAGGTTCAACGCCTCGATCGGCCCCCATTCGGCGAGCCGGGGCAGCGCCGAGACCGCCAGGGAGCACCCGGTGGAGAACCCCAGCACGCTGAGCACGCCCACCTCGGCGGGGCCGGCTTCGGCGACGGCCGCTGCGATGTAGGTGAGCATCAGCTCGGCCCAGGATTCCGACCGGCCCTGCTGCATGTCCTTGCGGATCGGCTTCGGGATCGGGTCGCGGAAGCGGCTCATCCCGGGAATCTCGGTGAGGACCACCGTCTTCGACGACGCCTCCGCGAGGAACTGGCACTTCGCCATCTCCCACGGACCCAGCGGGGTGTTGAACCCCGGGAAGTACACCAGCACGCCAGCGGAGTTGTCGGGCTGGGCCACGAGCGCGTCCAGCGGCGGCAGCCCGTCGGGACGAAGCGTGAGCTGTCGGACGGGGATCTCCGGGCGGGTCAATCCTGCCCGCCGGTCCGGGGTCATGGTCAGTCGTTGCCGCACGAGAAGTCCTCCTGCTCGGCATGGTAGTCGCGCTTGGGCACGGTTCGCGGGCACACCGTGGTCGGTGAAGAATGGCGGGCATGAGCGCAGTCGTCTTCGACATGGACGGAACCCTGACCGACACCGAACACATCTGGGACGTGGTGCGCCGCGGGCTCGCGGCGTCGGAGGGACTGCCGTGGCCGGAGGAGGCCTCGAAGGCGATGATGGGGATGGCGACCCAGCAGTGGTCGACGTACCTCAGTGACGTGGTGGGGCTCTCCGGGACCCCCCAGGACGCGGCCCGGCGGACCATCGACGGCATGCAGCTCGCCTACCGCACCGGGATCGAATTGCTGCCGGGGGCCACCGAGGCGGTCCGGCGGATGGCGGCCCACTGGCCGCTGGGGCTGGCCAGCTCCTCGCCCCGGGTGCTGATCGACGCGGCCCTGGAGTACATGGGCGTCACCGACGCCTTTCTCGCCAGCGTGTCCACCGAGGAGGTGGGCGGGGCGGGCAAGCCGGCGCCCGACGTCTACCTCGAGGTCTGTCGCCGGCTCGGGGTCGACCCCAGCCAGGCGCTGGCCGTGGAGGACGCGCCGAACGGCATCCTGGCCGCCCACGCCGCCGGGATGGCCGTCGTCGCGATCCCGCCCCACTTCCACCCCCCGACGCCGGACGTCCTGGCGGTGGCGGACGTCGTGATCGACTCCCTGGACGAGCTGACGGTCGAGCTCGTCAGCGACCTGCTGGGGAGGCGCTGACATGCTGCGCTCGGTGCTGCTGGCGGCCTCCCGGACCACG
>CAYUWV010000269.1:0-3212 GCA_964448385.1 uncultured Propionibacteriaceae bacterium | reverse complement strand
GTAGTCGAGGGAGGCGAAACCCTTCGTCCGCGACTTCAAGGCGTCGAAGAAGTCGAACACGATCTCCGCCAGCGGAAGCAGGTACCTGATTTCGACCCGATCCTCACTGAGGTAGTCCATCCCGGTCTGGACGCCGCGTCGCGTCTGGCACAACTCCATGATCGTGCCGATGAACTCCGTCGGGGCCAGGATCGTCGCCCGCACGACTGGCTCGTGCACCTCGGCGATCTTGCCTTCGGGGTACTCCGACGGGTTGGTCACCTCGTGCTCCGTACCGTCCTCCATCACCACGCGATAGACCACGTTCGGGGCGGTGGAGATCAGGTCGAGGTTGAACTCGCGCTCCAGGCGCTCGCGCACGATCTCCATGTGCAGCAGGCCAAGGAACCCGACCCGGAAGCCGAAACCGAGTGCCCCCGAGGTCTCGGGCTCGTAGACCAGCGCTGCGTCATTGAGCTGCAGCTTGTCGAGAGCTTCCCGCAAGACGGGGAAGTCGGCCCCGTCGATCGGGTACAGGCCCGCATAGACCATGGGTTGGGGTTGCCGGTACCCACCCAGGTCGGTCTGTGCCGGACGGGAGACCGTGGTCACGGTGTCGCCGACCCGGGACTGCCGGACCTCTTTCACTCCCGTGATCAGGTAGCCGACTTCTCCGACCCCCAAGCTGGGCGATTTGATGGGATCTGGGGAGATCACGCCGACTTCGAGAGTCTCATGAGTGGCCTTGGTGGACATCATGAGGACCTTTTCGCGGTAGTTCAGTTCTCCGTCGAAGACTCGGACGTAGGTGACGACACCGCGGTAGGTGTCGTACACGGAGTCGAAGATGAGGGCGCGTGCCGGCGCCGCGGGATCACCGACCGGTGCGGGGATGTCGGCCACCACGTGGTCGAGGAGCTCCCGGACTCCCTCGCCGGTCTTGGCTGACACGCGGAAGATGTCGTCCGGGTCACAGCCCACCAAGTGGGCGATTTCGGCCGCGTACTTGTCCGGCTGAGCGCTGGGGAGGTCGATCTTGTTGAGCACCGGGACGATGTGCAGGTCAGCATCCAGGGCCAGGTACAGGTTGGCCAGCGTCTGGGCCTCGATTCCCTGCGCCGCGTCGATCAGCAGGATCGCGCCTTCGCAGGCCGCCAGCGAGCGCGACACCTCGTAGGTGAAGTCCACGTGACCGGGGGTGTCGATCATGTTCAGGACGTAGTCCTTGCCCGCCACCTGCCAGGGCATCCGGACCGCCTGGGACTTGATCGTGATGCCGCGCTCACGTTCGATGTCCATCCGGTCGAGATACTGGGCACGCATCGACCGTCCGTCCACCACCCCGGTCAACTGCAGCATCCGGTCGGCAAGGGTCGACTTGCCGTGATCGATGTGGGCGATGATGCAGAAGTTGCGGATCAGCTCCGCCGGCGTGGCGCCGGGACGTGGTGCAGGCATGCAGCTTTCCTGGTAGTGGGACAGCCATTCACGATACCGTGTGCCGACGCTGACGCGGTGGCCAGCACGTTTTGGCGCAACTCTGGCTCTGTTGGTAGAGTCAGTAGTCGCGTTCGTGCTCGGACGCCCCCATGCTTCACCACCAGCTCAGCACCAAGACCCACGAACAAGAGGCAAGCCCTGTGGCAAACATCAAGTCCCAGAAGAAGCGGATCCTGACCAACGAAAAGGCCCGGCTGCGGAACAAGGCTGTGAAGTCCTCGCTGCGCACCCACGTGCGCAAGTTCAACGATGCTGTGGCTGAGGGTGACGTCGACAAGGCCCAGGTCATGGCACGTGAGGCCTGCCGCCAGCTCGACCGCGCCGCTTCCAGGGGAGTTATCCACCCCAACCAGGCTGCCAACCGCAAGTCGGCCATCGCCACGCAGGCCGCCGCACTCTGATCTCTTCGCTGACGCCGCCCTACGGGGCGGCGTTTTCGCGTTCCCCTGCTCGTCTGACGTAGTTCGCGGTGCCATCGCCCAGTTCTTGGCCCGGACGGAGGCTAGACGCCCGCTTAGGCCCGGCGGCAGGCGATCACTGTCAAGACGACCTGCTCCAGTGCGAAACCCGGATCACTGGCGGCTCCCTTGATCTGGGCGTCAGCCACCGCCACGGCCTGGATGGCCTTGGCGACCCCCGCGGGCTTCCAGTCGTGGGACTGGCGAGCAAGGTCCTTGATCTTCCATGGCGGGACGCCGATCTGACGGGCGAGGTCGGCATCGCGCTGCCGGCCGTCCCTCGCGGCCAGGTACTTGCCGAGGTTCCGCAGCGCCGACGACACCGCGCTGGTGACCAGCACCGGCGCGACACCGGTGGACAGCGCCCACCGCAACTTCCCGAGCGCCCCTTCGGCTCGCCCGTTGAGGATGTCATCGGCCACCGAGAAGCTGGTGATCTCGGCCCGGCCACCGAAGTAGCGGCGGACCTGCGCGGTTGTGACGGCACCTGATTCGCTGTCGTCCAGGAGCTGCCGGATGGCCGCGCTGACCGTTCTCAGATCAGTGCCCACGGCATCGATCAGTGTCGCCGCCGTGGCACCGTCGATCCGCCCGCCATGCCGACGAGCTTCGGCGATCGCGAACTGGGGCACGTCCCACGACTTGATCGCCGGGCAGTCGACCACGTGGACCCGAGTCTTCTTGATGCGGTCGAGGAGCGCCTTGCCCTTCACCCCGCCGGGATGGACGAGCGCCAGCGCTAGGTCTGCTCCCGGGTCGGCGGCGATTGCCGCAACCGCATCGGCAACCTCCGGAGCAAGCTCCGGCAGATCGGTGACTACCACGATGCTGGCCGCGGCGAACAGCGATCCGCCGGTGGCTTCAGCCAGGGACCCGGCGTCGGTGTCACCCGCGTTCAGCCGCACCACCCCAGCATCCGGACGCTCGGCGAGCGCAGCCTGGATGAAGCTGTCCACCGCGCGTTCGGCGAGCAACGATTCCGGGCCTGCCACCAACAGGGCGTGACCGAAGGGGGACGGGGTCTGTTCCACACCGCTCAGCATGCCACCGCGCACCGACACCGCGCGTGTGGCCGACCGCCCCGCACTCGGGCCCCCTGGCACCTGACCACGACCCCAACGCGGGGCCGCTGGCAAGGAGGCTCGCTGGTGAGGCCTCGCTGCGCTGACCTGGCCGGGACCTGGCGGCGGGCGGGTAGAGCAAGACGAAGGCCGGGCTCGCATTGGTGCCCGGCCTTCGCTTTGGTTGTTCGGGGGAGGACGGCTCCCGGACTCA
>CAYUWV010000268.1:0-3220 GCA_964448385.1 uncultured Propionibacteriaceae bacterium | reverse complement strand
TGACCTGAGCCTCCCCGTCCCCGAGCACCTCGGGCACGGCGATCCCGCTGATCGGAGCCCGCGTATTGGAGTCCTTGAGGACCGCGGCGCTCAGGAAGCTCGCGTCGGCTGGTGCTTCGTGCAGATACGCAACGGCGGTGTCGGCGTCACCGTTAGCGAGGGCCTGCAGGTACGCAGAAACCGTGTCGGACGCCTTGGGCTGGACGCCACGCGCCGTCTGGGGAGCTTCGGTTCCGAAGGCGAAGGTCACCATGGCCACGACCGTGAGAGCGGCGAGGAGGGCCACCGGCATGCGCCCCCGGCGCCGCGATCGCGCAGGGGTGCCTGCGAGCTCCGTTGGCTCTGGGAACTCCGTGGGCGCTGGGACATCCCTCGACGCGCCCGTGCCCTCTGCCAGCCGTGCGGGACCATGAGCGGACGGGGACAGGTAGAGCGGGTCACCCAGGGGCGTCTGGGCGAGCCGCGGGGGAACGTTGACTCCTGCAGACTCCTGCGACAACTCGCCGACCAGGTGGGCGTAGCGACCCTGGGCCGCGACCAACTCCTCATGGGTGCCCTGCTCGATGACCCGGCCGGCATCCAGGACACAGATCTGGTCGGCGTTGCGCACCGTGCTCAACCGGTGTGCGATCGTCAGGGACGTCCGGCCTTGCATCAGCAGGTCGAGTGCGGCCTGGAGTTCGTACTCGGTGTCGGTGTCGAGGGCACTCGTCGCTTCGTCCAAGATCAGGATCTTCGGGTTCCGCAGCAGAGTCCGCGCGACGGCGATCCGCTGTCGCTCACCGCCGCTGAGGCGGTGCCCCCGGGCCCCGACGATGGTGTCCAGGCGGTCGGGAAGCTCCTCCACGGCGTAGGCGATCTGGGCGGCGTCCAAAACCGTCCACAATTCCTCGTCGGAGGCCTCGGGCTTGGCCTGCAGCAGATTCTCGCGGATGGACGCATGGACGAGATAGGTGTCCTGCGAGACCATACCGATGGCGTTGACCAGGTCATCCGGATCGAGGTCGCGAAGGTCGACTCCGTCGACCGTGATCCGTCCCGAGGTTGGGTCGGCCAGCCGGAACATCAGGCTCGCCAGCGTCGACTTACCACTCCCAGTCTCTCCGACCACCGCTACCGACCCCCCGGGGGGGATCGTCAGGTCGATGCCGGCCAGGACGTCCACATCTCCGTCGGGGTAACGGAACGCGACGTTCTCGAACCGCACCTCGCCGCGCACGTCCGCTCGGGGCAGCGGGACCGGGTTGGTCGGTGGCCGCACCTCGATCGGCAAGTCCAGGTACTCGAAGATGCGGCTCAGCAGTGCAAGGGACGCGATGCCCTCCGCCGTGATGTTCAGCAAACCCATGAGCGGACGGAAGAGGCTCACCTGCAGGGTGGTGAAGGCGATCAGCGTGCCGGCGGTGATGGTGTAGGAAACCGGGGGGAATCCCGCCGCCAGATAGATGACGGCCGGAACGGCGGCGAAGGCCATGTTCATGGTGGCCATCCGCCACTTGCCGGCCATCTTCGAGCGGAGTTCCAAGTCGATCAGGGCACGGGACTGCTCGTCGAAGGCATGTTGCCGAGCGCCGCCGGAGCCGAGGGTCTTGGTGAGCTGAGCGCCACTGACCGACAGCGACTCTTCGACCTGGGAGAGAAGGTCGGCCAGCGCGCGCTGTCGTTTGGCGGTGATATCTCGGCGGACCAGCGCCACTCGCCGGGTCATCAGGATCGCCGGCGGCAGGATCAAGAGGGTGACGAGGGACAGTTGCCAGTTGAGCCACACCATCGCGCACGAGATGGCGATCACCGTGGTCAGATTCGACGCCACCGCTGATGCGGTGTTGGTGATCACCGACTGCATGCCGGTGATGTCATTGGTCAGGCGCGACTGGATCTCTCCACCGCGAGTTCGCTTGAAGAACGAGATCGACTGAGCCCTCAGGTGTGCGAAGACCTGGCTGCGTAGGGTGTGCATCACACTCTGGCCCATGGACGTCGCTAGCCAGGTCTGCCAAACGGCGAACACTCCGGTGAACACCGCCACCGCGATCATGCCGATGACGCACCACACCAGCAGTGTGGTGTTCCCATTGGGAAGTGCGTCGTCAATGACGGCCTTGATCATGAACGGCTGCCCTAGCGACACCACCGACGTGGCCACGATGATGACCACGACGAGGACGAGTTCCCAGCGGTAGGGTGCGAAGAGCGAAGTAACACGGCTGAACCTGACGGGAGATTCGGCCAGTTGGGCGCGGTCAACGGGGTTGACACGCTGCGACTTGCCCGGTGCCATCTTCCCCCCTCGCCGTCCGCGCACTCCTGAGCGGGAGATGCTAGTACCTCTCATTATCGAGGAGACCCTCGAGGTCCGATTACCAGTCCCATAAACGCTTAGCAATTCTTAGCCTCGATGTTGCTCACGGCGCCCCGCCAGTCGCGCCTGCGCTGTGGCGTATTGCCTTGTCGGAGGGCCGATGTGGCGGGACGTCGACGAAGCCCGCGCAATGAGGGCGATCGGATTCCATGAAGCGCCGGTCGAGACCCACAGATGGCGGCGGCCACGCAGAAATGCCCAGTGACGGCCACGAAAGTGCCCGCTGGCGGTCATGAGAGTTGCCCGGTGGCGGTCATGTGATCTGCCAGGAACGCGGGCTCACCCCCGCAGGCGCGGGGACGGCCCCGGCTGGTACGCGTGTGTCGGGCAGGTCGTGGGCTCACCCCCGCAGGCGCGGGGACGGCCGATCCGGAACGGCTGAGCCGCATCGCGGCTGGGGCTGACCCCCGCAGGCGCGGGGACGGCATGACGAGCAGCAGGAGGATTAGCCCGCCGCCGGGCTCACCCCCGCAGGCGCGGGGACGGCTCACCGGAGAGCCGCACATGCGCGAGGACGTGGGGCTCACCCCCGCAGGCGCGGGGACGGCTAGGGGTACAGATCAAGACCTAGGTCGTATGGGGGCTCACCCCCGCAGGCGCGGGGACGGCCTGGCCTCACGGCTGGCGGGGCGCTTTTCGCTGGGCTCACCCCCGCAGGCGCGGGGACGGCACCAGGGCCAACGATCTCGCCTGTCTGCGCACGGGCTCACCCCCGCAGGCGCGGGGACGGCCGCTGCCCCGCCACCGCCACCACCGAGGAGGAGGGCTCACCCCCGCAGGCGCGGGGACGGCTCCGTCAGCAAAACGACTTCCATTGACAACGTGGGCTCACCCCCGCAGGCGCGGGGACGGCTCGGA
>CAYUWV010000267.1:0-3237 GCA_964448385.1 uncultured Propionibacteriaceae bacterium | reverse complement strand
GTTTGCGGCGCGTGCCGGGTGCTGGTGCGCCGCCCCGGGGAACGGCTGGCTCAGACGGGGCTGGCGTGCGAAACGATCGTTGAGGACGGCATGCAGGTGGCGTTCATCAACCTTTCCCGCGGTTCCCGCCCGCACCCGTACGACCTGCACGCCCTCGGTGACAGCTGGGACGCCATCGCCCGCATCGACGAGTTGTTCCCCGAGGCCAAGCGCTGCCGCCACTGCGCTGGTTGCGACTCGGCCTGCCCGAAGGGCATCCAGGTTCAGCAGATGGTGAACCTCGCCGCGGTCGGGCAGACCTACGCCGCCGCTGAACTGTTCGACGACTGCGTGCAGTGCAACCTGTGCGTGGCCGCCTGCCCAGAACACATCGATCCGGCGCACCTGGGACAACTGGTGCGCCGGATGACGGCAGCGATGACCCTGCGGCCGTCCGACTTGATCATGCGGCTGCATGAACTTGAGGCTGGCGAGCAACCCATCGACCTTGATGCTCCCGGTGCGATGCCGCCGGTCGGTCACGCCGAGGACGCCTGATGAGCACCGGCATCGACTACGAGCAGGCACTGGCGACGTGGCGGCAGACGGCACCGGCCGAGTCGCGACCCCTCGATGTGCCGGTGACGGGACTGCTGCAAAAGTTCCACCCCGACCGTAAGCGTGGCGCGCGCAGCAAGCTGGCAATCGGGGCCAACGCGGGGGACGCCTGCCCGAGCGCCCTGACCAGGCTGCTGCAGTCGGACTCGTTGCTGCAGGACGTGGACATCGCCGGAGCCCCCACCCTGGAGGCTGACGTGCTGGTGATCGGTGGCGGCGGAGCCGGATGCATCGCTGCGCTCACAGCTGCCCGCGCCGGTGCCCGGGTGCTGTTGGTCACCAAGCTGGGCCTGGGTGACAGCAACACGGTGATGGCCGAGGGAGGCATCCAGGCTGCGGTCGGTGCCGACGACAGCCTGCAGCGGCACTTCGAGGACACTCTGCGCGCCGGGCATTTCACTGCCGACAAGGAACTGGTGGCCGCCCTGGTCTCGGGTGGCCCGTCGGCGATCCGCTGGCTGATCCAGGAAGGCATGAGCTTCGACCTGGCCGAGGGCAGCCAGCGAATGGGCGGGACGCTGCTGCGCAAGACCCCAGGTGGGGCGAGCGCGGCCCGGCTACTGTCTTTCCGCGACTTCACCGGCCTGGAACTGATGCGCGCGGTTCGTGAGGGCACGCTCCTGCAGTCCAATATCAGGATCCTGGAACGCCATCCGGCACTCGAGTTGCTGAGCGACGATCGCGGCCGTTGCGCCGGGGCCGTGCTGCACGACCTGGCTCGCGCCCAGGCGGTGGTGGCGCGGAGCGCGGCCACGGTGCTGACCACCGGCGGGTCGGGCCGGCTGCACCTGGCCGGCTTCCCGACGTCCAACCACTACGGCGCGACCGCGGACGGCCTAGTACTGGCGTATCGGCTTGGTGCCCGGCTCCGTGACGTAGGCAGTTTCCAGTACCATCCGAGCGGCATCGCCTGGCCCGGGCCGCTGGAAGGCCAACTGGTCAGCGAGGCGGCCCGCTCCTCCGGCGCCTTCCTGGTCAACGGCCTGGGTCAGCGCTTCGTGGACGAATTGCAGCCCCGCGACATCGTCGCCTCGGCCATCCTGCGGGAGATCGCCGAAGACCGGGGAGTGGTGCGAGACGGCAAGGTTGGTGTGTTCTTGGACACGCCTAGCCTGGAGCGGGCCAACCCGGGGATCCTCGCCCGCGAGCTCGTCACGCTGCGCCACCTGGCGCAGCGGGCCGGCTTCGACCCCGCCGAAGAACCGTTCTTGGTCCGCCCCACCCTCCACTACCAGAACGGCGGAGTGCAGATCAACGCGGAAGGCCACACCACCGTGCCGGGCCTCCTGGCAGCCGGGGAGGTCACCGGGGGACTGCACGGGCGCAACCGGATGATGGGTAACGCCCTGCTTGAACTGGTCGTGTTCGGACGGCTGGCCGGGGCCAGCGCGGCCGCAGACGCCAGGCGCGAGTGGCCCCGAAACGTCGGGCTCAACCATCTGGCCGATTGGCGCCGCGCCATGGAGGGCCATCGACTGCCGCTGGATCGCAAGGCGCCGCTGCTGTTCCCGTCCTACGGCAACTTCGACCCGGTACGCGACCGCCGGAGGGGCGCATGAACGACGTGCTGACCGCTCGCGAGATCCAGGTCGTCGCCGACCTGCCCGCCTGGTTGGCCGTCGGCGGCGGCGAGGGGCTGCGAAAAGCGCTCGCCGATCCGGATGCGATCGTGCCGACCATCGAAGCCGCGGGTTTACGCGGACTTGGCGGCGCAGGCTTCCCCACCCACCGCAAGTGGGCGGCGGTGGCCGCCCAGCCGCCGAGCCCGGAGGGCGGTGGCAAGTGGATCGTGTGCAACGGCAACGAGGACGAGCCCGGCACGTTCAAGGACCGCTTCCTGCTCTCGCGAACTCCGCATCAGGTGATTGAGGGCGCGCTGATCGCTGCGGTGGCGGTACGCGCCAACCACATCGCGCTGTACGTCAATCCGCGAGAGGACCAGTCGGTCGTAGCGCTGCGGCTGTCCGCCATCGCGTGGGACGCCCACCCACTGCTGAAGCAGGTTTCGGAGCTGGTGGGCGCGCCGGTGGAACTGCATGTGTGCGAGAGCTCCGGGCTGTACGTCGGCGGTGAGGAGACCGCAGCGGTGGCCAACGTGATGGGCGGCTTCCCGTTCCCCTCGCTCAAGCCGCCCTACCCGGCCGAACGCGGTGTCAACGGCGCGCCGACACTGCTCAACAACGTCGAGACCCTCGCCCACGTCACCCACATCCTCCGCCACGGCGCCGAGTGGTATCGCGAGCTGGGCCTCGGAGACGCGGTGGGCATGAAGCTGTACTCGTTGTCCGGTGACGTGCTGCGGCCGGGCCTGCACGAGCTGCCCATGGGCACGTCATTACGCGAGCTGGTGTTCGGCTGCGGGGGCGGAATGCTTGCCGGCAAGGGGTTCAAGGCGGTGTTCACCGGAGGACCGTCGAACACCCTGTTGACCGACCGCGACCTGGACATCGCGTTGGATTTTGACAGCCTGGCCACCCGCGGGTCCCGGCTCGGCACCGGAGCGATGATCGTGGTCGGAGAGGGCACCAGCATCCTGCGCAAGACCGCCGAGTACGTCGCCTTCTTCGCCGCCAACTCCTGCGGCCAGTGCCCCTCGTGCAAGATCGGCACCCACCAGGTTTCGCGGCTGCTGGAACGCAT
>CAYUWV010000266.1:0-3266 GCA_964448385.1 uncultured Propionibacteriaceae bacterium | reverse complement strand
GTTCAAATCCTGTCAGCCCGACCGTTGTGAGGGGAAATGTTCTAGTTGTGGCGTCCGCCTGACGATGATGCACTCGCCACGCCTGCCGCGGCACACCTTGATGACCACGGCGCTCGGGGTCGGGGTGGAGCTGCGCGACGTCCAGATCGCTGCCCGACACACGCCGGCTCACAGGACCACCACGCGCTACGACCGCGCCCCCCAGAACTAGGATCGCCATCCCAACTACACCTTCGCCGCATATATCGCCTCCGGCACGCAGCCCGAGGACACTCCAAGCAGCACCTCTGCCGAGGGCAGTGCGAGATCATCTGGTCTTGCACGTGATCGACCGGATCTGCCGAATGTCGGACTTCTCGGTCACGACCGGACGAGGCGCACGCCGGTCGTGAGCAGCCAGACGAGCCAGGCGGCGAACCCCAGGAGCCCGACGAAGATCAGCGCGGAGCCGTCGGCGATCGCGAGGTTGCCGAGCCCCGCGGCGAGCAGCAGGCTTCCGCCCACCAGGCCCAGCAGGCGTTGCCACGCCGGAGTCAGCCCGCTCGCGTGGGCGGCGAGGGCCGCGCCGATGAAGGTGGTGCCGAGCGTCGGCAGCGACAGCGCGTACGCCGCCGCGTGAGCCTGCCAGATGAGCTCGAACGAGGTCGTCGGCTCGGTGAGCCCGTCGGCGGAGAGCGCGAGCCCGATCTGCAGGACGTTGACAAGCACGAAGATGGCCGACAGCGTCGCGCCAGCGGCCATGGCGAGGCGCGACCAGTCGGCGCCCGCTCCGCTGCGCCGCTCCACGAGGCCGTGCAGGCCCGTCACGAACACGAGCAGCAGCGGCAGCTGCAGGGCCACCAGACCGGACGCGATCGCGACCGAGTCGCGGTTGGCCGCGTAGTAGGCCAGCACCTCCTCGATCGGAGCGCCGAAGGTCGGCGCGCCGGTTCCGGCCAGCACTGCGTTCTCTATCGCCACCGACAGCGCGAACGCGATCGCCGCGGCGCCGACGAGCCGGTCGCGAACGAACCAACTGCGGGCCGGCGTGGGGGCGGTGTTCTGCGGTGATCTCATCGCATTCTCCTTGGTTTCAGTCGGATGGCGGGTTGTCGAGCAGGTTCGGGGTGTTCGTTCGGACGGTCACCGGTTCTTCTTTCGAGAGGAGCGGTCCGTCCGCCGGAGGGGCGGCAGTCTGGGCGTGCGTACGCACGGGTTGGGTCGTTCTCGTCGATCCGGTCGTCAGACCGTGATCAAGACCTTCCCTCGGGTGTGGCCGACCCCGACGTAGCGGAGGGCGTCGGCTGCTTCGTCGAGGGGGTAGGTGCGGTCGATGACGGGCGTGACCTGCCCGGTCGCGAGGAGGTCGGCCAGGGTGAGCAGGTCCTGCCGCTTCCCGACTGACAGGAAGGGCTTCAGGTGCTGACGGGTGAACCCGGACAGCACGCGCGCTGTGACGATCCGAGGCAGGGGGCCGAGCCAGCGGCCGCCGCGGCCGCTGTTGGGGATGAGGGTGCCAGTGGGCGTCAGCACTCGGCGGACAGCCGCCAGGGGCTGGGCTTCCACGTTGTCGAGGATGACGTCGTAGCGCTTCTCTGTGCCGGTGAAGTCGGTGGTCGTGTAGTCAACGACGTGGTCGGCACCGAGTGAGCGGACCAACTCGACGTTGCGGGTGCTGCACACCCCGGTCACCTCGGCACCGAGCGCCTTGGCAATCTGTACGGCGAAGGAGCCCACTCCGCCCGACGCGCCCGTGATGAGCACCGTCTGGCCCGGTCGAACGTTTGCGATGTCGCGCAATGCCTGCAAGGCCGTCATGGCCGACGTGGGGACCGCTGCCGCGTCCACAACCGACAGGTTGGCAGGAACGGACACGAGGTTGTCGGCTGGGACGCGAGCGTATTCCGCGAGCGTTCCAGCGGTGCTCCAGCCGAACACCGCGTCGCCGGGGCGGAGAGTGGTGACGCCCTTCCCGACCGCTGCCACCACGCCGGCAAGGTCCATGCCAGGGATGCCGTGGCGCGGTCGGCGAAGTCCGAACGCCAGGCGCACCATGTACGGTTCACCGGTCATGACGAAGTAGTCTCCGGGATGTACTGAGGCGGCGCCCACCTGGACGAGCACGTCGCCTCGACCGGGCAGCGGGAGCCCGACCTCGGACGACTCGAGCACTGAGGGTGGGCCGTAGCGGTGCTGGACGACGGCCCGCATCGTGGCCGCCCCGTCCCGACTCGCCCCCGGCACCGGGGGTGATCCGGCATTCGATCGCTGTTCGATTCCCACAAGAGTCCCCTCACATCCGAGCTGCGACTCTCGCTCGCCCGTACACCGTACGTCGTACACCGTACTATCCAAGTACGCTGTACGCAAGTACGCTGTACGCTTGTCAAGCCGTTCGAGCGAGGAGACCCCGTGTCTGCACAGGAAGAACGCCAGATCGCGTCAGACGCGGGGCTGAGCAAGCAGCGGGTGGTGGCCGAGGCGGTCCGGCTCGCCGACCGCGAGGGGCTCGAGGGGCTGAGCATGCGCCGACTGGCCGGCACGCTCGGCGCAGGCGCGATGTCGCTCTACCACTACGTGGCGAGCAAAGAGGAGTTGCTGGACGCCATGACCGACATCGTGTTCGAGGAGATCGAACTCCCGCCCGAAGAGACCGACTGGCAGTCGGCGATGCGACGAGAGGCGGCATCCACCCGTCAGGTTCTCGCACGCCACCCGTGGGCGATCGTCCTGATGGAGTCGCGGACATCGCCGGGGCCCGCGCACCTCCGCCACCGCGAAGCGGTCACCGCCTGCCTGCGGAGGGCTGGCTTCCCGGTCCTGACGGCGACGCACGCCAACTGGTTGCTCAACAGCTACGTCTACGGGTTCGCCCTGCAGGAAGCCAGCCTGCCGTTCAACACACCCGATGAGTTCGCGGACATGGCCGAGGACGTCTACCTGCCCCAGCTTCCTCCTGACGAGTTCCCGTACCTCAACGAGTCCGCCGAGGCGCTCGTCGCTGCCGGCTACGACCCGGCAGAGGAGTTCATCTTCGGCCTCGACCTCGTCCTGGCCGCCCTCGAGCCCCTGAGGGTTCCCGCATAGCAACGCTGATGCCGCGGTCGGCCCGGGAGCCGGGAGAACAGCGACCTGCCCTCCCTGACCGCGTCACGATGCGCCGAGTGATGACGACATCAGCCCCCAGGCCGAGCAACACCAAGGTGATCCCGACGAGGCCCGACACCACGTCACGCTGCTTCACGCCCACCTCGGGCATGTGGCTGAACCCGGTGGAGGTGCGTTCT
>CAYUWV010000265.1:0-3270 GCA_964448385.1 uncultured Propionibacteriaceae bacterium | reverse complement strand
AAAGCGCACTTGTTCGCGGGAAGGTGTGCGTTTTGGCGGGGAATTTCTATGGGTTCGCGCGTTCAAGGGGTAGACGGGCCTCGTCGACATAGTCGGAGAGGTAGGCGATTACCCCGTCGGGGTTCATGCCGAGGGCTGCGGCGACCAGCTTGGGGTCCAGGGTGTTGACGAGTTCGGCCAGGCGGGTGCAGCGGACGGTGAGTGGCGGGGTCCCGGCCGGGTCCAGTAGGTGAGTGAAGTAGGCGCTCGAGGCAGGGTCCTTGCGGGCCTTGGTGATTCTTGTGACGACGACGTGCGGGTTGAGGGTGTGCTGGGCTTGCCGGTGAGCCAGGCAGCGCTGCAGCACCGCCCAGCTGTCGGGGTCCAGGGGCACCGGTTCGGGTCGGTGTCCCAGGCGGATCGTGCGCTGGGTCGAGTCGATGTGCTCGATGCGTAGCAGTCGTACTTCCTGGCTGGACGCAGCGTGGAGGAGCGCGAGGATCCCGAGCAGGGCTTCGTGAGGATGTGGATCGGTACTGGTCCACCGGTGGAACAGGATCCGCTGTTGGTCCAGGCGCAGGGTCCGCCCAGTGAATCCTCGGGTCCTCTTGGCGGACAGGCCGCGGGTCGGGTCGACCAGCACGATCTTGTTACTGCGGGCGAAGCGGAAGAACTGCCGCACGACGGCCAGCCGCCGCGCTCGGGTCCGGGGCAGCCGGGCGAGGAAGGCTTCGATGTCGTGCACGTCGACGACCGCCCAGTCGTGCTTGCCGCGGCGGTAGGTGAGGACCGTGGCCAAATCTCGCACGGTTTCCAGCGCGGACTCGATGGTGTGATCGGTGCGGGGACGCGTCCCGGATCGGCGAGCTCGGTCCCTGCTGTTGATCAGGTAGGTCGCGAATGCCTGCACGATGGGTCGCAGGTCGGCTGGGGTGGCATCGACGCGCCGCTGGCGGCGTGCGGCGGCCAGCCGCTCATGGTGATCGGTGGGCAGGGCCAGCGAGTTGTCGATGAAGTAGTCCTCCAAGGCTCGGGCCAGGGATCCCATCGACCGGCCTGGGCGCTGGGACCGGTCGAGCACAGCCGGCGGCAGGGTCGAGCCGCCGTGACTCAACAGGCGGCTGAGTTCGCTGACGAGCTCCGTGGCCCGGCTCGGGGCAAACCGGTCAGCGACGAAGACGATGAACCCCTCCAGCCACGCGGGAGGCTGGGCCAGGTCAGCGATCAGGTGCTCGCCGCGGACCAGCGGCCGGTCCGGATGGCGTTGCCAGCAGGCTGAGCACAAGCCGTTGACGGGGTGCGTGGTCGACGCACCGCAGGCGGTACACGTGCGTGCCGGTTTCCTGGCGGCTGGAGGGCGAGAGCACGTCCCGCACCAGCCCGTGGCCGGCCGGATCAGGCCGGGGCGGCCGCAGCGCGGGCACGGCGCTTTGGCTGCCTGGGCGGCCGCGCGGCGCCGACAGTCACGGCACAGGGTCGCGTCCCGGGCCCGGACCGGGCCGCCGCACTGGGTGCAGCACCGCGAACACAGCACGCACCGACCGGTATCGGCGTTCAAGACCCGGTCCTTGCCGCAGGCCGGGCAGCGGTCCTTCGCGGCCTGCTCGCGGAGTCGTCGCATACACAGACAGCACAGCTCCCGCCCTTTGAACCCGACCGGGGCGCCGCAGTCGCCGCAGTCGCGTTGCTTCTTGCCCATCAGCTCGACCCAGTCACAGGGGCGGCATGGACCTGCCCCGGGCCGAGGCCCGCGGTGGAGCTTCGTCCCGGCTGGCGGGTGGGGCCGCCGGCTGTTCCAACGGGGTGGTGTCGATGTCGAACAAGTCATTCGGGGTGCAGTCCAGCGCGGTGCACAACGCGAGCAATGTGGACAGCTTGATCTGATTGGGTTCCTTGGTCAACAGCACCGACACCGACGCCGAGGACATCTCCAGCCCAGCCTTGTCCACCAGGAGCCGCCGTAACTGGGCACCGGTCCACACCCCGCGCTGAGCGGCGGTCATCCGCAGCTTCCATCCGATCTTCACAGGGGGTCCTTTCCTGACAGGTCGGCGACGGTCGTGCTGACCGCCCGCCGGTACGCGTCCTCGATGAAGGTGGCCGACGGGCGCACGTACCGCATCGTCGAGGACACCGTCCAATGTCCCAGCATCTGTTGGATCGCGACCAGATCGACCCCACGTTCGTAGTTGTGGGTCGCGCACGCCCTCCGCAACGCGTGCGGGGAGAACCAGTCGCTGGCGGGACGACCCTCCGTCTCCATCAGCCGACGCAGCCGGTTCCGGATCGTGCCGCGATGCAGGTCCCCTCCCGACTCGTCACAAAACAGCACCGGCGAGTCGGGGAACCGGTCCCGCACATCGGTCAGATACCAGCGCAGGACCAGGTCCAACCCGTCCAGCATCGGCACCCACCGTGGCCTGGGACCCGACGTGTGAGCCGCCTTACCGAACCGGACGTGCAGCTTCCCGAACGGACCCCGACCGAAATGCACATCCGCCCGATCCAACTGGGCCGCCTCGTCGGCGCGTAACCCGGCGTGATACAAGGTCCGGAACAACGCATAATCCCTGGCCGCGGGCGCGTACTTCCGGGCCGTCGCAATCCGGGACCGCAGGAACGCGAAGAACTCGCTCACCCGCTCCGGGGTCGGTGGGGCCAGCAACGCCGGCGACTCGTCCCCCACATGACGTGAGGCGTTGAACTCGTCCACCGGACTCACCAGCCGCACCCCGAACAACGCCTGGATCTCCACCGCCTTACGCGCCTGCAAGAACCGGTGAAACCCCTTGAACGCCTGCACATACCCGCGCCGGGTCGAACACGCCAACCCGTCCGCGGCCAGCGTCCCGACCGCGCGATCCATGTCCTCGACCGTCACCTCCCACGCCGGACGGCCCAGCAACACCAGCACCCGTTCCAGCACCCCCGTGTCGTTCTCGATCGTGACCGGACTGAACCCCCTGGCCGTCCACGACGCCACGTACGCCTCCACACAGGCCGCCTGGAACGCCGCCGGGTCCACCCTCACCGCAGGCTCAAACCCTGCCACCGACCTGCCCGGGATCACCCTCAAAACCGACCGCTCCACCCTGCACACCTTCTTCGCACCAGAAGAACCAAGGTGACACCTAGCAAACGCCCCTCACGCCTCGAAATCACGAGACACGCCGGAAGAACCGAAAGCCCTACCCACAGCGGGATCAAGCCACAACGAACCAGTGCCAGTTCCAATTCGGTGGGGCGAGACCCTCGGCGACGACGTGGTCGCCGCCGCAACCATCGACCGCC
>CAYUWV010000264.1:0-3276 GCA_964448385.1 uncultured Propionibacteriaceae bacterium | reverse complement strand
ACAACCAGGGCAACATCCTCCCGATGCGGTATGCGGCCGTTGCCGAACTGCACGTGAAGTTCGCTGACTTTCAGGCTCTGTCGCAGTACGTGTCGAGGATCGGTGGCCGTCCTGGGGTGACCCTAGGGTGGGTCGAATGGGCGTTGACTGAGGCCACCAAGCAGAAGATCCAGGCCAAGGTGCTGGCTGGTGCGGTGGCGAACGCGCGGGAGCGGGCCCTGACGATCGCCCGTGCTGCTGGCGCGTCCGACGTCGTCCCTCTCGAGGTCGCCGACCCGGGCCTGCTGCGCGGCCTGTCCGGCGCCGGCGGGGGACCTGTGCCGGTCATGGCCGCACGCCTGGCCGCCGATTCTGGCAGTGGGGGCCAGCCCGACTTCATCCAGGTCGCACCCGAAGACATCGAAACCCAGGCGACCGTCCACGCCCGCTTCGACGGCGTCCGGCTCACCTGACCAAGACATCGAACTGTCGGCGAGGCTTGCACCCACCCCGTGGACATGCTCGACGATTGTCCTCCCAAACCCGAGTGCCGGCTCCATCATGGACCCGGCGAGCCACGCCCACTACGCGCAGGGACGTGCACGCTCTCCTGGACCGTCTCACGGTGAGGCCTCAGCTCACCCGGCCAGTGGGCGTGCGGTGCGGACTGCTGTCACGACGTCGAGGATCGCCCGGCTGGTGGCGGCCGCGTGTTCCTTGTCTGCGACGAGCGCCTCGTGGACGGCGCCGTCGATGACGCGGTGCACGCAGTTGGTGGACAGGGTGGCGAGCTGGTCCTGCGCCGCCAGATGGGTGGCATCACCGCCGACGCCGGCAGTGAGGACGACCAAGGGCTTGTCGGCGAAGTCAGTCAGGGTGCCGGCCTGGGTCATCGAGGTGTTCGCCTGGACGTATTCGTCGATGACGCTGCGCAGGTTGCTGGCGGTCGCGACGCTGGCGCGGACCTCCTCCCGGGAGCGCGGCGGCAGGCTGGCGAAGTCCAGCTGGGCGTAGAGCCGAAGCACGCCGAGCCGGGCCGAGATCGACAGCGCTGCCGCGACCTTGGTGATCAGCTGCGAGGCGGTGGCGTCCAGCGGCGTTGCCTGCGTGGACTTGGGGGCGGTGGAGTCCACCAGCACCATTCCGGCGACCTCGTCGGGGTAGCGGGCGGCGTACGCGAGGACGTAGAGGCCACCGAAGGAGTGGCCCGCCAGCACGTAGGGCCCCGGAACGCGTCCGCGCTGGAGCAGGGTGTGGAGGTCGGTCGCGATCTGGAAGGCGTCCTGCGGAGTCTCGGCGGATTCGCTCCAGCCGCGACCTGCACGGTCGTAGACGCACACGCGGGTGTCCCGGGCCACGGCCGGCGCGATCCAGCCCAGGTTCGACGACATCTCGCCCCCGCCGGGTTCGAGCACGACGGTGGGGCTGCCCGTCCCGGTGCAACTCAGGTGCAGGCGGTGGCCGCCGACATCGACCAGCTGACCGGGCATCGGATGGGCCCTCGCATCGACGGCCTCACCAACGCTCTGGTAGAGACCTCCCAGCGCGGAGAGCCCCAGCACCATGATCACCGGGTACAACAACCAACGGCTCCGGCCAGGCAGTTGGCGGCGGACCCGGACACCCATCCAGATCGCCAAGGCGAGCAGGGCCGACGGCCACACCCAGGTCAGCGGGGCGCGCACCGGGTCGCCGAACACCAGCAGCAGCCCACCGGACAGTCCCAGGAGCAGGGCAGGGGCCAGGGCCCAACGCTGCGGTTGGTCTGTCCAGCGTGCCGAGAGCACCGCGAGCATCGTCCACCCCAGCGCGAAACCAACCAGGATGGCGCCCGTGACGCCGGCTTCTGTCGCGGGCACGAACGGGGCCGCAACCAGCAGCACAGCGATCAACAGCCCCCCGGCCAACGACCCGGCCACGACCCACCCGATGGGTCCCCGAGGCCGGACCTCCGGTCCCGACGGACGGTCACTGCCCTGCTCGCGCGCGGCAGGTGGCCCGGGAAGGCCGGGGGCGTGGCGCTTCATCGGTCCGGCGCTGTCAGCAAACCACGGCATGGACGGCGGGAAGCGCGTCGACAGGTTCCAGCAGCGTCCATCGGCACCCCCACGCGACGCGATTGCCTTGCCTACTCTGCACCCTCCAGTCCGCGCTTGCCTATGGCCCGCAGACCAAGATCCAGACCGCCCTCCGATCGGCGGCTGAGTCTGCCGCTCGTGGGCGCTCGGGCGCCGCAGGGCGGCGTCGGTGAGAATGGACGGGTGGAGGCACTGGTGCTGGGGCTGGGGATCGGGCTGGCCGCCGGGATCAGTCCCGGCCCGCTCCTGGTGCTGGTGGTCTCATCGACCTTACGTGGCGGTTGGCGTCACGGCGCGGCGGTAGCGGCAGCACCGCTGGTGAGTGATCTCCTCGTGGTGGCCGTGGTGGTCGCCACGTTGGGACAGGTCCCCCCGCGTGCTTTGAGTGTGCTGGGCGTTGTCGGCGGGCTGCTGGTAGTGGCTGTAGGCGTCCAGACCATCGCCCAGGGACGCCGGGCCACACTCAGCCTTGAGGTCATCGACCCCGCTGTGACCCTCAGCTCCGCCTTGAGACGTGGCGCCCTGGTCAACCTCGTGAGTCCGCACCCCTGGATCAGCTGGATCACCGTTCTCGGGCCGCTGACGGTCGCGAACTGGCGCGCGTCGGCCATCTCAGGGCTGCTGCTCGTCGTCGGCTTCTACCTCACCCTGGTCGGTTCCAAGGTTGCCGTTGCCGTCCTCGTAGCGGGCGGACGCCGTCACCTCACCGATGCCGGCTACCGAATCGCGCTGGCCAGTTCCGGGATCGCGTTGGTCCTCCTCGGCGCGCTCATGACCGCGGAGTTCACCCGCGCCATCCAGTGACGCCAGGCTCGCCCCCGCCAGCCCAACCCCTGCTTGTCGTGGGATGACGACTGCGGTGGCGCACGGCTGAGTCCTTCACACGAAAGAGTTTCGGCTCGGTCTCGCGTTTGACTCGCGTCCGGTGTCTCTATGGGTATGAGCGTGAACCTGAACGTCATCGAGAACTGGGCCGGACTGGCCTGCGACGTGGCGACCGGCCTGTGCGGGCCCGGCGGCACCTCGACAGCCCGGGTGACAGTGACGTACGTCACCGATCCGATCTGTTCGGCCTGCTGGGTGATGGAGCCGGCCTGGCGGGCGGTCAACTACCACCTGGGTGACCTGGTCGAGGTACGGCACGTCTACGGCGGCCTGCTGCCGGACTGGGACGGCTTCGCCGACACCGCCAACGGGATCGGCCACTACTCCGACGTGG
>CAYUWV010000263.1:0-3302 GCA_964448385.1 uncultured Propionibacteriaceae bacterium | reverse complement strand
AACGCCGTTCCGGCGACGACGCGGCCGGGTTCGGCGTTCATCGCGTCCTCCTTCGACGCGTGGCGGGCCTTCAACTCACCCATAACGGGCAGTCAGTCTCTCCGGTGGACACATCCGTCGAGGGGAACGACGCGCCGATGGGCTCACGCGGTGAAACCCACCGATCCCAAGCCCAACGCAACCCCCATGCGACAAGGCATTACGCATCTCACCCTGACCGCCGAATCACCAGTTGGGCCTGACTGGACCAGAAGATCAAGCCGCGAACCCCTTACCCTAACCCCATCCCGACAAAGCCGGACGGCGCCCCCACGTGCTGGTTGGAGGCGAGGTAGCAGACGAGTCCAGGGCCACGAGGGAACTGTGGGCCTTCTGCACGCTCAACGACCGCCCACACGGGTCAGCGTTGTGAGAGGATCCGTACACAGCTAATCTCATGTGTAGACGATTTTGATCGGGAGGGGTGATGGCGACACTGAGGCCCAAGGACGCCGCCGCCGCCGGCCTGTCCCCCGCCGGGCTCCATCGCGCCGCCCGAGCCGGCCACTACGACCGGATCGCCCGCGGCCTCTACCGGCCCGCCGACGCCCCCGCCGCCGACCTCGACTGGATCGAAGCAGCCTCCCGTCGACCCGAGGCCACCATCTGCCTGACCTCCGCGTTGGCCTACCACGACCTGATCGACACCATCCCCGCCAGTCTGGACGTCGCTATCCCCCGCGGCCACCGCACCCCCGCCACCACCGGCGCCATCACCTGGCACCACTTCGACCGGGACACCTTCACCCTCGGCCGCACCCAGATCGAGATCCCTGGCACCGACCAACTGATCGGGCTCTACACCCCCGAACGCAGCATCGCCGACGCCTTCCGCCTCCGCAGTGTCGTCGGCCACGAACTCGGCCAACACGCCCTCAAGGAATGGCTCCGCCGGGGCGGCAAACCCGCCCACCTGATCGAACTCGCCACCCGACTCCCCCGCGCCAGGCAACCCCTCCTGGAGACCCTGCAGGTGATCACATGACCAGCGGCGAACAGGCCTACCGCGCCCTGGCCCGGCTCGCCCGGCACGACCTCAGGCCGGACGGGCGACCAGCCGCCTTCGCCGAGTACCTCACCCGCCACTTCCTCGAATCGTTCCTCCACCGCCTCACCCAAAGCGCCCACGCCGATGCTTTCGTCCTCAAAGGCGGCATCCTGCTGGCCGTCTACGGAGCCCGACGCCCCACCAAAGACGTCGACTCCCAAGCCATCAGCGCCACCGTCACCCCAACCCACCTCGAGCACGTGACCCGGGACATCGCAGCCGTCGAGGCCGACGACGGGGTCGAGTTCGACACCGACACCATCGACGTCCACCAGATCCGCGACGACGCCGACTACCCCGGCCTCCGGGTCCGCGTCCAGGCGAGACTTCACACCGCCCGAGGGACCATCGTCTGGGACGTCTCCACCGGTGACCCCATCGTGCCCGCCCCCCAACGGGTCCGAGTCCCCCGCGCCCTCGGCGACGACATCGACATCCTCGGCTACGCCCCCGAGACCGCCATCGCCGAGAAGGGCGTCACCATCCTCGAACGCGGCATCACCAGCACCCGATGGCGCGACTACGTCGACATCGTGCAACTCAACCGAAGCCACCCCCTCGACCCGACCCGGCTCCGCGCCGCCGCCGAAGCCGTCGCCAACCACCGCGGCGTCACCCTCCAACCCGTCACCCCCCACCTGACCGGCTACGGCGCCATCGCCCAACCCAAGTGGGCCGCCTGGCGCCGCAAGGAAGGATTCGAAGCCATCTCCCAAGAACGACTCGACGACCAGATCCTGCTCGTCGCACACCTCCTCGACCCCATCTTCGGGCCACCCAGCTGAGGGCGGTGCGACTCGACCGAAGCCAACATCGCCGATCCCGGCATGTCAGCCATCAACTGGCACAACAGCTTTCAACAGGGACAGGCGCCATGGCGGTCCGAGCTCGGGACCAAACCCGGGAGAACCCAAACGCCTGTGCCTAAACGCCCATATTGCCGAACCCGGCACCCCTTCCGTCGAGGCGGGCGTTCAGCCCTCCTCGCGCGCACATCGGCAAGATCGACTCGAACCAGGCACGGAGATGAGAGTGTATACGTCTTGCTATACTCGGGTGATGACCAGCAGTTTGGCGGAGGTCGCCCGCCACGCCGACCAGCAGATCGCGCGGGGGCGCGCCGAACTGGTCCGGGCTGTGCGGCAGGCGGCCGCAGCAGGCAAGACGCAGGCGCAGATCGCTGCCGAGATCGGTCGGAGCCAGCCCGAGGTGTCCCGTCTGCTTCACTTCCATGGCACGTCCTCGCTGGCGCGTCGGTTGCGTAAGCACGCCGCCGAGGTCAAGCGTCTGGTGGCTGAGGCTGGGGGCAGCAACGTCCGCGTGTTCGGTTCGGTCGCCACGGGGGAGGATCGGGAGGGTTCCGACATCGACTTGTTGTTCACGATGGGACGTCCCCTCAGCTTGATGCAACTCGGCGTCCTTGAGCGCACCGTGAGCCGACTGCTGGGTTGTCCGGTGGATGTCTTGCCCGACTCGGTGCTGCGGCCCGAGCTACGCGACCGGATCCTGGCTGAGGCGGTGGCGCTATGACCAGGTCCACCGTCGAGATCCTGCGGGACGCTTTGGCTCACTTCGAGATCATGCAGAGCCACGCCGAGCGGGATCTGGAGGAGCGTCTGGTCATTGACGCGGTCTGTATGCGCTTGTCAGCTGGGATCGAGGCGCTCGCCGCGCTCGACCCCAACGTGAGGGAAGAGATGTTCGGCGAGGTCTGGCCACTCATGTGGGGCATGCGGAACCGAATTGCCCATGGCTACCTCCTGGTCGACACCACCATCATCCGCCAGACTCTGATCCACGACGTCCCTTCCATCATGAGCCGCATCAGGCCGCGCGTCGTTGACCGGTCAGCCGCGATCGGCGACGACCACACCGCTGCGGGCGAGTCCGCGACCGACGGCGTGCCGCTCAGCGACACCGGCCCTGTTCGGAGTGGTCGCGCCAGTGAGAGCGACCGGGGCTGATCTTCATGCTGGACTCCAGGTTTGGTGACGCACTGGGGCGTCAGGCTGAACTGGAGCTTCAGTTGTCCGCGCTGCGAGTGGAGAACCAGCGGTTGCGGAACTTGCTCAACGTGACTGATGGGGTGGAACCACCACCAACCCAGCCAACCCTGGCCCCCTCCGATCCAGGCTTGGTGACGAATTCGTCGCCGCCCGAGGTGAAACTGGCGTTGTACGCGCGGCTGTTCGCGGCGCGCCGCGACGTGTACGCG
>CAYUWV010000262.1:0-3310 GCA_964448385.1 uncultured Propionibacteriaceae bacterium | reverse complement strand
TACACCGAGCCCATGTGGGGCCTCTCGATGATGCTCGTCCTGCCGTACGCGTCGGTGTTCATGCTGGCACTGGGCGTGCAGGACGAGCAGATCGGGCTGCTGGCGAGCATCGCGATGCTCTCCCAGGTGGTCTTCGGCTTGCTCGGTGGGGTCATCACGGACAAGCTGGGCCGGCGCGTGACGACCGCGGTCTTCGACGTTGTCGCGTGGTCGATTCCCTGCCTGATCTGGGCCGTCGCGGCGAACTTCTGGTACTTCCTGATCGCGTCGGTGATCAACGGCGCCTGGCAGGTGACCCAAAACTCGTGGGACTGCCTGCTGGTGGAGGACGTTGACCGCAGCGAGCTCACGAAGGTGTACTCGCTGATCAAGGTCGCCGCCGAATTCTCCGCCCTGTTCGCCCCGATCGCGGCCGTGCTGGTCGCGCAGTTCGGCCTGGTCCCGGCGGTGCGGATCCTCTACCTCAACGCGTTCATCATCATGACGGCGAAGGTCGTGATCCTGTACCGCTGGTCGACCGAGACTGAGACCGGACGGCTCCGGCTCGCCCAGACCCGAGGGGTCAGCACCTGGCGACTGCTCGCCGAGTACCGCGGCGTGCTCGGCCTCATCGTCCGCTCCAAGGGGACCGTCTTTTCGCTGGCGATCGCCGCCATCGTCAGCGCCGTCGCACTGGTCAACGGCACCTTCTGGCAGGTCGTGATCAGCCAGCGCCTGGGAGTGCCCGACCCACTGCTCCCGTTCTTCCCCATGATCCGTTCGCTGCTGTCGGTCGTGTTCTTCTTCACGATCATTCCGTGGCTCACCCACGCCCGGCACCTCCGGCGTCCCACCTTGTGGGGCTTTGTCACCTACCTCGCCGGCCAGTTGCTGCTGGTGTTCATCCCAGCACCGGACGGTGGCCCGGACTGGTCCACCTACGCTCTGCTCGGGGCCTGCCTGCTGCTTGATGCCTTCGGCGCCGGCATCCTGTTCATGCTCACCGAATCGCTGGTCGCGCTGCACGTCGACCGGCACGAGCGCTCCCGGGTGATGGCGATCCAGCGCACCGTCGTGATGCTGCTGACCGCACCCTTCGGCTGGATCTCGGGTTGGTTGTCAGGGATGGACCGGACCTGGCCGTTCATCCTCACCTCAGCCTTGCTGGGTCTGGGCGTGGTGGTCACGTCCCGGTTCTGGGTGACCACCCACGCCGCCACGCACTGAGCCGCAGGGGCGAGGCTCGTCAGTCAGGGGCGCATCACGTCCCGGTCGCGTCACCGGGTGGCGGTTTGAAGATGTGGATGGACTGGTCCTTCTGCTGGCAGCGCGCGGACTGTTCGTCGGGCTTGCAACGATCCGACACGACGACCAGTCGCCCGTCCGGCAACCAGGTGACGCCTTCGATGTTGCAGTAGACGATGCGGCCTGCCCGATTGCGCGGGAACAGATAGGTGCGGCCGTCGTCCTCGAACAGGTCGTCGAAACTCTCCGGGTCGGCGCGCAGCCGTCCGACCCACAACGCTGAGGAAGCCTGGGAGACCACCGACATGGTGCGATCCCGCACGTCCAGACCGGCATAGTCCGCGAACTGGACGGCCCGCGGCAGGCGGATGGTGTCGACGTGTTCCCAGTCTGCCGCGGACCGGCGAAACACCTGGATGCGTCCTTGCCCCGGCTCCCGTCCGGCGCTGCCGCTCTTGCAGGCGTTACCCTCGCACAGGCCGAGCACGTAGTCCTCGCCACGGTGCCGAAGCGTGGACAGACCCTCGATTCCCTTGTTCTCGCGTTTCAGCTGATAGTCGAGCCAGTGGCTGGCGATGAGGCGAAACGAATCGTCGAACTCGTCGAGTCCCGGCTTGAAGTGGCCGGCGGGCGTCTCGGACGCCTCGATCAGGCAGTACCAGCGCTGCTCGGACGGTTGGTAGGTGATGTCCTCGTAGCCGACGGTCCGCACGTTCGTCTCGATGACAGCCGGTGCCTCGTCGGTGGCATCCCAGTCCGGTCTGAGCCGCAGGATCGTGGTGGCGTCGTCGAACACCACGTACAGGTAGCCCTCGCAGTAGTGGACCCCGCTGGCTTCGGACCGCTGGTCAGGCGTTCGCCGGAGCAGGTCTCCGATCCTGGCTTCCCTGACCAACTCGAGCTCAACCGGCCGGCCCTCCATACTGGACGCCGCCGCCATCCCGTCATCCCTCGTACTCACCGTCCCATCCGACCACACCGCCAGCCCCGAGGTCGAGAGGGCCTCGGCCGTTCTGACGTCGCGCGTTCGAGCTTGGCGGACGATAATCGACGGTGATCCGTGTCAGCGCTGCGGTGAGCACCGCCGCTGGTGGCTGGCGGGGCAGAAGGAGGGGGCCATGGCAACCACGTCGGTCGACGAGTCCAAGGCGGTGTTGGGGCTCTTGGCGGCACTCCCGGTGCCGCAGGAGGCCACGACCTCGAGGGTCGTGGTCAACAATCCGCTGCTGCGGGTGGTGGTTTTCGCGTTCGACACGGGCGAGCTCCTCACCGACCACAGCTCCCCCCGCGCCGTCGTCGTCCAGCTGGTCACCGGTGCGATTCGCTTCACAGTCGACCAGACGGAACACGCGATGGTTCCTGGGGATGTGCTCTACCTCGCGCCTGGGGCTCGGCACTCGCTGATCGCGGACGCCCCCAGTCAGCTCAGCTTGGTCATGGTGGACACCGAGGCAGCCAGCGCGTGACCCAGGTCGTGGCGACTCCGCCGTTCAGCTGTTCCAGCGGATAATCGCCGCGGACTCCTTTTCCCGGCCCAGGATCGACACGCTGGCAACCTCGAGGGGGAAGCTCTGCCCGAAGATGATCGGGAAGTCGAGCCAGCACAGGGCCAGGACCCGGGAGGCGTGGCCGTGGCCGAAGCAGATCGCTCGTTCGACGCCCGAGGCGCGCACCCTGGCGACGATCCGGGTGAGGCGGGCTCGCACCGTATCGGCCGACTCCCCGCCGGGGCAGCCGTTGAACCAGATCCGCCACCCCGGGTGGTGCAGCCGGATCTGAGCGCTGGTCATGCCCTCGAAATCGCCGTAGTACCACTCGGCGAGGTCTTCTTCGATCTCGACGTCGGTGAAGCCGGCGAGCTCCGCGGTCCGCTGGGCGCGCAGCCGGGGGCTGCACAGCACCATCTGGAAGTCGGCGGGGTCGAGGCGGGAGCGCAGGGACTTGGCCTGTTCCACGCCGGTGGCGGTCAGGTCAAGTTCGGTGTAGGAGGTGTGCTGGCCGGACTTGCTCCACTCGGTCTGCCCGTGTCGGACGAGGTATAGCAGCGTCATGGGTCCATCTTGACCCTCGGGAGCGACGGCCGTGG
>CAYUWV010000261.1:0-3319 GCA_964448385.1 uncultured Propionibacteriaceae bacterium | reverse complement strand
GACGGTGGCCTGAGGCCCAGCAATAGCAGCACCTGCCGCCCTCTGGCCCGTGGCCAGGGGGCGGCGGTGAGTGCCCAGAGCCCCTCTCGATGATTGGAATCGCCATGACCGACCGCCCGGACATCATCCTCGGCCTCGACGTGGGCACGACCGCGGCGAAGGCGTCCCTGTTCTCCCTCGACGGGACGGTGCGGCTGACCGCGTCCCGGGAGTACCCGCTGCTGGGGCCGCGTCCCGGCTGGCACGTCCAGGAGCCGGCAGCCATCGCCGACGGCGTCCTCCTGGCGATGCGGGACGCTGTCGCCCAGGTCGACGCTCGCCGCGTCCTGGGCATCTCGGTCAGCTCGGCGATGCACGGCCTGGTGGGCTTGGACGCCGACGGGCAGCCCCTCACCGAGCTCATCACCTGGGCCGATTCGCGGGCAGCCGAGCAGGCGGAGCAACTCAACGAACACTCAACCGGCCCGCGACTGCACTACACGTCCGGGACGCCGACCCACGCGATGTCGCCGCTGGTCAAGCTGTTGTGGTTCCGCCAGAACGCACCCGACCTGCACGCAGGGGCGGCGCACTGGGTCGGCCTGAAGGACTGGGTCCTGTTCGTGCTCACCGGGCGCATCGCCACCGAACTGTCCACGGCCTCCGGCTCCGGGATGATCGACATGGACGCACGCGCCTGGAACCCCGAAGCCATCGAGGTCTCGGGGGTGCGACCCGAACAACTCCCGGAGATCCTGGACACGACCGCGACGCTGGACCTGTCGGCGGCCGCGGCGTCAGCGACCGGGCTGCAGCAGGGCACGCCGGTCGTCGTCGGCGCAGGAGACGGGCCGCTGGGTAACCTCGGCACCGGGGCGATGGAGCCCGGCAAAGCCGGCCTGTCGATCGGTACCAGCGGCGCGCTGCGAATGGTCGTGCGCAACCCAGCTGTCGTATCCGGGCTGTTCTGCTACGCGCTCACCCGGGACACCTGGGTGTCCGGCGGCGCCATCAGCAACGGCGGAATGGTGCAGCGCTGGCTGACCCAGACGTTCGCCCCCGACTGCGACGACGCGGAGGCCTGCCAGCTCGCCGAAACGATCCCGGCCGGCTCCGACGGGCTCGTGATGATCCCCTACCTGGTGTCCGAGCGAGCCTCCCTCTGGGACGCCGAGATCCGCGGCGCGTTCCTGCACGTGCGTCGTCCGCACACCCCGGCGCACTTCATCCGCGCAGGCGTCGAGGGGGTCGCCTTGCAGCTCTCGACGATCCTGCGACGGCTGCGGATGATCGCCCGCGTCGAGGAGGTACGGGCCACCGGCGGGGTCTTCCGCTCGCCGCTGTGGCGCGAGGTCGTCGCCGGCGTGCTGAACCGGCCCCTGGTCGTCACCGGATCCGCCGAGGGATCCGGACTGGGCGCGGCGATCCTGGGCGCCTACGCACTGGGCGCCGTCGACTCGTTGGCCGCCGGTTACGACCTGTTGCGTGGCGAGAAGACCGAGGACCGGATCATCGTCCCGGAGGCGGACCTGGCCGCCTACGAGGCCCTGCGTTACGGCATGCCGGCACTGCTCCAACGCTACGGACGCCTCGGAAACGACCTGCGCTGATTCGCAGCTGATGAGGAGGGCTCGGGTACCTTCGGGGACACAAGCAAACGAACCTGCCTGTCGTCCATCGTGAGAGGAATGCTGATGAAGATCGCCGTTCTCGGTACCGGCCCGGTCGGCCGGACCCTCGCAGCCCGATTCGCCACCCTAGGCCACGAGGTGGTCATCGGCACCCGCGACGTCGCCGGCACCATGGCCCGCTCCGAGCCCGACGCCTGGGGTAGCCCAGCGTTCCCGGTGTGGCTCGGCGAGCACCCCGCGGTGAGGCTCGCCGGTTTCGCCGAGGCAGCTGCGCAGGCGGAGCTGGTCGTCAACGCCACGAACGGCGCCGGGTCGATCGAGGCCCTGACCCTGGCGGGCGCGGACAACCTCGCCGGCAAGGTGCTGGTGGACGTCTCCAACCCGCTCGACTTCTCCCGGGGGATGCCGCCAACCCTGTTCGTGAAGGACACCGACTCCCTGGGCGAGCAGATCCAGCGGGCCTTTCCCGACACCCGGGTAGTCAAGACGCTGAACACGATGACGGTCGCCCTACAGGCAGAACCGGCCCAGCTCGCCGGCGGCGACCACTCGGTGTTCGTCAGCGGCAACGACGCGGACGCCAAGGAGTCGGTCACCGCCTTGTTGAAGAGCCTCGGGCACACCGACGTGATCGACTTGGGCGACATCACCACCGCCCGCGGCCCCGAGATGTACCTCCCCCTCTGGCTTCGCCTGTGGGGCTCACTGGGCACGCCGATCCTCAACATCAAGGTCGTGCGCTGAGGGTGCCTCCGCTGGGTAGTCCGGCGGCCCCCTTGCCGTCGGCGTCGCGCGCATAATCAGCAGCGTGCTCCATCCCGATTTGCGTGCCGCTCGCTTCCTCCCTGCGCTGTCATTCGGACCTCGAGTGCTGCGGCTGGTCAGGAGGATCCCGGTTCCCGCAGCCAAGGTGCCGGCGGGGCTTGACGTGGAAGACCTTCACGTCGACGGGCCGGCGGGCAAGCTTCGGGTGCGGCTGTATCGTCCAGCCACGCTGAGCCGGCCAGCCCCCGTCCTGCTGTGGTTCCACGGTGGCGGCTACGTCATGGGTGGGCCAGAACAGGACGACCGCACGTGCCAAGCGATCGCCGGCCGCCTGCCGATGACGGTGGCATCCGTCGACTACCGGCTGGCCCCGGAACACCCCTTCCCCGCCGCCCTCGACGACGCCCACGCGGCCCTGCACTGGCTGCTCGACCACAGCACCCAACGACACGTCGACACCACCCGGATCGCAGTCGGCGGCGCCAGTGCCGGCGGTGGGCTGGCCGCCGCCTTCGCCCAACGCGTCCACGACGAGGGTACGGTCGACCTTGCCTTCCAACTGCTCGTGTATCCGATGCTTGACGACCGGACGGTGTCTCGCGCCACTCCCGCCCCGCGGGACCTGCGAGTGTGGACACCACAGAGCAACCGGTTCGGCTGGTCGTCCTACCTGGCGACCACACCGGGAGGCCGCCAGGTGCCGCCCTACTCCGTTCCCGCCCGACGCGAACACCTCGCCGGGCTGCCACCGGCCTGGATCGGCGTGGGCAGCGAGGACCTGTTCCACGACGAGGACTGCGACTACGCCCGCAGGCTCGCCGCCGACGGCGTCCCCACCCGCCTTGAGGTCATCCCCGGCGCCTTCCACGGCTTCGACGCGGTGTTTCCGCGCAAGGCCGTGTCACGACGATTCCTCGACGACCAGATCGACGCCCTCTCGAGCG
>CAYUWV010000260.1:0-3320 GCA_964448385.1 uncultured Propionibacteriaceae bacterium | reverse complement strand
AACCGTGAGGTCCGCGGTCGGCGCGCCGCCCTACTCGCGACCGTCCGTCGCCACCGGCGGATCAACGAGATCGTCCACGGCAGGCGCCTCATGACCGCCGAAACCGCCATGCGGCTGTCAGTCCCCGATGCCGTTGCGCCTCAGGAACAGTCTGAGGTCTTTGGTGTCGGTGATGAAGTTGAACCCCCCTGACACCCCCACCCCGCTGCTGTTGATACCGACGACCTCTGCCGCACTGTTGATTGCCGGCCCGCCAGACATCCCTTGCGCGATATCGGCGCTCACCTCGGTCACGGGGGCACCTGAGGACAAGGTCTGCTTGCTGGAGACATTGCCGAGCTTGAAGCTGGCCCGGTTGATCGTCGTGCGGTCGACGACGTCCCTCACCACGCCGGGGAAGCCGACACAGGTCAACTCTTCGCCGAGACTCGGCGTTTCCTCGGCCAGCGCCAGCGGCGGCGTCCCATCGAGCGCGGCGATGCGGATCAGGGCGTTGTCGCCCTCGCTAAAGGGCTGGAAGTCAAGCACCTGGGCAGTCTGCGGTTTCTCCACGACGGCGTCGGGCAGGTTGGTTGGCTGGAACACGGTGAGCTGCAGCGCGGGGGCGCTGCCGGTTTGGTCGCCTTCCATGGTCCAGTTCTGGTACGCCGTTTCGATCAGGTCGGTCCGGTCTACCTCGGTGAGGTACTGAGTCGCCAGGGACATCCGGCCACCCATCTGGGGGTCGACGCAGTGGCCGGCGGTCGCGATCATGGCATCCTTCGACACGAAGAAGCCCGTGCACGACGCGTAGCCGGTGACCCGGTCAGACCAGAATCCCGTCCCGGATTCCGCGTAGCGGTCGGGTACGAAGACGTAGCCGGACCAGGCCATCTGGATCAGCACAATCGAGCGCTCAACGACTTCGAGCGTCACCTCGCTGTGCGCCGAGGGGGTGACGGTGCTCATGGACGGGGTTGCTGACGTCACCGTGGTGATTGGTGGGATGCCGCAGCCGGTGATGAGAATCGCGGCGAAGGAGACGGCAGCTGCGATGCGGACGCGTGTCATGGAACGCTCCTCGGGACCGACGGTCGCTTGGCACAGAACACTGTGGCTCTGAGAATAGGGCCGCCGATACTCGCTTGGATACTCTCCCAGGCGGGCGACTAGCCCCGTGCTCCGAATCTCAGGTCACGGCTCCCCCGACGTCCACGACCGCCTCCGCGAGCCGTCCCCGTGGGCAAGGTGGGCCGCGGGTCAGGCGCTGCGGAGTTGCTCGATAGCCAGCGCGAGGGTGGGGAGGTAGTGCAGGAACGGTGGCAGGTCGCGGAAGGCCAGGTAGGCGATCAGGAACAGCGACGGGGCGACGAGCAACGTGAGGGCCAGCCAGGTCGGGCCCGTGATGAGGAAGGCAAGACCGATGACGGCCATTCCGGCGATCGTGAGCATCGTGTACGCCGGGAAATGCCATCGAGGCAACGTGCCACCAATCCAGGCATCCGGACTGATCGTCCGCAGGTAGGTGTGGCGACCCCACAGCATTGCGCCCACGCCGAGCAGGGCCAACGGGAGCCAGCGCATCAACCCGGGCCAGGGAAGGTCCGCGGTGAGCACGACCAGGCCCGCGCCGGCGGCGGTCATAGTGGCTCCCACTGCGAACAGGGCCTGCGAGATCCGCCACGCCGAAGGAGAGCTCGCGATGAGCTCACGCTTCGCCTGGGCGCCGGGCGTCGCGTACACCCTGGAGATCGGCAGGAACGCCGCCACGAGGAAGACGAGACTGCCAACTCCGGTCACGACGCCGAGCAGACCACCCGGAGTCACCGGCCACGCTCCGCGGTTTCGAGCAGGATCTTCAGCCTGCCCAGTTGGCGGCGGTGCCAGCGCTCGCCGACTGCCTTCACCACCGAAAGGGTGACGCTCGCCTCAGTGTGGATCATCCGATCTCCGCTCATCGGCACCGAACCTGCCACCGCCAACCGCGAGAGCAGCAACACAACACTGAGGGTGACCTCGGCTCGACCCGCTGTCAAGGCACCCCTTGGCGGCCGAAGCCAGCACGACGCCAGACTTCGGCCACCACGCGCCCGGCCTCGCCGGCGCCAATTCACCGGCGCAGTCGTCGCCCCCAGAGGGAGCACGGCTGGGTGGAACCGGCCCGCACACCCCTGCATCCCAGCTGGGAAGTGGGCCCTGGCTGCTCCTCAATCCAGCTGATCCCGCCGCTCTCTGAGGCCACCTCGGGCACCCAGCGCCCCGGTTGCACGTCGTAGCCGTTCAGGAAGATCTCGCAGTCGCAGTAGGCACCCGCCCGTCCGAACCGACGTTCCAGCCCGGTAGCTCGGGGTGCCCGCACGTCGCGGTAGTGCACGGCGAACCTCAGCTGATTGTCGCAGCCGAACTCCACCACCATCCGGTGCACATAACAGTGCAGGCACTCCCCCGGGTTGGGGTCCAGCAGCGCGAACGACGCGTCAGCGAGGATCCTCTCTGCGTCCTGCACGGCAGGGACGGTGTCCGCCGGGATGGTGTCCGCAGTGGCGGCGCTGGCCGGCAACGCAGGCAGAGGGCCGGACCACTCTCCTAGCAGACTCGCCCAGCCCTGCGGGGTGACGACGTACACGTCACCGTCGAAGGCCGCAGTGTGGTGGTTGCTGTAGCGCCACCCCCAGAAGAACTGCATCTCCACCTCAGTGACCGCAGCCTCACCCTCGCGGCACACCACCGTGATCAACTCGCCGGTGATGTCGCCCCACCCACGGCCGGTCCACGTGCGCGCCGGCGCGGAGTCCTGGGCGACCGCGCGCAACAGGTCGCTCAGCTGTTGGATCGGCTTGGACGCGAAGCATGCCTGGTCGTCGAAGACGGGATCCGGCGTGAGCACAGCGCGCACGGCGAGGACCGCCAGGGTGGCGCGATCGACGTGAGCGATGAGGGTGGTGCCTGGAACCGCCGGACTCTGGCGGAGGATTTCGGTGAGGACGCGCTCGCGGTCCTCATGCCCGGTGAACGTCTCGGTGAAGGTCGTCATGACGTCAGCATCGGCTTCTGCGGAGACCATCTCGCCACTGCCTTCCCGCCGCTGTGGACAACGCGACGCCCTGCCGAACTTGTCCACAGCTTCGAGGGAATCGTCCGCACCGCGGCTGGGTGCCCACCCTGATGGGCGGGCCTTCGGCGCCCCACGACCTGCGCCTGGGACACCTCACCTCGCAATGCCGTTACGGTCGCCGGTCGACGAGGAAAGCCGCGCCCGGTCAGAAGACCCATCGGGTCGGCAAACCGGACGCCTCGACCGACCGCCAACGGCGCAGAAGTACCCGTGTCGACGCCGACGT
>CAYUWV010000259.1:0-3330 GCA_964448385.1 uncultured Propionibacteriaceae bacterium | reverse complement strand
CGGGGATCACCGCCACCACGTCCGCAGTGGCAAGCTGCCGGCGGGAAGCGGTGTAGGCAGTAGTCCGGGTGACTTCCGCAGCGTCGATGTTCACTGGCTTGACCTCACAGAGGATTGGGTTCGATGGGATTGAACTGCCACCTGCGTCGCCTTCACGGGGTGGGCGTTCACGGGTTCGCCTTGGCAGGGTTCGCCTTCGCAGGGGCGGCTTTCCCAGGGGGGCCCGTCACAGGGATCCGAGCCTGCGCAGGGTGGGTCCGACGACCGTCACTCCGGAGTGGTAGAGACTGCGGGCGGTGCCGCGGATGACGCCGCGCACTTGGCGCCGGACCGGGCCGACATGCTGGCCCCCACCCGCATCATGGCCTCGGGGGTCCAGGCCGTAGGAGGCCAGCAGCCGGGGAAGGTACACCGGCGAGAGTCGTTGGCTGACGTAGGGCGAGATCGGTGGAAGTTCCCGCCCGAGCAAACCAGCAACCCGGTCGACGAGCCCCGCCGCCGAGGTCCCCCCGACGCCGTGGTCACGCGCCCAACCCGGGTCGGCCAGCGGGGCGAAGCCGTCGTCGATGTCGTCGAAGGAGCCAAGACATCCAGACCCGACGAAGTGGGCGTTCCCTAGGGATTCCCGGATTCCGAAGTCGGTCAGCAGGACGGTCGGAACGCCCCGGTGCATCGCTTCGAGGGCGGCCGTCGACGACACGGTCACGAGCAAATCGGTGGACGACAGGACCTCGCCCATGTCGCCGAGCACGGTGGCGAGGTTGTCAGGCACCCGCTCACCGGCCCGGCGGAGGATCGCGTGGTACGGGTAGGGCTCGGGGTGCGTCACTCGCTCGCCCGGGACACTGCGCAACTTGATCTGCACCGACCGCTGCGGGTGCCGTCCAGCGTGTTGGATCAGCCGATCGACGAGGTAGCTGCGGTGGGCGTGGGACCCCGGCACTCCGGGCTGCCCAGCGAAGGTGAGCGTGAAGGAATCCGAGGCCACCCTCGTCGGCGGTTCGTGGCGGGAAGCCAGAAAGGGGAGGGTGGTCTCCACCACGCTCGAGGCGTCGATCCCGACGCCGTCGAAGACCTTCCGGAAGCGCCGCGCATCGTTGGCGCTGTTGACGAGCACGATGTCGAACCCGCCCCTCAGCAGCAGCCCCTCGATCACCTTCTCGTAGACGACCCCGACGTACCCGGCCACCATGATCGGACGCCGGAGCCCGCTCGGCCAACCGCTCGCCATGGCGTGCAACGCGGCCTGGCACCCACCACCCGGCAGGGCGACCACCAGCACGTCCGGGGGGCGCTTCGCCAACACCTTCGCCACCGTGCCGAGCCGCACCGGCACGACGTCAGCGGGATCGACCCCGACGGCCGCCCACTGCCGCTCACTGGGCTGCGCGGGACCCTCCACCAGGTAAGTGTCGATGCCGTTGCCAGCAGCAAGCTGCCGAGCAGTCAGCATGCCCCACTTCCACCGGCTGTCCGTGTCAGCGATCACGGCCACCCGGCGCGGCCGGGGGCTGCTCGCAACGGCGTCCATGCCCTGACCGTAGGCAAGCCCGGTCACGCAGCAGGCAACACCACGTTACGGGTCGCTGAACGGTGGCTGGCGACCTGGGGGGTAGGCCGGGCAGGGGCAGTGGCAGCTCAGGCCGTGAGCGCTCCGAACCCCGGGAGAATGACGTCGTTGATCAGCTCACGGCGCTTGTCGAAGGGATGGAACGCGCTCTTGGCCGCATTGACGGTGAACACCCGGAGGTCGGGAACGTCGTAGTCGAACGCTTCGGCGAGCAGCAGGAGCTCGCGGCTCAGCGACGTGCGACTCATCAGCCGGTTGTCGCAGTTGACGGTCACCCGGAACCGCAGGTCCGCCAGCAAGCCGAACGGGTGCTCGGCGATGGAGCCGCACACCCCGGTCTGCACGTTCGACGACGGGCACAGCTCCAGCGGTATCCGCCGATCCCGGACGTACCGGGCGACCTCGCCCAACTCCCACCCATTCGGTCCCTTGGTGAGGTCCTCAACGAGGCGGACGCCGTGGCCGAGGCGGGACGCCCCGCACAGCTGCAGCGCCTCCCAGATCGAGGCGACGCCGAAGGCCTCACCGGCGTGGATGGTGTATTCGACGTTGTGCTGGCGCAGGTAGTCGAAGGCCGCCACGAATCTGCTGGGCGGATACCCGTCCTCGGCGCCGGCGATGTCGAACCCGCACACCGAGTCGTTGCGGTAGGCCACCGCAAGCTCAGCGACGTCGAGAGTGGGCACCAGTTGTCGCATGGAGGTGAGGATCTGGTGGGCGGTGATGCTGTGGCCCCGTTTGGCACACGCCGCCATGCCGTCGGCCAGCCCATCGCGCACCGCCTCGACTGCTTGGGCCATCGTGAGCCCGGCGCGGAGGTGTTGCTGTGGCGCCCAGCGCGCCTCGGCGTAGACCACGCCGTCAGCGGCCTGGTCCTCGACGAACTCACGCGCGACGCGACGCAACTGCGCGGCAGTCTGCATCACCGCGATGGTGTGGTCGAAGGTCTCGAGGTAGCGCACCAGCGAGCCGGAGTCCGCGGCCTCGAAGAACCAGTCGGCCAGCGCCTCGGGTGTGGTGGCCGGCAACTCGTAGCCGATCTCACCGGCCAGTTCGAGGATCGTATGCGGCCGCAGCCCGCCGTCCAGATGGTCGTGCAGGGTGACCTTCGGCATCCGTCTGATCAGGTCGAGGTCGATCATGCAGGGTCTCCCGTCACGCGGATGAGGTCGTCGGGGCCGAATGCCTGGGGCAGCAACTCCGCCAGCGGACGGATTCCTTGCGGGGTGTCGAGCTGGAGGGCCGCCCCGCCGTGCTCCCACAGGAGTTGGCGGCACCGGCCGCATGGCATCAGTGCCTCGCCCAGCGCATTGACGCACGCGAAGGCCACCAGGACTCCCCCGCCTCCGGCCACCAGGTCGCTGATCAACCCGCACTCGGCGCAGAGGGTCACCCCGTAGGCGGCATTCTCGACATTGCAGCCAACGACGATCCGCCCATCGTCGACCACGCCAGCCGCCCCCACCGGATAGTGGGAATACGGGGCGTAGGCGAACCCGCAGACCTGCCGAGCCCTGGCTCGCAGGTCGTCCCAGTCGACGGGGGCCACGGCGCCTACTTCACGTAGGGCGTGCCGTCGGCGGCGGGTGCCCTCGTCCTGCCGATCAGGCCAGCCACCGCGATGATCGTGGCCACGTAGGGCAGCAGCAGCAGGAACTGACTCGGCACCGGGGTCGAGAGGGTTTGCAGCTGTGAAGCCATCTGGGTCACGAACCCGAAGAACAGCGCCATCACGGTCGCCCAGACTGGGTGCCAGCGCC
>CAYUWV010000258.1:0-3346 GCA_964448385.1 uncultured Propionibacteriaceae bacterium | reverse complement strand
AGTCCCGATACGCTCAGTACATCGATACACCAGTTCCCAGCAGAAAGAGCCAAGGATGACCACTGCGCCGGAGGCCACCGTCCACGAGAAGCTGTCGACGCTGTCGTCCTCGCCTCGGATCGAGCGGCTGCGCGAGGCGATGCTCGGCGAGCCTCGGGTGGTCTCGGCCGACCAGGCCCTCATCACCACGCGGATCTACCGGGACAACCCGAGTGAACCGGTCATCGTGAAGCGGGCACTCGCGCTGGCCGCTGCCCTCCGCGAACTGCCGATCACCATCACCCCCGGCGAACTGATCGTCGGGAACCGCACCCCGTCGGTGCGGGCCGGGGTGATCACCCCCGAGGCGGGCGCCTCGTGGATCGACCGGGAGATCGAGACCCTGCCGACCCGGCCGCAGGACCGCTTCAACGTCGACGCCGAGACCATCCGCGCCTTCCGGGAGGAGATCCTCCCGGCGTGGCAGGGCAGCTCCCTGGAGGACGTGATCCGGCAGCGCTACGGCTCACAGATCGACGAGATCGCGAAAGTCGTGAAGATCAACCAGAAGGACCACGCCCAGGGTCACATCTGCCCCAACGTCAGCCGCTGGCTGAGCACCGGTCCGGCGGGACTGGCCCAGGAGGCGTCCGTGCGCGGCGCGACCGCAACGGGCGCGCAGGCCGACTTCTACCGGGCCGTCGAGCTCACCATGCAGGGCGTGCAGCAGTTCCTGTACCGCTACGCCGATCTCGCCGACGACCTAGCCCAAGCGGCAGCCCCGGCCGATGCCGCCGACCTGCGCCGGGTGGCGTCCGCGATGCGCAAGCTGGCGACCGGCCCGGCCGAGTCCTTCCACGAGGCGGTCCAGTCGCTGTGGGTGTTGTTCGTCGTGCTCCACACCGAGTCGAACGCGTCCTCGTTCTCCCCCGGACGGCTCGATCTCGCGCTACTGCCCTACTACGAGCGGAGTGTCGCCAGCGGCGAGACCACCCCGGAGGCGGCCCTTGAGCTGATCGAGTGCCTGTTCCTGAAGTTCAACCAGATCGTGTACCTGCGCAACTCCCACAGCGCGCGGTACTTCGCCGGCTTCCCGATCGGCTTCAACGTGGCGCTGGGCGGGCAGGACAGCCAGGGCAACGACGTGGCCAACCCGTTGACGTTCCTGTTCCTGCAGGCGCAGAAGCACCTCGGCCTGCCGCAGCCGAACCTGTCGGTGCGGCTCCACGACCACACCAGCGACGACGTGCTCAAGGAATCCGTGCGGGTCGTGGCCCGGGGCAGCGGAATGCCGCAGTTCTTCAACGACCGATCGGTGGTGCCAGCCCTCGAGGCCGTAGGGGTCAGCCACACCGACGCCCTCGACTACGCCATCGTCGGTTGCGTCGAACTCACCACCCAAGGCAACAACCTCGGCTGGAGCGACGCCGCCATGTTCAACCTGAACAAGGCGCTTGAGCTGACGCTCACGGGTGGGGTGGACCTGCAGACCGGCGAGCAACTCGCCCCCGACTTCGGGCGCCTCACCGACTTCGCGACCTGGCCCGATCTCGACACGGCGTTCGAGAAGATGATCGACCACTACCTCGACAAGATGATCGCCGCCTGCGAGGTCGTCGAGCGCGCCCACATGGACGTCCTGCCCACCGCGTTCCTGTCAGCGGTGATCGACGACTGCCTCGCCGTTGGCGTGGACGTCACGGCCGGCGGCGCCACGTACGACCTGTCCGGCATCCAGATGATCCAGGTGGCCTCGCTCGCCGACAGCCTGGCCGCCATCAAGAAGCTCGTCTTCGACGAGGGACTGATCTCCCGGGAGCGGCTGCTGGCGGCACTCCGCGCCGACTTCGTCGGGTACGAGGTGGAGCAGGCGCTGTTGCTGAACAAGGCACCGAAGTACGGCAACGACATCGCCTACGTCGACGACCTCGGCCGCCAGTGGGCCGGCTACTTCGCCGACCGGCTGTCGACGTACACCAACGTCCGTGGTGGGCGGTACCACACCGGCATGTACACCGTCTCGGCGCACGTCCCGATGGGCCAGAACGTCGGAGCGTCCCCGGACGGACGGAAGGCCGGCACCCCGCTCGCCGACGGCGGCCTCTCCCCCGTGTACGGACGCGACCTGGCCGGGCCCACCGCGGTGCTGCAGTCCGTGGCCAAGATGGAGAACGAGTACACCTCCAACGGCGGCCTGTTGAACCTGAAGTTCCTCCCGGAGTTCTTCGACTCGGAGACCAACGTCGAGAAGTTCGCCCAGTTCCTGCGCGCCTTCGTCGAACTCGAGGTCCCCCACGTCCAGTTCAACGTGGTTCGCCGGGAGGACCTCATCGCCGCCAAGGCCGACCCGGAGCGATACCGCAGTCTCACCATTCGCGTCGCCGGGTACACGGCCTACTTCACCGAACTCGCTGGGGACCTGCAGGACGAGATCATCGCCCGCACCACCCACGACATGTGACCGCAGCGAACGAAGGAGGCTGGCCATGGGCACGGTGACCGAGGACGCCGCGCTGGCGGCGAACGTGGTGGACGTCCGCCGCTTCTCAACCCACGACGGGCACGGCATCCGGACCACGATCTTCCTCAAGGGCTGCAGCCTGGAGTGTGCCTGGTGCCAGAACCCGGAGGCCATCAATCCGAAGATCGGGCCGGTCTTCTTCCGCTCCCGCTGCATCGACTGCGGGCTATGTCTCGACAAGTCGACTTCCGGCGCGGCGACCAAGGACGAGGCGGGCCGGATCCGGGTAGACACGACCGTGGCCGAGGCGGACTGGGAGGCGCTCGCCACGGTGTGCCCGACCGGCGCGATCACGTTCGACGCCAAGCGGTACACCGTGCCGGAGCTGGTCGAACTCGCCCAGCGGGATCGGGTGTTCTTCGGTGCCGGTGGCGGGGTGACGCTGTCGGGCGGCGAGCCGCTGTTCCTGCCGCACTTCGCGACGGCGCTGCTCAAGGCGCTCAAGGCCGCCGACATCAACACCGCCCTGGAGACGGCGCTCAACGTCCGCGGCGAGTTCGTGGCAGAGGCTCTGCCCTGGGTCGACCACGTGTTCGCCGACTGCAAGTTGATCGACCCCGAGGCGCACCGGCGGTACACCGGACACACCAACGAACGGATCCTGGCCAACCTGACCGACCTGCTCGCCGGCGATCGGCGCGACGACGTCACGGTTCGCACGCCGCTCATCCCGGGGATCACCGACACGCCCGCGAACATCGCGGGCATCGCGCGGTTCATCTCGAGCATCTACCCGGACGTGCGCTACGAATTGTTGAACTACAACCCGCTGGCGGCGGCCAAGTACGACGTGCTGCCGGGCGTGCTCTACGTGTTCGACACCGACGCGAACCCCACGATGTTCAC
>CAYUWV010000257.1:0-3347 GCA_964448385.1 uncultured Propionibacteriaceae bacterium | reverse complement strand
TCCACGTAGCGGAACCAGCCCAGGTTGTGGGCTGCCTGGTAGCGCCGCGTGACGGTGAGCACGCCGCTGTCGGGCAGCACCTCGTCGCGGGAGAAGATCTGATCGAAGCCGAGGCTGCGGCCGGCGTCCCGCTCCCGGAATACGCCGAACCCGCGGGAGAGCCGATCCGTCAGTGAGTAGCCCGAGGCGGGGTCGGCAGCGATCGCCAGCCCGATCGCGGTGGAGGCCGCCGGGTAGGGCGAGCGGTGGACGCGGCGTCCGAATCGCTGCCGAAGCAGGCGGGAGACCAGCGGCAACCCGGAGCCGCCACCCACCAGGTAGATGCCGGCCACCGATGCCAGTGCTTCGTCGTCAGCCAGCGAGGCGACCAGGCTGTCCATCACGGCCAGGGACTGCTCGACCAGCGGCGTCGCCGCGTCGTAGAAGTCGTCCACCGCGAGGACGAGGGGCTCCCCCGCCACCTCGAGGACGATCCGCTTCGACTGCGGGGCGAGTCGCTCCTTGGCTTCGCGGCAATCGTCGACCAAGGCTTCGAGTTCTGGCGTGGTCAGCGATCCGGCACGCCGACCGGCCCGCTCGAGCGCCACCTCGGCCAGCACCGAGTCGAAGTCGTCCCCACCGAGCTGGTTCACCCCGACCGACCCGAGCACGGCGTGGCTGGTGCCGTCCGCCTGCACCAGCGAGGCGTCGAAGGTTCCCCCGCCGAGGTCGTAGACGACCACCTGGGTGCGCCGCGAGGTGAGCGTCCGCGGCTGCCGGTGGGTGTACTCGAAGCCGGCGGCGGAAGGTTCGTTGATGACGGCGATCACGTCGAAGCCGGCCCTGTGGAAGGCTTCCAGGGTCATGAACCGCTGGCCGCCGTGCGCGTGGGCTGGGACCGAGACCACCGCGCGCGGAGTGCCGATGTCGCCGAGTTCAGCCTCGATGGCTCCTCGCAGCGCCACGAGGTAGTCGCTGAGCACGTCGAGCAGCAGCGGGTGGTGATCGCCGATCGCCAGCGTCGTCCCGGGGTTGGCCGAGGCCGCCCCGAGCGCCCGCTTGAACGAGCGGACGGCGGGGGCACCCTGGCGGGCAGCCGCTCGGGCCTCGAAGCCATGCAGCAGCCGGTCCCCCTGCAGGGCGACCACGGAGGGGAAGTACTCCTGCGGATCACCCTCCTCATCGGTGAAGCTGACGATCGGATAATTGCCCCGATCCGCCTGAGCAACGATGGTGCGAGTGGTGCCGAAGTCGATCCCGAAGAGCATGATCGCGAGCCTAACCCGCGGGACCACCGATGCCTGACGCGGGCCATTCCGCCGGAACGCCCTTGAGCGGGATCCGGCCGGCGTGATAGCAGCCCATGCTGTCCCTGCAGCGCTGACTCATCTCGGGACGATCCGGACGGTGAGCGCGCGGCTGTGACGGTCGTGATGCAATGGAGTTCTCCGTCCTGAAAGGGCCACCATGACGCTCGATGGCTATCCCGCGCGGGTGAAGAAGGCCGCATCGACCGTGCAGCGGCTGCGTGGCTGGGTGGGTACCGACCCGTCGCGCACTCCCGAACTGGCCGACTCGCTCGTCCGTCTCACCGAGGAGCGACTGCAGGCCAACGCGTGGAGCGAGGCTGCCCCGGATGCCCAGGAATCGGTCGTGCAAGCCGGCAAGCTGCTGGCTTCTCACGGGCCGCTGGGACCGTACACGCCGCTGGCCGACGCCGTCCGGTTCGTCACCGCGACCGTCCAACTGGCCGACGCGCAGGTTGGGCTGGGCCTGGCCGAAGCCGCCGGACGGACGCTGCAGACGGCCCTGGCCGTCAGGGCCCAACTGTCCCACCTCGACCTCGACGGCGAGCTCACGGCGACCACCCGCTGCCGGGCCTTGCTCGTGCTGGCGGAAGCGGCGCTCGCCGGTGGCGACGTGCCCGGCGCGAACGCCTACGCCGACGCCGCCCTGGCAGCCCGGATCGACCTCCCGCCCGACCTGCTGGCGGTGCGGATCGCGCGCCTGCTGGCCGACTGCCGCTGGGCCGCCGGCTGGGAGCTGGACGCCGCGGCGTGGGCCTGGCAGGCGCTGGTCGACTACGACGCGTTCGTCGGCGGCCGCCTGGACGACCCGGGGCGGGTGTCGCCCGTCCTGCTGGAGCGGATCGCAGAACCCCTGTTCGGTACGGCGCGCGACGCGGCCGACCGGCTGGCGGCCCACGGTGAAACGGCTCGCGGGCTGGCGGTGCGCCGGGGTCTGGTGTCTCGCTTGCAGGCGCTGGCGCCAAGGCTCGCGGCGGCCGTGGGGTTGCTCACGCAAGCGCGCGCGGATCTCGCCAACGACCTGCTCCGGGCGGAACGACCCGACGAGGCCCTCGAGGTCGCCCGCCAGGCTGCGGCCCTCCCCGACCCCTGGGCGCGCATCGCCCTAGGACGTGCGCTGGCCGCCACGGGGGATCCGTCCGCCGCGCTGACGGAGCTGGACGCACTCGTGCAGGACGCGCTCGGCAACGACAGCGCCACCCCGCTTGACGTGGCTGCGCTGTTCGCCCTCGCCGCCGCCCAGGAACTCGCGGGCGCCTCGGAGGACGCCGACGCGACCCGCCACGCCGCTGGCCAGGCGGCAGAGTCCATCGGCCTCGGCGGATCGTCCGTCGACAACCTGGCGCGGGGTGTCGCCCCGCTCGGCTCACCGGCCATCGCGCCCTGGCCCGGGTTGGCGGCTTCCGCTCCCTTCGTGGCCGGTCTCCGGCTTGAGGACGCCCGCGCCGAGCTGGCTGCGGTGCGGGGACGCTTCGAGGCTGAGGCCGTGGCTGCCCGCGAGGCGGCCGAGACGGCTGAGGCGGAGTTGCAGTCGATCGCCCGTGCCGAGCTGGGACGCCGCGCGTCCGAGGCGCTCGAGGTCGAACAGCGGGCGGCTGAGCTGGCTGCCGCCGAGGCTGCGGCCGCCGCCGCGGAACTCGCCGAACGGGAGCGGCTTGCCGAGCAGGCGCGGGCGGCCGCGGCCGAGGCCGAACGCCAAGAGACCAAGCGCAGGCGTCAGGAGCGACTCGAGGCCCACCAGCGTGAACTCGAGCAGAAGGCCGCTGACGAGCGTGAGGCGAGGCTGCGCGGGGCGCTGGCCGCAGCCACCGACGAATACGAGCGCGAAGCACTCGAGCTGGCACTGCTTGAGATCGAACTCACGCGTCTTGAGGAGGCAGAACGTGAGGCAGAGGCCGCCGCGCTGAAGCCGGTGGAAGCTCCGGCGGAGCCTGAAGCTGGGGAGTGGCTCGAACCTGAGCCCGAGCCGGAGCCGGAGCCAGAGCCAGAGCCCCAGCCCGAGCCAGAGCCAGAGCCCGAACCCGAACCCCAGCCCGAGCCAGAGCCCGAACCCGAACCCCA
>CAYUWV010000256.1:0-3349 GCA_964448385.1 uncultured Propionibacteriaceae bacterium | reverse complement strand
GCCACCCTCGCCCTGACCGCGCTGCTGGCGATGCAGGGGGTCTGGGGAGTCCGGACGCACACGGTGGCGGCGCAGCGCGATGCCATCGCCGTGGCGCAGCGGTTGCGCCGTCACGGCGACGAAGGCCACCGGCCGGCGCCCTGAGCGTCTCGGGTAGGGTCATGACGAAAGGAGGTCGATGACATGGGCGGTGATCGCATCAGGCTCACGGGCATCCAGGTCCAGGCCCGCCATGGCGTCTTCCCCGAGGAGAAGGCCAACGACCAGCTGTTCGTGATCGACCTCGACTGTGTCCTGGTCCGCGACCAGTTGACCGACGAGCTGGCCACCACGGTCGACTACGGCACCCTGGCGCGCGACGTGGCAGACGTGGTCACAGCGGACTCCCTGGACCTCATCGAGTCCCTCGCGGAGCGGATCGCAGGGCGCGTGCTGGCCCATCGCGGAATCCGCCGGGTGAGCGTCACGGTGCACAAGCCAGAGGCGCCGATGCCGGTGACAGTGACTGACGTTGCGGTACGGGTGACGAGGAGGCAGGAACGATGACTGATCCGCGGACGGACTTCGATGTCGATACCCGCTCGGGAATGGCCCCACTGCGCATGGTGACCTATTCGCTCGGGTCGAATCTGGGGGAGCGGCTCGAATACCTGCAAGGGGCTACGGACCTGCTGCGGGCGACCCCGGGGCTTCGGGTCACCGCGGTCTCGTCGGTGTACGAGACCCAGCCGGTGGGTCCGGTCGACCAGCCGGACTTCCTTAACATCATCGTGTTGGCCGAGTCGACGCTGGCCTCGATGGTCATGCTGGAACGTGCCCAGGCGATCGAGAACGGGTTCGGACGGGTGCGCGCGGTGCCGCTGGGTCCGCGCACCATCGACGTCGACCTGATTGCCGTGGGCGAGCGGGTGATCAACACCGAGGTGCTCGTGCTACCCCATCCCCGAGCGCACGAGCGGGCCTTCGTGCTGGTGCCGTGGCTCGAAGTGGACCCGGACGCGGAGCTGGTCGGGCACGGCCGGGTGGCAGACCTGGTGGCCGGCCTGGACACCAGCGGGGTGCGCCTGCGCCAAGACCTGGTGATCGAATTCTGATGCCCGCCGACCCTGGCGCCCCGGGGCCGACCGTCCGTCCTACGACGTGGCGCACGGTGGCCCTGGCGGTCGTCATCGGTGGCGTGACCGGCTGGCTGGTCTTGACGGGCCTGGAGAGCTTCGGGATCGCGCTGCCCCGGCTGCCGTTGCTCGCCGTCGTGCCATTGGTCGCGATCGCGCTGGCCATCGCGTGGCAGGCCGTCGTCACCCGTCGGACGGTTCACGTCCGGCGGCAGACTGTGCCGGCGCAACGGGCGGTCTTCCTGCTGGCGCTCGGCCGGACGGCGCTGCTGGCCGGCGCAGGGCTCGCCGGTGCCTACGCCGCGGTCGTCATCCACGGGCTGCCCCGGCTGGAGGCCGCTTTACCGCGCGAGCGGGTGATCGGCGCGGGGGCCACGTTCGTGGCCTGCCTGGCGCTGGCTATTGCGGGATACCTGTTGGAACGGGCCTGTCGAATACCCGAGCCGCCACCCGGAGAAGACAATGACGCCACGCCGCCGTGGGAAACCGATTCTGAGTCGGAGCCGGGCTAGCATACGCAACGTGAGTGCCTCCCCTATCATTCGTCGCGCCGAGCGTTCCGCCCTGCGGCGCTACTCGTGGGTTTCCCTGATTGTTGCCGCGCTGGTTGCGGGTTCCTTGGCCGTCGGCGATGTGTGGTTCGCGCGGGGTGGTGTCGTGGTTGCTGTCGCCGGTGGCGTGCTTGGGTGCGCACTGGCGTGGAAAGCGATGCGCCAGCAGCGAACTGCCTTTCAGATGCAGTCGGTGCTGGACGCCCGCGACCATAGCGAGAAGTTGCATGGTGAACGCCTGCAGCACATCCGGTTGCTCCAGGTGCTGCAGAGTCGCAACGGTGATCTGCGTAGCCGCCTGATTACCGCGCGTTCGCAGGCCGGGCACCTGAACCAGGAGTTGGCGTCGCTCCGCGGCGACACCATGGCGCTCCGGCTAGAGGTTTCTCGCCTTACCGAAGCCCACAGTGCCGAGATCCTCGCGTTGCCGCGACGGGTTTCCGGGCCGGTCTCAGCCCATGAGGAGATTCTGTGGGCCGAAGGCAACTTGCCCACCGTGGTTGATCTCAAGGCGATCACGGCACCGTTCGCCGATGCCGCCGAACAACGTCACGCCTGAAAGCCGCATTCTCGACACGCGGAGTTCTTCGGGCTGCATTTCATCAGTTGCCTGATTGTCGCGGGTGCGCAGAACTGGCCGCATGATCGCCTGCCGGTTCGATCCCTGGCCAAATGCTCACAAGGCTGGGATCGAACCGGCATTTGCTTTCCGCCGAAGCGGGTATACCCTTACGGCGTCTGGGCTGGAATCGTGGGAATCCGTCGCGAACTCAGACACGTGTTGAAAGGATGCATACCCATGGCACAGCGTGTCCAGATTGTTCACACCGACGATATCGACGGTAGCGAAGACGCCTCCGCGGTGGTATTCGCGTTCGAGGGTGTCAGTTACGAGATCGACTTGTCGGACGCCAACAAAGAGGCTTTGGCCGAGGCGCTGGCTCCCTACATCGCAGTGGCTCGTCGGACGACCGGCGGACGCAAAGCCCCGGCGGTTGCGCGACGCCGTCCGGCCACGGGGGCATCGGCCACCGACATCCGCGCGTGGGCCGCGGCGCGGGGAATGCAGGTTTCCGCTCGCGGACGCGTGTCCGCCGAGGTTCGCGAGGCCTACGAAGAAGCGCACCGCTGAGTCCGGGGGCTTGGGCGCGTTCGGGCGTCCAGGCGCGGGCCGGCCATTGTGCCGCTGGCGAACATGGGAAACCCCGGGTGTCGTCGGCCGTTGACTAAACTGAGGGTGTGCCGCAGGGTCGTCGGGACCTTGTTGAGCACCCGGCAACGGCTGGATTAAGGAGTTCCCCGCATGTTCGATCGGTTCACCGACCGCGCTAGGCGTGTCATCGTGCTCGCTCAGGATGAAGCGCGCATGCTCAACCACAACTACATCGGCACCGAGCACCTGCTGCTGGGGCTCATCCACGAGGGTGAGGGCGTGGCGGCCAAGGCGCTGGAATCGATGGGCATCTCGCTGGAGGCCGTCCGAGAGCAGGTCGAGGAAATCATCGGTCAGGGCCAACAGGCCCCGACCGGCCACATTCCTTTCACGCCGCGGGCGAAGAAGGTCCTCGAGTACTCCATGCGTGAGGCGCTGCAGATCAACCACCCCTACATCGGAACCGAGCACATCCTGCTCGGGTTGATCCGTGAGGGCGAGGGTGTCGCCGCGCAGGTGCTGATCAAGCT
>CAYUWV010000255.1:0-3383 GCA_964448385.1 uncultured Propionibacteriaceae bacterium | reverse complement strand
CGGCGGCAGCCACGCTGCCGCCGACCACCTGGTTCAGCCCGTGGCCGAAGGTCGGCCGGGACGGATCGTCGATGGCGGCGGGCCGGTAGACCAAGAGGGCCGCGCGGCAGCCCAAGGCGAACACCACCAACGCACCGAGCATGGTTGCCACGTTCACCCCGACGGTCAAGGCGACCGCTGCGCTGCCCAGGGATCCCGCGCCCGCAACCAGCAGGGCGATCGCACCGGAACGCCAGCTGCCGAAGGCGGCCTGCAGCAGGAGCAGGATCGCGAGCAGCGCGCCGACCGCCACCCCGGCCACGTTCCCCAGATGCACCTCGGAGTTGCCGTCCCCCAGCACCTCGGCGTGATGTTCGAGCGGGAAGGTGACGGTCTTGAGTTGCTGACGAATGGCAGCGCGCACCTGCGCGGCGTCAGCGCCGCCTCCCAGATCCGCCACCACATCGACCCGGCGGGCAACAGAATCGCGGTCGATGGATACCGGGACCATTGCTTCAGTCACGTCCGCGACGTCGGAGAGCTTGATTCGCTTGCCGTCGGGGGAGTCGATGACCAGGTTCTTGATCGCAGCAATGCTCTCGCGCGTTGCCGGGGCCCCGCGCACGATCACGTCGAACACCTTCTGACCCTGGAAGATGCTGCCGACCTGAATGCCCTGGACGAGGGTTGCTTCGGCCCGGCGGACGTCGCCGGGCTTGATTCCGGACGCCTTGGCCTTCTCCATGTCGAGGCGGATCTGGATGCTGTTCTGCAGAGGCTGCGACTGCACGACGATCCCGGTCAGCCCGCCGATGGTGCCCATCTTCTGGGCGATCTCCTGGGCCTTGGCCTCAAGTGTCGCCAGGTCCTCGCCGAAGACCCGCACCACGATCGGATGGCTGGTGCCGGTCAGAATGTCGAATCCGTGAGGCGATCCGTTCGCGCCCTGGAGCACGGAGCCCACGCTGTTGACCAGCAAGGATGAGTAGGAACTGACGCTGGCCCTGAGATTCGGTTCGGACCGGGCCGCGGTGGTGATGGCATCGGCGGTGGCAGACAGGTCCGCATCGGGAGCCACGGTGACCCAAACCTCGGCACTGTTCACGTCAGCGATCTGATCGCCGCCGATGGCGCGGCCGATGTGTCCGGCGACGCTCGCGACTCCGGCGACGGCGCGGACCTTCGTCGTGACCGCGGTCACGGACGTGGTCATCGCAGGCAGCGAGGTTCCTGGTTGTCCTTCCAGCGCGATCACGAGATTGCGATCGTGCAGGCTCTGCACCAGGGCCTTGGGGCCGAGGGTCAGGGCACCGATCGTGGCGGCGGCCATCACGGCCGCCACGAGCAGGGCCGTCCTCGGCGTAGGGCCGTTGGCCGACAGGCGGGTCAGCGCATTCTCCCCGGAGGAGAATGGCCCGGCCTTTGCCGGTCGGACGACGGACGCCAGCGCGGAACCGACCACGACGCTGGCGATGAAGGACGCCACCGCGCCCAGCGCGTAGGCGCTGAGCAGCGGAGCCAGGTAGCCGCCGGGTCGTCCGCCGATCACCGCGGCAGGCAGGATCGCCGCCAACGAGATGAGCAGGGCTAGCCCGAGGTGACCGACGCTGCGGCGTGCCTGCGTCGTTGCCGTGTGCTGCCGCGTGGCCGATACAGCGGACACGGCGTCGAACGCGGCGAGCGCGGCGGCGGCCGCGAGTCCGGCCAGGGTGAGTGGATTGAACGGCTGCCCCAGGGCCTGGATGACCAGTGCCGCGGCGGCGACCGAGACCAGCACAGACACCACTCCGACCAGCGCTGCCCGCCAGTCGCGGAACCACAGCAGCAGCGCCAGCACGAAGAGGCCGGCGGCCACAAGGCCACCGCGCAGCAGGTCGCTGCTGAGGTCGTTCAGGTAGTTGGCGGCTCGGAAGAGTTGGTCGTTGACGGTGATACCAGCCAGCCCAGGTTTGAGGTCCTCAAGGGCCTCCGTGACTCTGTCGGTCACCTCGGCGGCGTTGGCACCCGGGAACTTCTCGACCACCAGCAGCAACCCGGGTCCCTTGTCGCCGACCACGGCGTCGCCGATCAGCGGTTGGTGGTCCTCGACGATGGTCGCGACGTCGCTGAGCGTGGTGCCGTCACTGTCGACGATCGGCACCTTGCCGAGTTGCGCCGGCGTGGCGAAGCTGTCGAGGATGTGCCGGACGGCGAGCCGCTGCGGACTGGTCTCGATGAAACCACCAGTGCCTGGCGTCGACGCCTCGAGGAAGGTCAACGGTGAGACCACCTGGGCGTTCCCGGCCGATTCGATGACTTGGTTCAGCGTGACATGCTTCGCCTGCATCCGCGCGGGGTCCACCTGGACCTGCAGTTGACGATCACGCATGCCCCAGACATTCACGTTGGCCACCCCTGGGATGCCCATCAGCCGTGGGCGGACAGTCCAGCGAGCGAGCACCGACGCCTCGATCGGCGTGATGTGGTCCGGGACCATGCTGAACATCATCAGCCGGCTCTCGGTCGACAGCGGCGGGAGCATGGTCGGCGGTTTCGACACCTGCGGCAGGAATGCGGACTGGGTCAGCCGCTCGGCCACTCGTGACCGGGCCACGTACTGGTCGATGCCTTGCTTGAACACCATCACCAGCCGCGAGAGGCCCGTCACCGACTGGGAACGGATCACCTGCACGTCCTCGACACCATTGAGCAGGTCGGCCTCCAGCGGCACGGTGACCATTTGCTCCACCTCATTGGCGGACAGGCCGAGCGCCTCGGTCTGGATCTCGACGTAGGTGGGAGTGAACTCCGGGAGCGCCGAAATCGAAGCGTGCGGCAACTGGACGGCGGCCAGGATCACAATGGCGGCAGTCACCGAGAGAACCATGAAGCGCAACCTCACGCTTCCAGAAACCAGAGAATCGATCACGAGGATGCCTTCCAGCGGGGGCGGAGACCTTGCCGATCTGACTCCAAGCGATCCTTGGTCGTTCGTGAGATTGACCCCCGTTTGGTGGACATCCTGATCTGTAGGGCCTTGCGAGGGGCCTGGTGGGGGAGGGTGGCCGTCATGGGCTAACCGGAAGCGCTACACCCCGGCGTGCCGACGTGCGATGGCGCATCTAGTGATCGCTCAAGAACGAGCGTGTGGCAGGACCGGGTCAGGATCAATGGGCACAATTGCCAGAGCAGACAGCCTGCAGCGAGTCAGGTTCGGGAAGAGGGTCGTCGTGCTCACCAAGGCCAGCGTGGCCGTGAACTCGGCTGGGGCCCAACCCCAAGGTCCATGGCACGTGGGCCAGCGCTGTGGCGATCGGCGAGCCGCGGTCGAACGCCTTGGAGGCAGTCAGCACCACGCCAAGCCACAAGTTTCCACTCGGGCGAGGTCGTCCTAACGGACTGCGCGCCTGATGAGCTCGGCTATC
>CAYUWV010000254.1:0-3414 GCA_964448385.1 uncultured Propionibacteriaceae bacterium | reverse complement strand
GCGCACCATCGTGACCATGTTCGCCCTCCAAGCGCTGCTGCAGGGGATCCTCGGCACCGCGCTGGGCATCGCGTTGGGCTGGGCGATGGCGACCGGCCTGTTCGCCGCACTGCAACCCATGGTCAGCTCCATGCTGCACCTGGATCTCGGCCAGCCGGTCTTCACCCCGGCGGTCTGGGCGATGTCGGTCGGGCTCGGAGTCGGGGTGACGCTGGCCGCCACCCTGGTCCCGGCGCGGGCGGCCGGACGGGTCACGCCGCTGGAGGCGATGCGTCCGCAACTCGGCGAGGTCTACCAGCGCCGTGCCGGAGCGCGGGCCTGGATCGGCCTGGGACTGATCGTCGCGTCCGTCTTCGGTCTGACCTCAGGCGGATCCGGGCTGGTGGGGCTGGGCGGCGTGGTCTTCCTGGTCGGAATCGCGCTGGTCGCGCCGGCGATCGTCGTCCCGGTGGCGGACGCGGTAGGCCGTCCGCTGGAACTCGTCTTCCCCCGCGAGGGCGCGATCGCCCGCAGCAACCTGCAACGCAACCCCGGACGCAGCGCCGTCACGGTCACCGCGATGATGCTCGGGCTGGCCGCCATCGTGGCCATGATCACGGTGATCGCCTCGATCTTCGCCGGCTTCTACCGGTACCTGGATCGCTCGATGTCGGCCGACTACCTGCTGATCCCGCAGTCGATCGTGCTCGGCCAGGGCAATGTCGCCGCCGGTCCGCGGCTGGCCCAGCAGGTCGGCGACGTCCCGGGCGTCCGGGCGGTCTCCACCATCCGGGTCTCCCAGGGCAAGGTGGCCGGCAGCGAGGTCCAGGTGCTGGGCATCGACCCGGCCCACTACCTGGACGTCGCCAGCTTCGACTGGAACACCGGCTCCTCCGACCAGGCGGTGAACCAGCTGGCCACCGGACGGTGGATGATCGCCAACGGCATCTACGCCGCCCAGCACAGCCTGACCGTCGGCGAACAGGTCCAGATCGCCACCCCAAACGGCCCGCGCACCTACTACCTGGCCGGCATCGGCAACGACTACCTGAACGCCAAGCTCTCCACCCTCTACACCTCTCAAGCCAACCTGGCCCGCGACTTCAACGTCACCGCCGACCTGATGGTGATGGCCAACCGCGAACTCACCGCCGACCCCGCCCAGGTCACCCAGCGCCTGCAACACCTGGTGGCCGGGTTCCCCGCCTTCCGGCTCTATGAGTCGGCGACCTGGAAGGCCGAGCAGACCGCGACCTTCAACGCCAGCCTGATCATCTTCGACGTCCTGATCGCCGCCCTGGCCATTCCGTCGCTGCTGGCGCTGATGAACACCCTGGCGATCAGCGTGCTGTCGCGCCGCCGCGAGATCGGCATGCTGCGCGCCATCGGCTCGACCCGGCGCCAGATCCGCCGCATGGTGATGGCCGAATCGCTGCTGCTCGCCCTGATCGGCACCGCACTCGGCCTGGTCGCCGGGCTCTGGCTGGGCTACGCCCTTGTCGCGGCGATGGCCGCTATCGGCTGGCAGATGCCCTACGCCTTCCCCTGGGACGGACTGCTGGTCACCGTCGTCGTGGGCCTGGCCTTCGGCCTGCTCGCCGCCGTCGGCCCCTCCCGCCAGGCCGCCCGCCTGAACGTGATCGAGGCCCTGCGTCAGGAATGACCAACCCTGCCTGCTGCGGATCGCCAGACGGCAGCAGTGACCATCCTCTGGGAGTTGCCAGAGCCAAGATGCTTGCCTACACCGTGGCCAAGGTCTGACCCGATCCGAGCAGATAGCCGAGTTCCAGGCGGCTTGCGGCGCCCGTTTCCGCGAGCGCCGCTGCCACCCTCCGCCGGACGCTGCGAACCGAGATGCCGAGCAGACGGGCGACTTCGTCGTCGGTGCGACCACGGCACAACTCTGCGATGGCTTGATCAGTTGCCGCCCGCGGCCGGCCGTCCTGCCATCGGGAGGCGTCACGCCAGCGCAGCCGGAACAGCTCCTCGAGTGCGGCGACGATGCTCGGCTCTCGCACCAGCAGAGCTGCGACGCCGCGGTCCTTGCCCCACACCGCCGGCACCAGTGCCGCCGTGCCGGCCCCCACGGCGAACCATCCGGTGGTGTCGCCGACCCGCACCGCGGCGCCGGCTGCCGCGAGCCGCTGCATGACGGCGGCCGCCTGGCCTTCGCGCGCCTCGGCCGGCACCAGCAGGCTCAATGCCGTCTCGCCGCGCTCGAGCATGCCGAGCAGCCGATCGAGGTGACCAGGAGCGGCGCCTTCCATGAGCGCAAGGGCGTCGAGGTTGGAGAGGATTGCGAACGCCCGGCTGCCGGGACGCTCCACCAGATACGACCACCACGCGAACCAGGCACGGCCGTCCTCGTCGATCCGGTCGATGGTGTAGCCGGTGGCGTCGTTCTCGAAGCTCTCCCGCCAGATGGCGGAAAGGGCGCCGGCCGAGCCGACCAGCTGCCGAAGACCGGCCAGGTCGCGACGCTGCCGGGACAGCCATTCGTCGAGGTACTGCCCTACCGCGGCGGACGGGTCGCGCAGCCGGAGACCGTCGTCATCGACGGCCGCGAGCCCGGCCCGCTCCCAGTCGTCCACGAGTTCACCCGCCGCGGCCTCGTCCATGCCGAGCGATTCGGCGAGCTCGGCGATCGAGCCGACTCGCGCCCGCGCGGCGTGCTGGAAGGCTGCCACGAGGGGCTCGGGAAGAACAGGTGCGCTGTCATCAACCGGCCATGTCATGCATTGACCATGGCATGAACCGGACGCCGCTGGCTAGCCTGCGGTTATGGGACTCCGCCCGTCCGCGCTGCGACAGACCGCCGCAGTTGTCGCCGCGACCTGGATCGCGCTGCTGGGCGTCGCCGTCTCCGCCTGCACTCCGCAGCCCGTGTCGCCGACGGCCGCGCCACCGACCGAGGCCGAGGAACCGCCGGAACCGACGACCTCGGACTCGCCCGAACAATCGCTGAACCCATCCCCGGAGTCGACCGAGGGCGGCGACACCGAATGCGTCGTCGGCGTGTGGAACCTGGACGTCGAGGACTACCGATCCCAGGCGGAGGCGTACCTGATCTCGGTCGGCATCCCCGTGGAGTCCTTCGAGATGGAGGGCGGCATGATCGTCGGCATCAACCCGCTCTACTTCGACATCGCCTCCTCGCTGGTCAGCAAGGCGGTCGTCCACGGCATCCCGATCAGCGCGCCGGGCGAGTTCGCGGGCGGCGCGGACTGGCAGTGGGAGGCGGACGACGCCACCACCATGAGCTTCGACGGCTGGTCCTGGAGCGTCGAGCCCGGAGCGGCGGCGGACGGTCCCGCCGTCCCGCCGCTGATCGAGCCCGGCCAGTCGCTCACCGTCGCCTGCGAGGGCGACCAGCTCACTCTCCACGCGCCGGGAGCCCCGCTCGTCGGCCACTTCACCCGCGGCGGCTGAGCACGG
>CAYUWV010000253.1:0-3425 GCA_964448385.1 uncultured Propionibacteriaceae bacterium | reverse complement strand
CGTGGCGATCACCGGGCCGCACCAGGAAGCCCGTCACGTCATCGCCGATGATGTCGGACGGTCCGTACTTGATGTCGTAGCTCACCACCGGGCAGCCGTAGGACAGCGATTCGAGCAGGACGAGGCCGAATCCCTCGAACTTACTCGTCAGCAGGGACACTGACGCCCGCTGGTAGACCTCGCCCGGGTTGGTGGTGTAGCCGGCGAGCTTCACCGAAGCCTCGAGGCCCAAGCTCGAGATCAGCGCTCGCAGCGCCTTCTCGTCCGGACCGCGACCGAAGATCTCCAGCCTGGCCTGGGGGATCCGGCGGACCACGAGCTCGAAGGCGCGGATGGCCGCATCGAGCTGCTTCTGCTGGTCGAGCCGAGCCAACATGACGACCAGGTTCGGGTCGCGCTTGATGGAGGGGTCCAGTGGGGGAACTGACACCGGATGCGGGATGACGCGGAAGTTCCGGGTCTTGCCGTAGAGGGCTTCCGCGTCCGCCCGCTGGGCGTTGGTGAGAAAGACGATCGCTCCGACCTCGGCCCGCCGCTCCAACAGGGGAAGGTACGACGGCCGCACCTTGCGCAGATTGGTGAACGGCGGCGCGGTGTGCGGATTGTGCAGCACGTAGACCTGCTTCACGTTCGGACGGTGGTAGCCCAAAGTCTCGGCGTCAGTGCGTCGCGATTCGACACTGAGGAACACCCGATCGTCGCCGACCATACGGTCCAGGTACTCCTGGATCAACTGCACGTGGGAATGCACGACCTTCGTGGGACGCTCCTGCTCGTCGAACAGGGTGATGCGCTCGACGTCGGTGGTCAGGTCGGTGGGGTTCACGACGAGCCACTTGTTCATGTACGCGGTTCCGTCAGGCCGGAAGTAGACCTCTTGTCGGGGCTTGTTGTAGTGGAGGTCGTAGTAGGTGACCCGCCGAATCCGTCCGTCCAGGCCGAACTCGTCGCGCTGGGTGCGGCCGCGGTTCTCGTTGAACCAGTCCCGGATCAGCAGCCGACCGGCGTAGTCGAAACGCTTGTAGAGCCGGTAGACGCCGTTCTCGAAGTACCGGTAGACCGAGGCTTCCTTGTCCTTGATGAAGTCCATGCCCGGTTCTTCCACCGGGTGGCTGATCGGTTCGGCTGCCTCGCCGGCCGCCACGCCGGAAAACGACTCGTGGAGGTTCACGATCTTCACGTGCTCGCCCAGGGCGCCGCGGGCCCGGATCTCAGCGGTCACGTCGTCCAACTCCGCCGAGTAGTTCATGGTGAGGATCTCGCAGGGCACGCCCAAGTCGGAGAACAGCTTGGTCTTGGTGAGCACCGATGCCGTGCGGCCGGCGTAGCGACGGGGAATGGCGCCGACGGCGAAGATGTAGCGTGCGGCCGGGAAATCCTGTGCCGGTGGCACGGGATCGATCCGGATCACCGGCTTCGACGCCGATCCAGTGCCGAGCCCACGCCCGAGTCGACCCGCGATCTTGTTGGCCACCGGCCACAGCCCGGTGCGAACCAGCACCCGCTTGGTGAAGGACTTTGCAGACACCAGGAACTCCCTCTTGTGCGTTGCGTTTTCTGTGTGCGTTGCATCTTCAGACACCATGTCACTCCTGGGTGGAGCCCGGTTGGACGCGCGGCGCTGGGTCCAGTTGGTTGAACAGAGCCGACCAGCGCGCCACCAAGGCCTGCTCGCTGAAGCGTCCGGCTGCGACCAGCGCGGCCTGCGACATGGCTGCGGCGAGTTCAGGCTGCTGCAGCACCGTGACGATCGCGTTGGCGAGGGCGCGGATGTCGCCGGGTGGCACCAGAAAGCCGTTCACGCCGTCGGTCACGATGTCGGAGGGACCGTAACGGAGGTCGTAGCTCACCACGGGACAGCCGCAACCGAAGCTCTCCACCAACACCAGCCCGAACCCTTCGTACTTGCTGGTCAAGAGCGACACCGTCGCTCGGCGGTAGGCCAACGCCGGGTTCTGGGTGAACCCTGCCAGGCTCACCTGTCCGCCAATCCCCAGGCGCCTGATCCTGGCTTTGAGTTGGCCCGCCAGTACTCCCCGTCCGTAGATCTCGAGTCGGGCACCCGGCACGTGCCGCAGCACCTGAGCGAAGGCGTCGATGGCATGGTCGACCTGCTTCTGCTGGTCGAGCCGGGCGACCATGACGACCAGTTTCGGGTCCCGCGTTACCGGTGGTCCGGGATCTGCCGGCGCGGGGACAGCATGGGGGATCACCGTGCCCCGCAACTGGGGGCCGAAGTGCTGTTCAGCCTCGTCCTTCTGGCGATGGGTGAGGAACACCGTGGCGTCCACGTTCGCCGAGGTCAGCGCCGGGGTGTAGATGGGCCGGATCCGGTGGATGTCGTCGTAGGGCGGACGGATGTGCGCGTTGTGGAGCACATGGATCTGCCGGACGTTGTCACGGCGGTAGCCGAGCACCCACTCGTCAACCCGTCGCGCTTCGCTGATCAGGAACGCCGGCCGGTCGCCGATCAGGTTGTCGAGGCAGGCGTGGATCACCTGGGCATAGTCGGCGAGGTAGCGGACGGGGCGTCCCTGCTCGTCGAACTCGGTGACCCGCTCGGGCGTGCGCACCTTCGTGACCGGATCGACCGCCCACCAGATGTTCAACCGCACCGAGCCGTCCCGGCGATGCAACAGCTCCTGCCGGGCCACGCCGTAGTAGCGGTCGAAGAAGACGGTTCGACGGGTCGTGCCGTTCGGCCAGTATTCGTGGCTGCTGGTGCGATTGCGGGCCCCGTCGAAACGGTCGAGGACGATCAGGCGTCCGGCGTAGTCGAGGCGCTTGGTGAGCACGTGGACACCATGGCGGAAGAACAGGTGCTGACCGGTCTGCGGATCGGCCACCGCCACCATGCCGGGCTCGTCGAACGGGGGATGGTGGTCGACTGGATCCAGCGCGGTGGGATCGGGGAAGAAGTCATGCAGGCTGACCGCGCTGACCCCGTCGGACAGCAATCCCCGTTCCTGCAGGTCGTGGCTGATGTCATCGAGCTGGGACGAGTCGTAAGCGGTGACGATGATGGAGCGCTGCCCGCCGAGCTCCCACAGCAGCCGGGTCTTGGTCAGGATCGACGCGGTTCGTCCGGCGTGACCGCGGGGCAGCACGTCGACGAAGAAGATGTAGACCGCATCTGGAAGCGGCTGGATCTCGAGCGGGGCAGCCTCGTCGGTGGGGCGTGACGGTCGCGTCACGCTGGCGGAAGAGGGTCGGCGGCGCGCGCCTCGGAGCCTCTCTCGCAACCACTGAGCAGTACTCACCTTGACCCCCTATTCTGGGGGTCATGCTAGCGAATGAGCCTCCCGCACCGGAGTCGGCCACCCTCGACGGGGGTGACGTGCCGTCCACCAACCCGGTCAAGGTCATCACCTATGGCACATTCGATCTTTTTCACGAGGGGCACCGACGGCTGCTCGAGCGCGCCA
>CAYUWV010000252.1:0-3466 GCA_964448385.1 uncultured Propionibacteriaceae bacterium | reverse complement strand
CGTCGTCGGCGGACTGCCCAAGGAAGCCCGAGGTGTCCAGGGCCGTGTGGATGCCCTTCGCTTTGGCGCCGGCGAGCACCCGACGGACAAACGCCGGTTGGGCCAGCGCCTCGCCGCCGGACAGGGTGAGGCCCCCGCCGGTCGCCTTGAAGACCCCGCGATAGCGCTTGATTCGTTTGATCAGGTCGTCGGCCCGGACCGGGAGTCCGTGCCGCGTCCCGATCGTGTCGGGGTTGTGGCAGTACAGGCAGCGCAGCGGGCACCCCGCGACGAAGGTGGTCATCCGCGTGCCGGGGCCGTCCACAGCGGTCACCAGTTCCCAGGAGTGGAGCATGCCGATCTCGCCGGTGCGCTGCCCGAGCAGCAGTTCGGATCGGCTGAGGTGTTCCACGACCGGGATTCCGCCCAGCGATTTCGCACGGACGGGGACGAGTGGCTCCCCGTTGGCGTCACTGAAGGGCGTTCCCGGCTCCGTGGCCAACGGCAGCTTGCGCTTCCTCCCGTATTCCCGCTCGCCGTCTTCGTCCGGGACGCCAGCAGCCCCGACCCCGACGTGGTGGGGGATCGGGGCTGCCGGCTGGGTCATCTCAGACAGATTCGTGGAAGGTTCGGGACAGCACATCCAGCTGCTGCTCGCGAGTGAGCTTGACGAAGTTCACCGCGTAGCCCGACACCCGGATTGTCAGCTGGGGGTACTTGTCCGGGTTCTCCATCGCGTCGACCAGCGTCTCGCGATTCAGCACGTTGATGTTCGCGTGGTAGAGGCCCTCGCCCATGCCGGCGTCCAGGATGCCAACCAGGTTGGTAATCCGCTCGGCCTCGGTGCGGCCCAGCGCGGGCGGAGTGATGGTGTTCGTCAGCGAGATGCCGTCGAGCGCATCGGCGTATTCGAGCTTGCCGACGCTCATCATGGAGGCGATCATCCCGTGGGTGTCGCGGCCGTTCTCCGGATTGGCTCCCGGGGCGAACGGAGTACCCGCCTGATGGCCGCACGGGAACGAACCGGTCGCCTTGCCGTAGACCACGTTCGACGTGATCGTCAGCACCGATTGGGTCGGGACGGCGTCGCGATAGAGCCTGATCGCGCGGATCTTGTCCATGACGGTCGAGACCACCAGCTTGGCCAGGTCGTCGGCACGGTCATCGTCGTTGCCGTACATCGGGAACTCCCCGACCGTCTGGTAGTCGACGACCAGGCCGGTTGCGTCGCGCACGGGGGTGACCGTCGCGTACTTGATGGCCGACAGCGAGTCGGCCACGATCGACAGTCCAGCGATGCCGCAGCCCATCGTCCGCACGATCTCGTCGTCGTGCAGCGCCATCTCGATCGCCTCGTAGGCGTACTTGTCGTGGCTGTAGTGGATGATGTTCAGCGCCTCGACGTAGGTCCCCACGGCCCAATCGAGCATCGCGTTGTACTTGGCCCACACGGTGTCGAAGTCCAGCGCCCCGTCGCCCTCGACGGGGGCGAAACCGATGGCGATCTGCTTGCCCGACATCTCGTCGCGGCCGCCGTTGATGGCATACAGCAGGGCTTTCGCCGCATTCAGGCGAGCGCCGAAGAACTGCATCTGCTTGCCGATCGCCATCGGGGAGACGCAGCAGGCGATCGCCGTGTCGTCGCCCCAGTGGCAACGGATCTCGGCATCGGACTCGTACTGCAGGGCCGAGGTCTCGATCGAGATCAGGCTGCAGAACTCCTTGTAGCCCGAGGGCAGGCTCGAGTCCCAGTAGACGGTGATGTTGGGCTCAGGTGCGGGGCCAAGGTTGCGCAGGGTCTGCAGGAGCCGGAAAGACGTCTTGGTGACCAGGGTGCGGCCGTCGTCGGCGAAGCCGCCGTCGGACCAGGTGGCCCAGTAGGGGTCACCGGAGAAGATCTGGTCGTAGTCGATGGTGCGCAGGAAGCGGACGATCCGAAGCTTGGTCACCAGGGCGTCGATGACCTCCTGGGCCTGGGATTCGGTGAGCAGCCCCGCGGCCAGGTCACGCTCGGCGTAGATGTCGAAGAAGCCCGACAGCCGACCGAAGCTCATCGCGGCGCCGTCCTGCGACTTCACCGAGGCGAGATAGGCCAGGTAGGTCCACTGCACAGCCTCGACGAAGGTCCTAGCCGGACGGGACAGGTCGAAGCCGTACTGCTGGCCCAGGGTCTTCAGTTTCTTTAGTGCCTTGACCTGCTCGGCGTGCTCCTCGCGGAAGCGGGCCCAGTCCTCGCTGAACGGCTGGTCGACGACCGAGTCCTTGTCCTTCAGCTTCTCGGCGATCAGGCGATCAACGCCGTAGAGCGCTACGCGGCGGTAGTCGCCGATGATGCGTCCGCGCCCGTAGGCGTCAGGCAGGCCGGTGACGATGTGGGAGCTGCGGGCTGCGCGGATCCGGGGGGTGTACATGTCGAAGACCGCTTCGTTGTGGGTCTTGCGGTACTTGGTGTAGATCTCCTTGACCCGCAGATCCGGCTCCAAACCGGCTTCCTTGATGGCGGTCTCCACCATGCGCCAGCCGCCGGCCGGCATCATCGGGCGCTTCAGGGGGACATCGGTCTGCAAGCCGACCACGACGTCGTCCTCGTCGCAGATGTAGCCGGGCGGGAAGGCGTCCACGTCACCGGGGATGTGGGTCTCGACGTCGTAGACGCGTTTGGCCCGCTCGACAGACAGGTAATCACGCAGCAGGGTTTGCCAGACACGCAGGGTCTTCTCGGTCGGCCCAGCGAGGAACGAGGCGTCGCCCTCGTACGGGGTGAAATTCGAGAGGATGAAGCCCCGGACGTCAACCTGGTCGACCCATGGGCCTGGCTGGAATCCCTCCCAGGCGTCGTCGCGGGCGAGTGGGATCCGTACGTCCACCTCGGCGGTCATCTGTCTCCTAAGGTCGATCCTGACTGGTGCGCCTGGCACGGTCGGTGCAGCCAACCCGGGCGGCTTCCGCTGGGGATCGCTGCACCACGACACGCTGACGCGTGCAGGAATCTTAGCCGCCGCGTCGGCCGGGGCCTGCCCATTCTCCTGAACGCGATTCAGGTATACCGCGTCATGGTCAGGTGGCGATCGCAGCCAGGAGCCGATCCGCGGCCTCGTCGATGGCCGCGTGCTGGTGCTTGTCCAGGCCGGGGTCGAGCGTGAGGTTCAGCGACGCCACGCCGCGGCGCAGCGTCCGCTTCCAGCCGCCGACGTCGCGCAGGTCGCAGATCACCGGGCCGCCACCGGCTTCGGCGAACCGGTAGGCCACGTCTCCCGACCGGTGGCCAGGCGAACGCGGGAAGCCGACCTGCTTGTAGGTCAGGAAGGCTTCGTCGAACGTGGAGAGCAGCCACGCCCGCTGCGGGCGGGTGGCTTCGAGGTCGGTCGGCACGTGCCACAGCTCGATGCCGTCGATGCTCACCGCGGCGACCCGGTTACCGAGTTCCGCCAGCCCGCCACGCACCTCGGCCAGCGTCAGCCTGGTCCAGCGTTGCAGGTCGGTCAGC
>CAYUWV010000251.1:0-3481 GCA_964448385.1 uncultured Propionibacteriaceae bacterium | reverse complement strand
TCGCCCGGTGGGTGGTGCGGCCGCGACTCATGGGCATCCCCGGCGTCGCCAACGTAGCCATCTGGGGCCAGCGTGAGCGCCAGCTTCAGGTCCAGGTGGATCCGAAGGTGCTACTCGCCAAGGGCGTGACCCTGGAGCAGATCATCTCGTCGGCAGGAAATGCGCAGATCGTCTCGCCGCTGACCTTCCTGGAGGCGTCAACTCCGGGCACCGGCGGCTTCATCGAGACGGTGCAGCAACGACTTCAGGTCCGGCACGTTTTCGACAAGTTCGCCACCACCGACGAACTCGGCAAGATCCCCGTGGACGAGGGGAACGGCCTGCGGCTTCGCGACGTGGCCACGATCGTGGAGGCCCATCAGCCGATGATCGGCGACGCGATCGTCAACGGCAAGGGCGAAGGCCTGCTCCTGGTGGTCGAGAAGTTCCCCCACGCTGATCCCGCCGTCGTCACCCAAGCCGTCGAGGACGCCCTCGAAGAACTCCGCCCCGGACTCACCGGGGTCGAGGTCGACTCTTCCACCTTCCGCGCGGCGGACTACGTCGATGCCGCGACAGCCAACCTGCGTCTGGCCGGACTCTTGGGCCTGGCGCTGCTGATCGCCGGTGTTGGCCTCTGGCTCCTCAGCTGGCGTGCGGCAGCGGTAACCCTGGCTTCAGTGGTCGTGTCGCTCACCGCCGCCGGGCTGGTGCTGCAGTGGCGGAACGAAACCTTCAACGCCCTCACGTTCCTCGGCCTGGCTGTGGGGGCGGCGCTGATCGCGTACGACGCAGTCCAAGGGGCAGCGGTGCATCGCGCTTCGGGAGCCGAAGGCACTGCAGCATCGTCGCAGCAAGCGCCGGCCGTGCCAGGACTTCCTGGGTACGCGCTGGCGATCGGGCTGGCCTCGATCGTCCCCATCGCGATCGTGGAGGGTCGGCCTGGCGCCTTCTTGGTGCCCGCCGTCTCTGCCTACACGATCGCGCTGCTCGCATCCTTCGTCATCGCCATGACGGTCACCCCTGCGCTGGCTTCGCTCCTGGCACGAGAGGGGACGCCCGACAAGCCGGCACCGCTGGCCACGCGACTGGCCCCCGGCTACGGCGCCCGGGTCAGCAAGCTGGTCGGACGCCCGATCGCGCTCATTGTGGTGGGCGTGCTTGCTCTGGTCACTCTGGCGGGGGGCGCCTTGGTGCAGTCCAGCCTCCTGCCCACCCTGCAGGATCGCAACGTGCTGGTGAGCCTCGAGGGCGCGCCCGGATCCTCGCTGCCCACCACCACCGCCGCGGTCGCCGGCCTGACCGATCAGTTGAAGGGGGTGGCGGGAGTTGAGGCCGTAGCAGCGCACGTGGGCCGTGCCATCACCGGCGACGAGATCTCCGACGTGAGCACCGCAGAAGTCTGGGTCCGCGTGGCCGCCAACGCCAACTACAACGCCACCCTCGCCGCCATCGCGGCTACGGCAGACACAATCTCCGGCTACACGCACGACGTGGTGCCGTACTCGAGCCAGCGGATGCGTGACGTCGGCGCCGTGGTGCAGGGCACCGAGGTGTCCGGCAACACCCTCGACGTTCTCACCGGCTCGGCCCACCCGTTGACCGTACGGATCTACGGCGAGGACATGACCGCGATGCTGACCAAGGCCAACGAGGTCCAGCAGGCGCTGTCGGGAATCGCCGGGGTCGTCGAACCACAGGTCATCGCTCCGAAGATGGAGAAGGCGGTGGAGATCACCGTCGACCTCGACAAGGCCGCCGTCCACGGCATCAAGCCCGGTGACGTCCGCCGCGCCGAAGCCACCCTCGTCCAAGGCATCCAGGTCGGCAGCATCTTCGAGGGCCAGAAGGTCTTCGACGTGATCGTGCAGGGCACACCGGCGACTCGCGCCAGCGTCAACGCCGTGTCCAACCTCCTCATCGAGAAGCCCGCCGGAGGGGCGATCAAACTGTCCGAGGTCGCCGACATCAAGACCGTGGACGTCCCCGGGCGCATCGATCGTGATGCCGTGGCCCGGCGAGTGGACGTCGTGGCCAACCTGAGCGGACTCAGTACGGCCGCCGCGGAGGTTGCCGCCCAAGAGGCGATTGACGAGATCACCTTCCCGCTGGAACACCACGCCGAGGTGCTGACCTCGTCCACAGCCGAGGAGCTCAACCTGGTCGCGGTGATCGGCTTCGCCCTCGCCGCGGCGCTGGCGATCTTCCTGATCCTGCAGGCCGCCGTCCAATCGTGGAAGCTGGGTGCCCTCGCCTTCCTGTCACTCGTGGCCGCGGTGGCTGGTGGCGTCCTGGTGGCGCTCGTTATCGGTGGGTCGCTGGGAGCCTGGGCAGGGGTATTGGCCCTCGTGGGCATCGCGGCGCGCAACATTCTGCTGTTCATCGAGGACCGTGGCCGCGGCAGTAGCGCGGCAGAACCAGCCGATCTGGGTAGCCAACTCTCCGCCGTCCTTGGGACGGCCATCGGGGTCGCCCTGCTGGCGTTGCCGGCAGCCTTCATGGGGGCGATCCCAGGGCTGGAGCTCGTCCAACCACTGGCTCTGGTCGTGCTCGGTGGATTGGTGACCACAACCGCGGTGGCACTTCTGCTGCCCGGGTTCGCGGCCCCCGTTCCGGCGCCGGCCACGGCGCACGAAACGGCGCAGGGTTCGGAGGCGGTGTGATGCGTAGGAGAGCACTCACGGCAATCGCCGTGCTGGTCCTGTGCAGCGCCGCCGGTGGGTGTGCTCAGGCGAAGAGCCAGGCCGCTGCCCACTACCAACCCGTGCACGTGGAGACCATCGATCCAGCGTCGGGGTTGAAGCGGGTCACGTTCACCGATGAGGGGGCTGCGAGCGCTGACATCCAGACCGCTCCGGTCATGCAGTCCGGAGCGATGCTGGAGGTCCCCAGCGCGGCCTTGATCTATGACAACAAGGGCACCACGCTCGTCTACGTCGCCCTCGATCCGTTGACCTACCAGCGCGAATTGGTGGACGTGGTCGTCGACGATGGCCGGACCGTGAAGCTGTCACGTGGGCCGAAGGTCGGTACTCAGGTGGTCACCACTGGCGCGAACCAGGTCTGGGGCGCCGAACTAGGAGTTGGTCACTGATGATGCGCAAGATAGTCGCCTCGAGCCTCAAGTTCCGGTGGCTGGTGCTCTTCGCCGCCGGCATGGTGATGATGCTCGGATTCATTGACCTGCGGACCGCTTCAGTCGATGTCTTCCCCGAATTCGCACCCCCCAGGGTGGAGATCCAGACCATCGCCATCGGCAACTCCTCGACCGAGGTGGAGGAGCTCATCACCACGCCGATGGAAGAGCAGCTTGCTGGCATTGAGGGTGTTGAAGAATTGCGCTCAAAGTCGGTGAGCGACCTGTCGTCGATCACCCTGATCTTCGCTCGCAACTTCGACCAAGAGCGAGCCCGCCAATTGGTGACCGAGCGGATCGCCCAACTCACACCTTCCCTTCCCACCTGGGCTTCCCCTCCGGTCCTGATGCCCCCGCTGTCCTCCA
>CAYUWV010000250.1:0-3505 GCA_964448385.1 uncultured Propionibacteriaceae bacterium | reverse complement strand
AAGTAGGCCACCTCCGGCTGGTAGCCGGCCTCGGTGAGCACCTCGAACCCGGCCTCGACCAGGGCAACAGTGCCGCCACAGAGCACTGCCTGCTCGCCGAACAAGTCGGTCTCGGTCTCTTCAGTGAAGGTGGTCTTGATGCCGCCGGCCCGCAGGCCGCCGATCGCCTTGGCGTAGGAGAGGGCGAGCGACCAGGCGTCGCCAGACTCGTCCTTCTCCACCGCGACGATCACCGGGACGCCGCGACCCTCGGAGTATTCCCGACGCACCAGGTGACCCGGACCCTTCGGGGCAACCATGCAGACGTCCACACCGGCTGGCGGCTGGATGTAGCCGAATCGGATGTTGAAACCGTGGGCGAAGAACAGCGCATCGCCGGCGACCAGGTTCGGCTCGATCACCTCGGCGTAGAGGTGGCGCTGGACCTGGTCGGGTGCCAGCACCATGATCAGATCCGCCTCCTCGCAGGCCTGCGCCGGCGTGACGACCCGAAGACCCTCGGCCTCGGCCTTCGCCCAGCTCTTCGAGCCTTCTCGCAGTCCGACCCGGACGTCGACCCCGGAGTCGCGCAGCGACAACGCATGGGCATGGCCCTGGCTGCCATAGCCGATCACCGCGACATTGCGGCCCTGGATGACCGACAGGTCGGCGTCGGAGTCGTAGAACATCTCTGCCATGTCTTTTTCAGTCCTCTTCAGTTGGTGGTGCTTGCTGCGGCACGCGTCTTGTCGATCTTCGCACGTTCGGTCAGGGAGCGACTGCCACGACCGAGCGCGACGAGCCCCGATTGCACCAATTCCCGAACTCCGTAGGGCGCCAACATCTCCAGCAGCGCTTCCAGTTTGTCGGGCGACCCGGTGGCTTCGATCGTCATGGAGTCCTGGTGGACGTCGACGGTCTTGCCGCGGAAGAGCTGCACGATCTCAATGATCTGACCGCGGGTGGCGGCATCGCCGCGCACCTTGATGAGCATGAGTTCACGCCGCACCGACGATTGTTCGTCGAGTTCGACGATCTTGAGCACTTCGATCAGCTTGTTGAGCTGTTTCACGATCTGCTCCAGCACCTGCGGGCTGCTCACGTTGACCTGCAGCGTGATCCTGGAGAACTCGGTCTTCTCGGTCGGGCCGACCGCCAATGAGTCGATGTTGTAGCCGCGCCGGGCGAACAGTCCGGCGACGCGTGCCAGCACGCCTGGCTTGTTCTCGACCAGCACGCTCAGGGTGTGAGTGCTCACAGGTCCTCTCCTTCCCAGTCGGGCGCGAGGTCCCGAGCGATCTTGATGTCATCGTTGCTGGTGCCGGCGGCCACCATCGGCCACACCATCGCGTCCTTGTGGACGACGAACTCGACCACCACCGGCCGATCGTTGATGGCCATGGCTGCCTTGATCACCTCGTCGACCTCTTCGGGAGTCTCCGCCCGGAACCCGGCAGCGCCCATCGATTCGGCGAGCATCGGGAAGTTGGGAATCCGATTCGTCTTCAAGTCGGTGCTGGAGTACCGCTCCCCGTAGAACAGGGTCTGCCACTGCCGCACCATGCCCAGGCTCTGGTTGTTCATCACCGCGATCTTGATCGGGATTCCCTCCAGCGCGCAGGTGACCAGCTCCTGGTTCGTCATCTGGAAGCAGCCGTCACCATCGATGCCCCACACCACGGCGTCCGGGCGTCCGACCTGGGCCCCCATGGCCGCCGGGACGCAGTAGCCCATGGTTCCGGCACCGCCGGAGTTGAGCCAGCGTCCCGGCCGCTCGTGGGGCAACAGGTGCGCCGCCCACATCTGATGTTGCCCGACCCCGGCCACGTAGTAGGCCTCAGGTCCGACCAATTCGCCCAGACGACGGATCACGTATTCCGGGCTCAGCAACCCATCCTTGGTGGGTTCGAGGTCGAGGGTGTACTTGGTCCTCAGGTTGGAGAGGTAAGCCACCCACGGGCTGTAATCAGGCAGGTCAGCACCCCGCAGCAGGGTGTTGAGTTCTTGAATGACCACCTGGAGATCGCCGACGATCGGGACGTCGGCCACCCGGTTCTTCGAGATCTCGGCCGGGTCGATGTCGGCGTGGATCACCTTGGCGCCGGGCGCGAAAGAATCCAGCCGTCCCGTCACCCGGTCGTCGAAGCGTGCGCCGAGGGTGATCAGCAGATCGGAACGCTGGAGCGCACCCACGGCCGCGACCGTCCCGTGCATGCCGGGCATCCCGTAGTTCAGCTCGTGGCTGTCGGGGATGATGCCGCGGGCCATCAGTGTGGTCACCACCGGGATGCCGGTGATCTTGACCAACTCGGCGAGGGCCTCGTGAGCCTTCGACTTGACGGCGCCGCCGCCGACATACAGGACGGGGCGCTCGGCCTGCCCGATCATCCGGGCGGCCTCACGCATCTGCTTGACGTGCGGACGGGTCACCGGACGATACCCCGGCAGATCCAGGGACTCCGGCCAGACGAAGGGGGCCTTCGTCGCCAGAGCGTCCTTGGCGATGTCGACCAGCACCGGCCCCGGCCGTCCGGTCTTCGCGATGTGGAAGGCCGCAGCGATCGCGTGCGGGATGTCCTCGGCCCGTTTGATCAGGTAGCTGTGCTTGGTGATCGGGAACGTGATGCCGCGGATGTCTGCCTCTTGAAAGGCGTCCGTCCCGATCGCCGGGCTGGCGACCTGACCGGTGATCGCGACGATCGGCACCGAGTCCATGTACGCGTCGGCGATGGCGGTGACCAGGTTGGTCGCGCCCGGCCCCGAGGTGGCCATGCACACCCCGACCTTGCCGGTCACCATCGCGTAGCCCTCCGCGGCGTGCCCGGCTCCTTGTTCGTGGCGCACCAGGATGTGGTTCACGAGCTTGGAGTCGAACAGCGGATCATAGGCCGGCAGGATGGCGCCGCCCGGGATGCCGAAGACAACCTCGACACCGACGCGCTCCAGCGACTCCACGAGCGCTTGGGCCCCTGTCATGAGTGTCGGTGACTGTTCGTCTGCCATGTCTGTCATCCCTTCGCTGGGTCTGGTCGTGGTGCGGGTTTCGCGGATCGGAGCAACAAAAAACCCCCGCTGCGGTTGCAGGCGAGGGAGCGCGTCGTTGAGTCAGGACTCAGGCGACACGCTGGTTAACTACGATGAGGTCTGTACGCACGGGACAAGCTTGCTGTCCCGGGACCGCAGTGTCAACCGGAGCGGCCCATCGTCCCAGATCGTGAGAGACACCCCCAGCTCGAACGCTCAAGCACCCCTTCCGACTTCGTTCCGCTTGACTGGCGCATCGCCGCCGTCTCAGGCCACTATGGCGCGGGGTGACCACGCTCGGAAGGACTTTACCCATGAGATGGCTACGACACATCGCTGCTGGCGGCGCTCTGGTGCTGCTGGTGACCGGGTGGGCGCCCACGCCCGCAGCCCAGGCCGATTCCGCGGTGACGCCGAAGAGTTCGGCGATTACCGTCACGGGCGCCGGTTGGGGCCACGGCATCGGGATGTCCCAGTACGGGGCGTACGGCGCGGCCCTCTC
>CAYUWV010000249.1:0-3522 GCA_964448385.1 uncultured Propionibacteriaceae bacterium | reverse complement strand
CCCTGAGTCCGACCCTGAGGCGACCCTGAGGCGAGTCCCCCTGGGATTCGACCCTGCCGACGCCCCCGACCCGCCGCCCCGCTTCGTGGGTCAGGCCGGAATACCTCGCTGGGTCACTGCGGCGAACAAGCCGGCCGCGCTGCGGGCGCGTGTCGCAGGGTTCACCGGCCAGACGGTAGGGCTCATCGTCGCGCGGCGGGCCTTGCCGGTTCGTTGTTCAGCCTGCCCGTCCCGGCCGGGTCTATCCCAAGGCTGTCCGCCCGCGGCCGGCTGCCGGCGCCTGCCGCCGAACTGGGCGCCTGGCTAAGCCAGACGCCGTGAGGGCCAGCGCACCTCGGTGGCGATGATGGCCAAAGCCGTGGCCAGGTCGTTTTCGCTGGTCGCGGCGAACCCGAAGACGATGCCCGAGCGGGTGCTTGGGCCCGACCAGTATTCCGATAGTCCGCTCACCCGAACCCCGGCGGCGGCTAGGGCTTCGACCAGGTCAGTCTCGGGGCGTGTGGTTTGGACGACGGCGTGGAGGCCGCCATCCATGGGGTAGACCTTGGCTCCGGGCAGTCCGCTGAGGGCGGCAACGACCTGAGCTCGGCGGCGGCGGTAGCGGTTGCGCATCCGTTGGGTGTGCAGTCGTAGGGCTCCTGCCTCGAGGTAGGCCGCGATCGCTCGCTGCGCGACCAGGCCGACGGGTTGCCCGAGGTCGCGACGGGTTGCGGCAACGGTTGGCACCAACCTCCTCGGCAGGGCGAGGAAGCCCATCGCCAGCGCTGGGGTGAGCGTCTTCGACAGGGTGCCGAGCAGGACGACGTTCCCCCTATCGGGGTCGTCGAGAGCGGCGAGCGCCGGCAGAGGCTGGGAGGTGTAGCGCAACTCGGAGTCGTAGTCGTCCTCAACCACGACGACCCGGTTCCGGCCAGCCCACTCCAGGAGTGCCTGTCTCCGGTCGATCGGCAGGGAGCCGCCCAGCGGGTATTGATGGCTGGGCGTCACCAACAGCAGGTCTGGGGCAGCTGTCCCGGCGGGCAGGTCGTCGACCCTGAGCCCATGCTCGTCCACCGGCAGCGGCGTCACGCTCGCGCCGAACCGAGCCGGAACCCGACGCAGCGAGGGGTATCCCGGCTCCTCGACAGCAACGCGGAGTGGCCGGTCGCGGGCTAGGGCGAGCAGCATCAGCGCGAGCCCCTCACGCCCACCCCCGGTGACCGCGATCTGGCCGGGGTCGCGTACCACCCCCCGCATCCGTCTGAGGTGCTCTGACCACGCGCTGCGCAGCTCGGGAAGACCCAGCGCCGGAACCGGCCCCCCGACTTGCGTCGAGGCCGCTGTACGCCAGGCAGCCTTCCAGGCCGACCCCACCACCTCATCGAGCGATGGTCGGCCTGGTCGCAGGTCGTAGGCGGGTGCGGGCTCGGCGGCAACGGTGCGGGGAGGCCGAGCCTTGCGCGGATGAACGCGTCGAAGCTCTGGGTTGACGATGGTCGAGCGGCCGGTCGCGGCGCTGAAGTACCCCTCGGCGAGCAGTTGGTCGTAGGCAGCGACCACCGTCCCTCGAGAAACGTCGAGGTGGTTGGCGAGGGCGCGGCTTGAAGCCACGGTGTCGCCTGGCGCGAGGACGGCGGCAGCTATCAGCCCTCGTAGCTGGTCGGCCAGCTGCGTGGGTAGGGGGTCAGGGCTGGACCGGTCGACGTTCAGCGGAAGCGTGATCTCGGCGCTGCTGCGCATGGCGCCAGCTTACTGGTCCATAAGTAGATGCCTCTATCCGGATCTCGCAATGGACCAGTATGGCCGCCACCATGGTCTCCATGACAACAACGATCGGTTCCCCTCTCGTCAAGCGCGGTCTCGCGGACATGCTCAAGGGTGGCGTCATCATGGACGTTGTCACCCCGGAGCAGGCCCGTATCGCCGAGGACGCTGGAGCGGTCGCGGTGATGGCCCTCGAACGTGTCCCTGCCGACATCAGGGCACAGGGTGGCGTCGCCAGGATGAGCGATCCCGACCTGATCACGGCGATCATCGACGCCGTCTCGATCCCAGTCATGGCCAAAGCACGGATCGGCCACAGCGTGGAGGCCCAGGTGTTAGAGCACCTCAAGGTCGACTACATCGACGAATCCGAGGTCCTGTCACCCGCGGACTACAGCCATCACATCGACAAGCACGCCTTCACGGTCCCCTTCGTCTGCGGGGCGACCAACCTTGGCGAAGCCCTGCGCCGGATCGCCGAGGGCGCGGCGATGATCCGCTCCAAGGGTGAAGCAGGCACGGGGGACGTCTCGGAGGCCACCAAGCACATCCGGACCATCCGGCGCGAGATCGCCGAACTCAAGGCCCTGGCCGAGGTCGCCCCTGAAGAGTTGTACCTGGCGGCCAAGAACCTCCAGGCACCGATCGACCTCGTCCGTGAGGTCGCAGCGATCGGCGCATTGCCGGTGGTGCTGTTCACCGCAGGCGGGGTGGCGACACCGGCCGACGCAGCCCTGATGATGCAACTCGGGGCCGACGGCGTGTTCGTCGGCTCGGGCATCTTCAAGTCCGGCAATCCGGCAGCGCGAGCCGCCGCAATCGTGACCGCCACGGCCCGGTACAGCGAACCGGCGGTCGTGGCTGAGGCCTCGCGAGGGCTGGGCGAGGCGATGGTGGGGATCAACGTCTCCGACCTCCCCGCCCCGCACCGGTTGGCCGAGCGAGGCTGGTGAGCCCGGTGTCGACGACCGTCGGAGTGCTCGCCCTGCAAGGCGGAGTGAGCGAGCACGGCGAACTGCTGGAGCATTTGGGCGCCCGGGTCAGCCCGCTGCGTTCTCCGGGTGACCTCGTCGGCCCCGACGGGCCCCGCGTCGACGGACTCGTCCTGCCGGGAGGAGAGTCGTCCACCATCGACAAACTCGCGCGCAGGTTCGACCTGTTCGACCCGCTCCAGGAAGCCATCGCCGACGGACTGCCCACCTTGGGGACGTGCGCCGGCCTGGTGTTGCTGGCCAGGGAGGTAATCGATCCCGCCCCGGGTCAGCAATCCCTCGGAGTTCTGGACGTGACCGTGCGCCGCAACGCCCTCGGCCCCCAGATCGACTCCGCGGAGATCGCCCTGGCCACCACACTCGGCCTGGTGCGGGCGGTATTCATCAGGGCGCCCATTGTGACCAGGCTCGGCCCTGGCGTCGAGGTGGCGGCTCGTCGCGGCGACCATGTGGTGGCAGTCCGACAGGGCGCCATGACCGGCCTCGCGTTCCACCCTGAGTTGACCGGCGAACCAGCGTTCCACCGCCAACTACTCGCCCAAGCCTCCAGCGCCAAAGGAGACTGATGGGGTGGAACCGCCGGCGAAGCAGCCTACGCTGGCACCCCCCGATCCGGCGGTAGAAGCTGAGGCTGACCAGCGGGAATCGCAGGCGGGGACAGCAACCCGATGGAGTCGTCGTGGCGCAGCATCCGGGCACTCACGCCCGAACGCTCCGACAGCCCCCCGATCCACATCTGGTCACAGCTCGACGTCCCCGACGAGCGGGGCGCCGCGGAGCGCCACAA
>CAYUWV010000248.1:0-3526 GCA_964448385.1 uncultured Propionibacteriaceae bacterium | reverse complement strand
CGGGGCGTCCTCAGGTCTGGTGTCGGGTCGTGCCGAGGAGGAGCGGGCAGCTGCCCACTAGCGGTTCAGCTCGCCGAGGATGAGCGGAAAGACGTCATGGTCGGCGTTCTTGCCGAAGAACACGTCCAGATGGCCATAGTTCGGCAGCAAGTGGAATGAGTCCCCGCTGCGATGGCGCGCGAGGTACTCGTAGGTGCGTTGCTGGCTTTCGGGCAGGAAGCACCGATTCCGGGCTCCCGCCAGCAGGGCGAACCTGGCAGCCGTCCGAGGGGCCTCGCTCACGTAGCTGTCCAGCAGCCCCGGCCGCTTGGACACGGAGACGAGGTGCCCGGCCTTGACGCACTCGGCCATCTGGGCGAAGAAGCTCATCGGCACGACGGCGAACTCACCGCGCAGCCACTCATGGGTCTCCTCGTTGAGGTTCTCGTGCGACCACAACGCCGGACGCCCCGAGCCATAGGTGAAGCTGACCATGCGACACACCGGGTTGTGACACTCCCGATGGGTGGTCATCACCACCGCGCGGGCAATCCGCGAGAACGCCGAGTTCGGGCCATCTCCCCAGGCCGGGTTCAGGTACGGGGTGAGCTGCTGCATCGCCGGACGCAGCGCCTCGATCTTGAACCGGGCGAACGGCGGGATCACCGGGTGCAGCGAGACGGCGTTGCTCACGATCACGTCCACCTCCGGCACCAACCCGGCCACCGCGCTCATGCAGAACGACGTTGAACCCTGGCAGTGCACGATCGCCTTCAGAGTCTCCGCCCCGGTTTGCCCCACGATGTAGCGCACGGCCGCGGGATGGTCGTAGGCGGCGGCGTCGTCCAACGTCCACGGCACCGGGTCCAGGTCGATCGAGGCTCGCCAGTTCAGCAGCCAGACGTCCCAGCCGTCCGCCACCAGAGCGTCCACGATGGTTTGCCGCACGGGTGGCCGAAACAGTTCGGCCCGGACGCCCGCCCCGTGCACCAGCAGCACCGGGCCCTTGCTCGGCTCGTCGCTGCCGCGCACCCGGATCAGGGTCAGCGGGAGGCCGTCCCCGGCCGGGAAGAAGTGGGTCTCGTTGCGCTGGGTTGGGCGGGCGAGCAGCGTCTCAGTCATCTCAGGCCTCCCTTCGGCGCGGCCGGAGCCAGGTAGACATCGCGCAGCGACTTGCCGAAAAAGGCCCCGAACCGGGCCATGGAGGCCACCGGGCCGCCGCCACCTGCCCGGAAGGTGGTCAGTTGCCGTGCGAAGTCCTGGGGAAGGATCCGCAGCAGCCCGGCGCCGATCGCCTCGCCGTCCTCACCGGGCGGCACATGTCCCCTCAGCAGAGTGATGTAGAGGGTGGAGGTGTCCTTCCACACGTCCAGTCCGGGATCGTCGCGCACCTCCTTGAACCCGTAGAGGGTCACCGGCGCTCCCGCGAGATCCCGCAGCCACAACCGGTAACGCATCTCCCGGGTGCTTGCGGCCGACGTCGCGACGAAGAGGTTGAACCAGCCCCGCTCCACCGGCAGGTGGCCTCCCAGCAGGTCGCAATGCACATAACCCACAGCGGTCCCGGGATGGTCACCGGAGTCAACGAAGCTCTCGACGTCGGGGACCTCGATGGTCAGTTCGAACATGCAGCGATGCCCCAACAGCCGCGCTTCCCGCCAGCCCAGCAACGGATCGGTCTCCCCCAGGGACAGGTAGCCCTTCATCTGTTCGGTGAAGCGGACGCTGCGTCCCAGTTCCGGCGCAACTCCCGGCCGTTCGACCACGGGTTCCGGAGTCGCCACCGGACGGGGCGCGCGCGGCTGGTCCAGCAGGTGTTCCACTGTCCGATCGGCAAGGGCCGCGATCGTGAAGGCGGGGTTGGGCCCGACCGGGCCGGGCATCTGGGAGCCGTCCACGACGAACAGCCCGGGATACCCGAACGACTCGCCGAACGAGTTGACGACACCCTCGTGCACGTGGCGGCCCATCGGTGACCCGCCGAGGGGATGGACGGTGACGACCCGCTTCGTCCACCACAGCGGGCTGTCGTGGTAGTCGGCGTGCAGGGCCGCGGCGATGTCGCTCATGGTCTCGCGCATCGCGGAGAAGTACTCCATCGAAGTCGCCGAGGTCCACCGGACATCGAGTTCGCCATCGCGCAGGACGATCTTGCCGTCAGCGACGTCGCGACCCATTCCCAGCAGCGGCAGGGCGCTGCTGCCGAGCTTGCCCTGACCGACCAACCGGGCGATCTCGGCCGAGATCGTCGACTCGTACCGTCCGCCCAAGCGGTGCCTGACCAGGTCGCGGGCCACGACCGCGGCCCGCTGCATCGACGAGGTCACCGCGGCGGTCTCGATCAGCCAGTTGGCGAAATCAGGGAAGCCTGCCTCCTGCACGTAGTAGCCGCGGCGGCGACCGCCCTCGTCCAGCCCATCGGGAACCCGCATCGCGGTGGTGATCACCGGACCGTAACTGCCGTCGATCAGCCGCATCCCGCCGGCCGGGCCCTCGGCCTTGGCACCCATGCAGAAGGTGAGCAGGTCACCGTTGCCGCTGAACCGCGTGCCGAGCGCACGCCCGAGGGCGGGCAGGTTCACCCGGTTGCGCAACAGCAACGCGGTCGTCCCGAAGGTGCCGGCCGCCAGGAACAGGGTCGCGCAGCGGACGCGGTGCGGCGTCCGGGAGCGATCACCCGTCTGGTCCAAGTCGGTGCCGTACTTGGTGTAGCTGACCTCGAAGCCACCACCGTCCAGCGGCAGGACGCCAGTGACCTCGCAGAGGGTACGGATGTCCGCCCCCAGATGCTTGGCCGCGGACAGGTAGTTGTGGTCGAGGGTGTTCTTGGAGCCCTCGTTGCAGCCGATGTCGCACTCCCCGCACAGCCGGCAGGTCAGCCGGGTGAGTCCGTGGATGTTGCCGTACTCGGGTTCGGGGATCACCTGTTTGGGCGCCGGCTGACCGCCAGGTGGGGCGAACGCGATCGCCAGCGGCGGGTGGAACGTCTCCAGTCCCAGTGCTTCGGCGGCTTCGCGGAGGGCCTTCGCCTTGGGCAGGTCAGGGTAGGGGGACGGGCTGGGCGTCATCATCTTCTCGACGGCCGCGTAGTGCGGTTCCAGATCGGCGCGACTGATCGGCCAGTTCTCATAGCCGCCGCCGGGGAGGGGCGAATCGTGGACGAACCAGCGTTCGTCCTTGCGCAGAAGCACGTTGGCGTAGATCAGCGAACCGCCGCCGAGGCCGCTGGACACGATGGCCTCCAGCTTGCGGAACGACCGGATGTCGAACAGGCCGAAGAGGTGGTCCTTGGGTTCCCAGAAGGCGCGGCTCATCTCGTAGGGATTCCGGGCGAAGCTGCCGGGCGGATACGCCTGCCCGCGCTCCAGGACGATCGTGGAGCGTCCCGACTGCGCGAGGCGGTAGGCCGATACCGACCCTCCGAAGCCCGAGCCGACCACCACGGCGTCGCAGTACTCGACTGGGGCCGAGGCCCTGGCACTCGCAGCTTCCGTGGCACGCGGCATGCTGTCCCCCTGGCGTCAGTTGGAACCTCTGATCGGAGAAT
>CAYUWV010000247.1:3154-3576 GCA_964448385.1 uncultured Propionibacteriaceae bacterium | reverse complement strand
GAACGCGACAGGATGCCGATCGCGATGAGAATCGCGGCGTTCACATTGTCGACCCAGGTCGGCCAGCGAAACGACGCCCTACAGGCGGCAGCAGAGCGCGTCCTCGACCGAGAGTTGCTGAACAACCCCTGGATCCTTCGCGAGTACACCCAACTCGCATCAGCGACCCTGCCGCTGCTCAGCGACGCTGACTACGGTCGCTGGGAAACGCTGGTAGATGAACACCCCCAGGTCAGCGACGAGCGTCGTCAGCGGATCGTGGAGCACCTCGAAGATGGGCAAACCGAGGACGACGCGCTCGCTCAATACGCCACCATGCGTCGCCACGAAGTGCTCTCGGCCGTTGGGGCAGACGCGCTACGAGGTCGTCTGCTCGAGACTCACACGGCACTGGTCGAGGCCCTCGGCGAGTACGAACACGC
>CAYUWV010000247.1:0-3144 GCA_964448385.1 uncultured Propionibacteriaceae bacterium | reverse complement strand
ATCTCTAGCGGCCACGATGCCCCGCCGAGGGCGGTCGACCTGGCCGGAATGCGCGCCGAGGAGATTCTCGGCACCCTCCGCGACTGGGAACCGGATCAGACGCAGGCGCAGACGAAGGAAGGTCTTGCGGAGTCTCTCCGTGACCAAGTCGAGGCGCGCCCTGAGGAATTCAGTCCTTGGACAAGGCATTTTCTGCAGTTGGGCGACCCGTACCGATCTCGCTTCCTGGACGGCCTACGGAAGGCAGTCGAGCAAAACGCGTCCGCGATCGACTGGGAGGCATACCTGCTCGGCGCCTCCGATCTGAGTGGCACCGCCCAAGGCCAGGAAGGCCATTCCACGTATCCCCTGCGGCAGGTGTGCAACACGATTGAGGGTGCGGTCAACGGACCGAAGACCCTGATCCCTGAACGGCTTCTCTCCGACGCTGTCGCGATTGCCGCCGCGTGCATCGACGACCCGAACCCGAACGACGAGGACGCAATCGGTCGTGACCACCTCAACACGGCGCTCAACACGATGCGCCCGGTCGCTGCTCGCACTCTTATCCGTCTGGCGAGAGCGGCCAAACTCGCTCACACCGAAGAGTTCGACTCGGCGCCCGTCATCGCTGCCGCTCAGGAGGCCCTCCAAACCCGACTCGCACCGCGTGACGGGAGCCTGGCAGTCTCATCCGCGTTAGGCGAGGGCCTGAGCCTGATGATGTGGATAGACCGACCCTGGACTACGTCTTGGCTAGCAAGCGCAAGCACCAGTGACACCTGGGGTGACGTTTTCGTTACCACCGCGCTCACGACCAACACGACGGGCAGTCAACTGCTGAACGACCTCTGGCCCAGCATCGAGACCATTCTTGGCCGCATTGCTGCACAAGAGTCGGTCGAGATGGGGTGGCAATCTGCGCGGCCCATCGTTGAAGTGATCGGGGACCACCTGATGACTCTGGCGATGTGGGGCTCACCTTCTCCGTGGCCACAACGCACGGAGTCCTACTTCGCACGCGTGAGCTCCAAGACCGCTGCATCCGTGCTCGGGCACGTGGGCTGGCGCCTGATGCACACCGCAGAACCGTCAATGGACCTCATCGAGCGAGCTCAGGGGATCTGGGATGCTCGACAGGATGCGGTCGATCGCGGCGAAGTGGACACGGCGCAACTAGCTCAGTTCTACTGGTGGGTACACAGCAACAAGTTCCCCGTCGATTGGTGGCTCCCTCGACTCGCCCGCGTGGCCGAACTGATCGACTTCGACGGTCGCAGCTTCATCGGAGAACACATCGAGGAAGCCGCCCGGACCTACCCCGGAGAAGCGGTCGCCCTCATGACTCGGCTCCTTCGAAGTGACGGAACCCGGACGCTGGCACGCCACGGACTTGTGACCTCGGCTCCGAAGGTGATCGCGCTCGGTCTGCATTGCGCCGTCGAGGAGGTCCAACGGGAGTCTCGAGCGCTCATGGATCTCCTCGGCGCGCAGGGCGTCGTAGACATGGACGACCAAGTAGGGAAAGCCTCACAGGAGCTACTCCGGAGGAAGAAGCGGACGGAGTGACACAACGGCAGTGTGTGATGTCATACCGGAGCGCGGCTCCACGGGCTGTGACGTTGAGGCGGCACCGCAAACCTGGCCCATAGTGGTCAAGTCCCTGGAGGTGGTGTAACGGCTGATCCTTCGTTGGGGTTGGTCAGAAGGGTGGTTGGCCGGGTTCGAGGGTGACGGGCTGGTCGGGGGTCCTGTCTTGGTGCCAGCCGCTATTGGGGTCGAGGAAGTCGTCGGGCCAGGGCGCTGGGCGGCCGGTTTCGTCCCACCAGCCGGTTTCGTAGCCGGCGGCGAGGGCGCGTTGGTAGTCGGCGTTCGGGTGGCCGGGTCCGTAGATGTCGCGGAGTCGGGTCATGCTGCGGTCTCCAGTTCGGGCAGCGTCGTGGCTGCGGGGGCGGTGTCGGTGGCTGGTGTGGTGCGGGCTCGGGTGAGGACGTCGAGGGACAGGTAGCGGCGGCCTTCGGCCCACTCGTCGTGTTGTTCGGCTAGGACGGCGCCGACGAGGCGGATGACGCTGTCGCGGTCGGGGAAGATCCCGACCACGTCGGTACGGCGGCGGATCTCCCGGTTGAGGCGCTCGTTGGGATTGTTCGACCAGACCTGGCGCCACAGCTCCTTCGGGAACGCCGTGAAGGCGAGCACGTCAGCGCGGGCGGCGTCGAGGTGGTCGACGACGTCGGGGAGTTTCCCGGTGAGGGTGTCGAGCATCTTGTCCCACTGGGCGTGCACGGCCTTGGCGTCGGGTTGGTCGTACACCGAGTGCAGCAGGGCCTTGACCGCCCCCCAGGCGGACTTGGGGCACACGCCCATCAAGTTGGCCGCGTAATGCGTTCTGCAGCGTTGCCACGAGGCGCCGGGTAGGTTCGCCGCGATCGCCTCGACCAGGCCGGCGTGCGCGTCGCTGGTGACGAGCATCACCCCTTGTAGACCGCGGGCCACCAGGTCAGCGAAGAACCCGTTCCACGCCTGTTTCGTCTCTGAGGTGGCGACCCTGATGCCCAACACTTCGCGGTGCCCGTCGTTGTTGACGCCGGTCGCCACCAGGACGGCAGCGTTCACGACCCGGCCGTGTTCACGCACCTTCATCGTCAACGCGTCGGCGGCCACGAACGTGAACGGTCCCGCCTCGCCGAGCGGCCGGTTACGGAACGCGGCGACCTGCTCGTCGAGGTCGCCGGCCATCCGGGACACCTGCGACTTCGACAGGCTGGTGATCCCCAACGCTTGGACGAGTTTGTCCATCCGGCGGGTCGACACGCCCAGCAAGTAACAGGTCGCGACCACGCTGATCAACGCTGTCTCGGCTCGCTTGCGGCGTTCCAGCAGCCACTCCGGGAAGTAGGAGCCGGACCGCAGTTTGGGGATGGCCACGTCGATGGTGCCGACCCGGGTGTCGAGGTCGCGGTGTCGATAGCCGTTGCGCTGAGCCGTCCGGTCGACGCTGGGCTGGCCGTACTCGGCGCCGCACACCGCGTCAGCCTCCGCCGACAACAAGGCGTTGAGGACGGTGCCGAGCAGGTGCCGCATCAGGTCCGGCGACGCGTCCGCCAGGGCCCCGTTGCCTCGTGTCAAGACGCCCGCGTAGCTTCCTTCGTTGCCTCATCTGGT
>CAYUWV010000246.1:0-3576 GCA_964448385.1 uncultured Propionibacteriaceae bacterium | reverse complement strand
GCCGGACTCGGGTCGAAACGATGACCCAGCCTCAACAGAACGCGAAGCTGCCAGGGGCCTCCCGGGCGGCATGGACGCGGCCAGGTACTTGCCGCAGAGCCCGCCCGAGGTCGACCACACCCGTTGCAGCACCCGAAGCGCGTCGCAGGAGTACTTGCGTGGCTTGCTGCGTCGGCCGTCGATCACCGCGATCGTGGCCTGCGCCCGCCCGAGGGGTTGCCTGAGCCGGCCGCGGAGTTGTTGCCGGGCGTGGTCCCGGTTCCGGCCGGTGACCTCGACCACCTGGTCGAGGATCCGACCCTTGTCCTTCGTCCCAGCGTTGGCGTGGGCGGTGGCGTGCTTCTTCGTGATCTCAACCCGAGCCGACAACGACGACCCTCCCTACTCACACCCCATCTACGCCGCCCCGCCCGGGTTCCCGGGGAGAACTATGTGAGGCACGGCCCTGACTACGCGGGGACATGACGTGAGTCTCGTCGCGGCCGTGTCCCACGATTCCCGGTCCCCTATACTCGACGCCATCCACCCACCTCCCGCCCCGACCGGCTCCGAGCCGACTGCCTGTCTCGTCGTCCGATGGTTGCCGGGGCAGTTTGTGGGAGAACCTGGGAAGGAAGACCAATGAAGCACGTAACGGCATTGACCGCGGTCCTCGGAGTTGTCGCCCTGAGCGCCTGCTCCGCCACCCCCCCGGCGTCCACGTCGGCGGCAACCTCACCCGCGGCGTCGGCCAGCCCGTCAATGTCGGGATCATTGTCACCGGAGGGCTCGGCCACCGGTTCGGCGGCCACCCCGTCCGCCATGGCGTCGTCCGCCGGGGCCTCGGCGTCCGCTGGCCCAACAGGGCAATCGGCGCAGGTGGATGATCTCGTGTTCAGCGTCATTTCCGCCAAGACCGTCGATCAAGTGGACGGAAGACTGGACCGGGTGCAGAAGGGCCACTGGCTGGCAGTGCGGGTCAGGGTCACCAACAAGGGTGAGGAGTCGGTGGTGCTGAACACTCAGGCCTTCCAACTCAACGCCGCGGGAGGCAAGAAGTTCCAAACCGACGACCCGGCCATGTTCGTTGACAACGATTCCGATCCCCTGATCGGCGAGGACATCGCGGCAGGCAATTCCGCGGACGGCACGGTGCTGTTCTCGGTGCCAAAGCCGCTCAGAGCCGGCACGTTGGTGGTCTGGAAGCCAATGTCAGCGTCGGACCCGGGCAACATCCCGCTCAAGTTCTGAGAGCGCGGACGCCTACAACCCGGGGCCCGTGAAGGTTCGTGAGACTCTCAAGTCCGCATCGAGGACAGTGTTCGGGGTCTCCGCAGACCGGTGATAGCTTGAGGAAAGTCGGTTTACGTGTTTCTGCCGCGCCTCCTCTAATCGGGCCCAGGAAGGGCCTCCCCAAGGAGTCAATGATGAAGAGACGACTGATGGCCACTTTAGTGGCTCTCCTGAGCATTGGGCTGTTGGCCGCGCCAGGGGCCGCCGACAGGGCGGAGGCCGCCCCGGCCGCGCCGCCCTCGATCACCGTGAGCCCCACAACCGTCAACGACAACGGCACTGTGAGCGTTGCCGTTGACTTTCCCACTTCGACGTACGACGGCCTCCTCTACGGCAATTACCCGTGGTTGAATCTGTTCAAGTCCACTGATGGCGGCGCCACCTGGGTGAGCGCCATGGGCCCAGTTAAGTCGACTTCGGCTGGCACGTACACGTTCAATTACAACGTGGGCACTGCCACCCAGAAGATCCGGGTCGGCTACAACGGCAAGACACTGAGCGGCCAGAGTGGCGCGTTCTACAACGATCCGTCGAAGTCTCTCTACACCGCCGCCAAGGACATCGACCCGGTCACGCCGCCGCCACCACCGCCACCGGGAACCAACACGCTGAGCGTCCAAGCTGATGGTAAGAAGGCGACGGCCCAATTCGGCACCCCGCACAGCGGGCAAAGCGCTTCTCTGCAGATCGAGGTCCTGGTCACCAAGAACACCCCAGAGGTGAACACAGCGAGTTGGAGGACGATCGCCTCCGCCACCCAAAACTCGTCCGGCGTGGCAACCTTCTCGATCTCGAACCCGTACGAGGTGAAGCACAAGTACAGGGTGATTTCGGGTTCCGACATCACCGACATCGTCAGTCTCGCCGCTACCCAGGGCGCCAAGGTCACCGGCATTCCGCAGGTGTACCTGAACACCAACGAGCAGGCCACGATCGACACCCGCACCCGCTACTTCGAGGGCACGTTCGAGTTGAAGAACGCCTCGAATCCGAAGTTCACCTGCACGATGAAGAAGGCCGACGGGACCGATCGTCCGCAGCCTCAACTGGCTTCCGCCAAGGGTCGCGGCAACTTCTCGTGGTCGTTCGCTAAGAAGTCGTACACGGTGAAGCTCGACAGCCGGACCAACGTCTGCGGCATGGGTACGAGCAGCAAGTGGGCCCTGGTGGCCAACCACTATGACAAGTCACTGTTGCGCAACACTGTCGCCAATGAACTCGGCAGGAGGTTCGGGACGACCAACCTTGGCTGGACGCCCAAGTCCAAGCCGGTCGACCTGTGGATGAACGGCTCGTACCGTGGCTCGTACATGCTGATCGAGCGGATCGACATCGATCCGATCCGCGTAGACATCGCTGAGTCGGACGACTACAGAACAGTGACCGATCCGGCAGGCATCGGCTACATCCTTGAATGGGACTTCCGCAAGGGCGCCGACAACAACGTCACCGCGGGCAGCCGTGGCTACGTCGGTATCAAAGAGCCCGAGCGGGACATCGACGATAAGACCGGCGTCGACACCCACCAGGGCATCACGTCAGGTCAGGTCAGCTACATCAATGGCTACCTCGACGAGGCAGACGCTGCCCTGTTCGGCTCCGGCTTCACCGGCTCTAACGGCTGGCGCAAGTACATCGATGAGGCCTCCGCCGTGGACTACTACCTGGCCATGGAGATCATGAAGCCGATCGACGGCAACATGTGGGCCAGCGTCTACATGTACAAGGAAGCCAACGGCAAGCTTAAGTTCGGCCCGCTGTGGGACTTCGACATGTCGTCCGGTTCAGCCCTGCGCGCAGGCAACGCCATTAGCCCCTCCGGCTGGTACCTGCGGAATGTGCTCAGCAATTTCTCGGCCAGGCAGTCGACCAAGACCTGGTTCAACCGCCTCAATGAGGACTCCGGCTTCCGGTCAAAGGTTGCCGCTCGCTGGAATGCTCTCTACGACAATCTCAGCATGACCGACTTCATCAATCAGCAGAAGTCGATCCTCTCCGCCTCGGCCGCCGAGAACTGGAAGGTCTGGAGCCACAGCCAACAGCTGAGTGCCTCCCAGGTGATCAAGTCCAGCTGGAGTGCGGACGTGGACTACCTCAGGGGCTGGATGAGCTCCCGTCGGTCCTGGCTCAACGGCCAGTACTGATCCACTAGCCCAACACAGAAACGCCGCCGGGTCCTACCCGGCGGCGCTTCTTCGTTCTTGGAGGGTTGGCTCGGCGCGCTGCGCGGGGAGTCAGTTGCTCTGGATCGCCTCCCGGATCGAGTCTCCGGCGGCAAGGAGGTCAAGGAGCCGGCCGATGAAC
>CAYUWV010000245.1:0-3591 GCA_964448385.1 uncultured Propionibacteriaceae bacterium | reverse complement strand
GCGAGGTCGAACAGCGGCTGCGCGACCTCGAAGCGGCGGCAGCCGGACAAGTTGCTCGCACCCACGCCACTGAGGGTGATGCCCGCTAGGGTTAGCCGTGGTATCACCCACGTCTGAAAGGCATGAACAGTGGCACTTATTGATTCCGTAGACGCGCGTCAGATCCTCGACTCGCGCGGCAACCCCACCATTGAGGTCCAGGTTGAGCTCGATGACGGCTCCCAGGGCCTCGCGGCTGTCCCCTCCGGTGCCTCCACGGGGGCCTTCGAGGCCGCGGAACTGCGTGACGGCGACGCCGCGCACTACGGCGGCAAGGGTGTCTTGAAGGCCGTCGAGAACGTCATCGAGCAACTCGCCCCCGAGGTCCTCGGTATGGACGCAAGCTTCCAGCGCACCCTCGACCAGGCCATGATCGAGCTCGACGGCACCGACAACAAGTCAGCGCTGGGCGCCAACGCCATCCTGGGCGTGTCCCTGGCCGTTGCGCACGCCGCCGCCGAGTCGGCAGGCCTCCCCCTGTACCGCTACCTGGGCGGCCCGACCGCGAACCTGCTGCCCGTCCCGATGATGAACATCCTCAACGGTGGCTCGCATGCCGACTCCAACGTCGACATCCAGGAGTTCATGATCGCCCCGATCGGCGCCGGTTCCTTCTACGAGGCCGTCGAGATGGGCGCCGGGGTTTACCACGCCCTCAAGGCAGTGCTCAAGGCCCGCGGACTCGCCACCGGCCTGGGTGACGAGGGTGGCTTCGCTCCCAGCCTCGGTAGCAACGCCGAAGCCCTTGACCTGATCATGGAGGCCATCAACAACGCCGGCTACACCCCGGGCAAGGACGTCGCCCTTGCGCTCGACGTGGCCGCGTCCGAGTTCTACAACGAAGACGGAACCTACAACTTCGAGGGTGGCAAGAAGACCGCCGCCGAGATGAGCGCCTACTACGCGGAGTTGGTCGCCAAGTACCCGCTGGTCTCCATCGAGGATCCGCTCAATGAGGACGACTGGGACGGCTGGAAGGCCATCACCGACTCCCTCGGCGACAAGGTGCAGCTGGTCGGCGACGACCTTTTCGTCACCAACGTGACCCGGCTGCAGCGCGGCATCGACACCGGGACGGCCAACTCGCTGCTGGTGAAGGTCAACCAGATCGGCACCCTCACTGAGACCATCGACGCAGTGACCATGGCCCACCGGGCCGGCTACACCACCATGATGAGCCACCGTTCCGGCGAAACCGAGGACACCACCATCGCCGACTTGGCCGTCGCCTTGGGTTGTGGCCAGATCAAGTCCGGTGCCCCGGCCCGTACCGAGCGGGTGGCGAAGTACAACCAGCTGCTGCGTATCGAGGAGGATCTGGACGACGCCGCGCGCTACGCCGGAGCGTCCGCCTTCCCACGGTTCACGAGCTGAACCACTTATCCTTGACCCGATGAAGGTCAAGGATCATGGCTCGCGGAACGCGTAGTCCACAGGCCACCAGTACCGGCCCGGGTCGCTCCAAGCGCCCCCGGGCCGGTATTCGTGCGTCAGCGTCCCTTGATCGCACTGGGACGGCGCCAGGCGCCCGCAAGGGCAGGCGGCTCTGGTTGCGGGGCGCGGCGCTCACCCGGCGCATGCTGGTTCTGGTGGTCGTGGTGCTGCTGCTGGCGGTGTCTTTCGCCTCGTCGTTGCGCATCTACCTCGGCCAGCAGCACGACTTGGCGGTGGCCGACCAGGCCATCCGCGACCGGACCGCTCAGGTCAGCGACCTCCAGTCGGAATTGGCCAGGTGGGACGATCCGGACTACGTGAAGACCCAAGCCCGGCAACGCCTCGGTTGGGTGATGCCGGGCGAGACCGGGTATCGCGTGATCGGCGAGGACGGCGAGCCGCTGGGTGGCGGAGTCACCATCCAAGCCGATCAGGAGTTGCCGGCCGGAGAGCACGAACCCATGTGGTGGGACCGGATGTGGGGTTCGATCGAGACCGCCGACTCACCCGAGCGCAGGATCTCCAAGCGCTGAGTCGCCGTGGCCACGGGTGCGACAATGGCCCGGTGCCAGCACTCGAACCCATGTCAGCAGCGGACGAGCTGGCCATCGCCGACCAGCTGGGCCGCCCCCCTCGCGGTGTCGCCGGCATTGCTTGGCGGTGTGCCGACGGCCACCCCGGAGTGGTCGCCACGCAGCCACGACTACCGGACGGCACCCCGTTCCCTACGCTGTACTACCTCACCTGCCCGAAGCTGACCGCAGCCTGCTCGACGCTGGAAGCGAGCGGGCTGATGGCCTCGATGACCGAACGGCTCCGAGTGGACGAGCAGCTGGCAGCTGCCTACCGAAGGGCCCACGAGTCCTACCTGGCTGACCGCGAGCTGCTGGGGCAGGTCCTCGAGATCGCGGGCATCAGCGCCGGAGGCATGCCGGAAAGAGTCAAGTGCCTCCATGTGCTCGTTGGGCACTCCCTGGCCGCGGGCACGGGGGTGAACCCGTTGGGCGACGAAGCGGTGGCGTTGCTGCGGGCTGATGGCCTCCCGTGCCTGGTGCGGTCATGACGGAGCTCTTCGCCGCCATCGATTGCGGCACGAACTCGGTCCGGCTGTTGGTGGCCGGCGTCGAGGGCGGCAGGCTCGTCGAGGTGGACCGGCGGCTCCACATCACCCGGCTTGGCCAGGGAGTTGACGCCACGGGGCGGTTCCATCCCGAGGCGCTGCAGCGCACTCTGCTGGCTCTGGGCGACTTCGCCGCCCAGCTGGACGCTTTGGGGGTGCGGCGGCGGCGGGTAGTCGCGACGTCTGCGGCGCGAGACGCCGCGAACTCCGGGGAGTTCTTCGGTGGGGTCCTCGCCGCCCTCGGTGCCCCTGCCGAGATCATTTCCGGGGAGGAGGAGGCACGGCTGTCCTACGTGGGAGCGTTGCGGGGCCTGAGTGGGCCGGGCCGGCCGGAGCTGGACGACCCGGTGCTGGTGATGGACATTGGCGGTGGATCGACCGAACTCGTCCTTGATCGAGCGGTGTCCCTCGACGCGGGCTCGGTGCGGCTGCGGGAGCGGTTCCTTGCGTCCGACCCCCCGACGTCAACCGAGGTCGAGGCGGCCACCGCCTACGTGGACGGTTTGCTGGACGCGTCGGGGATCGATCTCGCTGGAGTGGCGACCTGGGTGGGGGTCGGGGGGACGGCGACCAGCCTGTCCGCCCTGGCCCACGGGCTGCCGGTGTACGACCGTGACGTCGTGCACGGTTCGGTGGTCTCCGGTGTTGCCCTTGCGGCGCTGGCCGAGTCGTTGATGCGGATGCCGATTGCGGAGGTGTCGGCCCTGCCGACCATGGTTCCCGGCCGTGCGGACGTGATCTGCGGGGGCGCGCTGATCTGTGAGCGGGTGGGTCGACGGGTCGGCATTCCGCTGCTGGTCAGTGAGGCTGACATCCTGGACGGCATCATCTGGGGTCTGGCGGCTGCCTCCTGAACGCCGCGCTGCGACCGTCCAGCTTCACGGATGACTCGATGACTAGACTCAGCGGCGGCCCCCATGGCCCAACCGGCAGAGGCAGGCGGCTTAAACCCGCCCAAGTATGGGTTCGAATCCCATTGGGGGCACCGCGTGAACTAG
>CAYUWV010000244.1:2083-3610 GCA_964448385.1 uncultured Propionibacteriaceae bacterium | reverse complement strand
CCGCCAACGGCGCAGAAGTACCCGTGTCGACGCCGACGTGCCACGTCTTAGGCTGCTGGCATGCCGAAGCTCTGGCCCGCCCGGAGGCTTTTCTGGGACCGATTGGCGCTGATCAAGTTCGCTGGGGCGACCGTGGTCGATATCCCGGTTCCGGGGGCGGACGAACGACCGGTGCACGCCGTCCCGCTGGCCCAACGGTTCCCCGGCATCGGGATCAACCGGGTCCTGGTCGGCGATCGAATCCCGGCCGACGAAACCGATCCCCGATCGGAGCGCTTCTACCGGGTGCTGGTGGGCCTGTTCCGAACCTTCTCGCCCCAGGCTCCCGGCCTGCCACCGATCGCCACCGACCGTGCCGCCGCGCTGGCCGACGCCTACACCACAGGTCATCGCACGCTGTTCCCCATCCCCGAATTCCCGGCCGAGTACCGGTCCCCGGATTTGGGCGAACTCGCGGTGGCGAGCCCCTACGCCGGCTACCTGCGGGCCACCGGTCCGGACACCTACGAGTGGGACCTTCGCTCGCTGGCCGACTACGAGGTGCACCCCGGGCTCGTCCCGCTGGGCGTTTCGGTCGCCTTCACCCACAGTGAAGGACGGCTGCGCGCAACCTCCATCGACAGCGCGCTCGGCCGCTGCGCGCCCGGCGACCCGGGTTGGCAACGCTCGGTCGAGCTCGCGCTGTGCGCCGCCACCACCCACACGTCCCTGGTGCGGCACTACAACTGGGTGCACCTCGTCCCGGGGTCAGCCTTCGCGATCGCGACCCGCAACGCCTTGCCCACCGACCATCCGGTGAAACGGCTGCTGTGGCCCCACGTCTTCCGCACCCAGTTCAGCAACTGGGTGACCACCATGGGTCAGCTCAGCGTCGGCGGTGACTTCGAATCCATCTTCAGCTTCACCCGTCCGGCCCTGCTTCGGCTGTTCGACGACACCCACGACGCCTTCGACGCCACCCTGCTCGACCCGGAGCGGGACGCGGTCAGGCGCGGCGTCATCGGCCGGGGCCTCGACCTGCCGGTGCTGGCCAACTCGATGGCCCACCACGAGGTGATGTGCGCCCACGCAGCGCGCTACCTGCGCGCCTACTACGCCGACGATGCCGCCCTGGCCGCCGACAGCAACGTCCAGGGCTGGTACGCAGCCCTCGACCACCTGATCCCCAACGGGGTGGCCCCGCTGGGCGACGTCACGAGCATCGACTCCGCGTCCCGGCTGATCGGATCGCTGATCCACCTGGTGTCCTACCAACACGAGGCGCGGGGCACCCTGCTGTGGAACTACCAGCCGTGGACGCAGGTCCAGCCGATCAGGATCTACGCCAACGGCCAAGCCGAGCCGGTCGACGTCTACCAGCGGATGATCAACGCCAACTTCGGGCTGAACATCCGCCGCACCCCGATGATGCGCGACTTCTCCTATCTCGCCATCGACGACAAAGGCCGCGCGGCTTTCCGTGCCTACCTGTCGGACCTGCTCGCCCTGCAGACCCGTCTGGAAAGCGAGCCGAAGGCCTTGTGGAAG
>CAYUWV010000244.1:0-1983 GCA_964448385.1 uncultured Propionibacteriaceae bacterium | reverse complement strand
AGGTTCTTGCGCGAGCCCGGAACCCCGCTGATCAGGTCGCTGCGGCTGATCCGGCCGAAGCGGTTGTGCACGCCCTCGCCGGCGATCCCCCACCACGTCGTGCGCATGGCCCGGACGGTGGTCGGGTGGGCGATGATGCCCGGCGTCCACTCGACGGTGTGGATCTTCGCCATCAGTGCGGCGTTGATCAGCCGGGCGGTGCGATACAACCGATCGTCACCCCAGCCCGGGTTCTCTTTCCGCAACATGTCACAGATGGCGTTGTGCTCGCGCATGAAGAGGCCGTGGAGCAGGCCGAGGCCGAGCCAGAAGTTCCCGGCCACCCCAGAAACGTCGAGTCCTGCCTCGATGGCGGCGGGCGGCAGGCCGTCCGCGTCGATGAGCAGCTTCCCGTCCTCGCGGGCGCGCAGCCCGTCCGCGATACCCCGGGTGTCGCCATAGACCTGGGAGCCGTCCCACCAGTGCGTGTCCTCGTTCACCCAGGTCGTCGGGGTCCCGTCCGCTTCCTGCCACGTCGGGTCGGGGACGGCGCGGGGCACCCGCATCGGGCTCTCGGGCCAGTCGTCGTCGGCCGCCAACTCGACCTTGTGGCTGGTGTCCCAGGACGGCTTGGGGTGGCTGAACCAGTCGTGCACCTCGAACTGCAACCAGGCCGCGGCAAGGAGGTTCAGCGACTCCGCCGGCAGGAACGTGGTTCTGGTCAGCAATTCGCGGCTGACCGTGCGGGGGTTCGGGGTTATCAGCCGTGACCCGGTGTCGGGGAACGTGGCCTCGGGTGGCATGTTCCGTCCGAATCGGCAGCCCGCAGCGCCCATCGACGGGGTGTCCAGGTCGTTGTAGTGGCCGGTGACGGTCCGCGCGGTGAGATAGCTGCCGTCGGCGAATTCAGGGACCGGGGGAACCTCGGCGGTGGCAGCGCCGGTGTAGTAGAGGTTCTCCTTGCGCAACCTCGACCGGATCCCAACCAGCATCACCAGCCCGAGCGGCAGCGGCAGCCGGTGCCACGGGACGCGCCGATCGACCCACGTGGTGGCCCGGCTCAGCAGCAGGGCCAGGTGCCAACCCAGACCGTGTCGGGTCGGCCGGTGTGAGGCGGTGTCCATGGGGGTCCTTCCATCACAGCAACCATCCAGTGGGCGGCGGGGCGCCTTCAATGGGAGGTATTGCGTACGCCCTCGCCGGCACTGTCGAGGAAGGCGGCGGGCACGTCGAAGAACCGGGTGTCGCGGGAGAAGGCCCGGAAGAACGCGAAGATGTAGCCCATGCGTTCATCGAACGACTCCCAGGTGGCGGCGCCGCTGGCCCAGACGTCGTCACCGATCGGGTGGCCGAACCGTCGGGCCAGCTCGCGCAGTTCGACGTTGTCCAGTCGATCGAGGGCCTCCGGGTACCTGCGCCCCCCGAGGTAGCTGGGAGCCGGCACGTCCCGGCACACGTCGAGCGGACCATCCGGGGTGACCACGTGGACGAAGCGCGTGGTGACGAGTCCGAAGACCCCGCCCAGGGGCATCGCGCGATCGATGAGCGAGTCCGCGATCTGCTGCTCATGCGCCGCCACCCGGACGTTCCCCAGGAGCACCAGCTCGGCCACCGCCCGGTCGGCGATCGGATCGGACGCCGCTCCCGCGACCTCACCAACCTCGATCGCGGCCTGGTACGCCGTCAGTGCCAGCGCCAATTCCTCAGCCTCGTTGAACACTGAGTCCCCCAGCGCGACCTCAAGCGCCGTGCGGCTGGGGCCGCCCGCGCGCTCGATCTCAACCAGCCAGCGAACGAACCGTGGGGCGATGTCGGCGATGATGGTGCGGTTGCCCTCGGCCACGGCCGCTGACGTTCCCCAATCCAGCAGCAAGCCTTCACCCCGGATCGCCGCCCCGGCGGTGCCACTGGCCCACGCCCCGAACGCGAGCCAGTTGACGTCCCGCCGACCCAGCACGTCGGCCACGTCGAGCGCCAGATCGCGGTAACACCTGGTGATGGCGA
>CAYUWV010000243.1:0-3615 GCA_964448385.1 uncultured Propionibacteriaceae bacterium | reverse complement strand
GGAGGGAGGTGACGAAGTGGCAATCAATCTGCATAAGTCCTTGTCAGGGGGTCATGATCGGCTGATACAAGAGAGCTTCAACTCCTCTCTCGCGCACGAGATGTGCCTCTGACTAGGGCAAATACTGGGATTCGGCGAGAGGTGAAAACCTCTCGCCGAATCTTTGTTTCTTGGGGCTTCATCGCCTCTGGCAAGGGGTGATGCCCGGGGTAGGCGGTCCAGGTCGCCGTCGGGAGGGGGCTTTCTGCTTGGTTGGTGGGGCTCGTTCCCCATGCGCGGAGTGCATTCCCCACGGGTTCCCCACGCTGCGACCTGGGTGGTCTGCTTCGATCGGCGGCGACCCGAGTCCCCTGTGTTCCGACCTCGCGTATGCAAGCGCCCGCCACGGCGGCTTCGTGGTCGGAAACGCCTTCATCCAAGCGCGGTTCGTTGACCGCGCCCAGATGCCCATCGCGCCGAGGCAGGCGTCTCCCGCAGGCTCAGCTGTCTGGCCGGGCGGGGACCGCTCGGATGGGCGCGCTGACACGGGTGTCGAACTTGGTACTGGCCAGGCGTCGCTCGGTGACGGTGACGAGGTCGAGCACGTCGCGTGCCTGGTAGTAACGGACCCCGCGCCGCTCGTGGGGGTGGAGGATGCCCGAGGCAGCCAGTTCGGCGAGGGCCCGGTCGGCGGCGACGTGGGACACGCCGTGGATGCGTTGCACGGTGGCGCTGGTGAGGACGGGCGTGGCGGGCAGGTCGCGCACGATGAGGGCGGTGGCCGAGTCGCTACGGACGCCGCGGACCTTGCCCTGGTCGGATCTAGCGCGGTTGAGCCTGTCTTCCCAGTCGGTACGAAGGTCGGCCAGGTCTGCGGCGAGGCGTCCGGCTTGTTCGGTGGCGGTGAGGACGGCGGAGGCGAACACGCGGAGCCAGGCGGCTTGGGCGGTGTGGAAGCCGTCCGAGCCGACCGGGTCAGAGTGCCGGTAGGCAGTGAGCCCTTCAACGTACTCGTTGCGGAGGGTCGACAGGACCAGGCTGACCGGCAGCACCGCCTCGGTGGTGAGCCCGCGCCGGGTGAGCACGGTGTGGATGAGGGCGCGGCCGACGCGTCCGTTGCCGTCAGTGAACGGATGGATCGTTTCGAACTGGGCGTGCGCGAGCCCGGCCTGGACAATGGGCGAGTGCCCACCTCCGTTGAGGTAGCCGACCAGGTCATCGAGCAGCGCCGGAACGTGTTCGGGGGCGGGGGGGACGAAGTCGGCGTCCAGGGGGTGGTGGTCGGAGCCGCCGATCCAGTTCTGCACGGTGCGGACGCCGTGGTACTGCGGCTCGTCGGGCAACAGCGCGGCGTGCAGCGCAAGCAGGTGCTCGACCGTGACCTCAGGTGCTGCGACAAGGACGGTCCGGGCTTCGTGCAAGACCGTCATGTTGTTCGCGACCAGCTGGGCTTGGGCGGACACGTCGGGGACGGCCTCCTGGGCGCCGAGTTCGGCCAGAGCCACCTGCTGGACCGACGGTGCGATGCCCTCGATCCGTGATGAGGCGATGGCTTCGGAACGCAGCAGGAAGCGGGCGATGCCGGCCAGGTCGCGGGCATCTCCGGACAGGCCCCGGACCGCCTGCTCGGCTCTGCCCACCAACTGGTCGACATCGGGAGGCAGCAGCAGCGGGCTCCCCAGCAGCGTGTCCGGAACGTAGCGACGATACGTGCCCGAGCGTCGATCTCGCCGGGGGAGGCCTGATTCGGTCGAGGACGCCCACTCGTCTTGATCCCATGTCGCCATGTTGGCTGCTTTCGTTTCGCACGTCCCGGCTTCTCGTAATGATAGAGGTCTAAGGTTGCATGTTGGGGACTTGTGGGTAACAGTATCGACGAACTGGTCGCCAGCGCGGGAGTCGGCCCGGTGAGGAAGTGAGGGCGCTCGGCCGGTACGCCTGAGCTACGCTCGAGTCGGTTCCACCGAGCGTTCCACGCGCCTCGGCGGTGCCGTCCCCGAATCCCCACGCATTCCCCACGACAAGGTGACGAAGTGGCAATCAATCTCCATAAGACCTTGTCAGGGGGCCATTATCGGCCGATAGAAGAGAGCTTCAACTCCTCTTTCGCGCACGAAATGTGCCCTGACTAGGGGAAATGCAGGGAAAAGGCGAGAGGCGAAACCTCTCGCCTTTCTTGTGTCCCGGGCGGTGTCGAGGCACCTGACAAGGGATGATGCATCGCTGGGCCCGGTCAGAGCCCCCTTGACGACGGGTTCTTCCCCTCGCGCTGGGCGCATTCCCCCACGATTCCCCACGGTGGAGTGGAGGTGCCGCCGGGGAGCGGCAGAGCCGGGTTGAAGGATGGACTGCGTGGGATGTCCGCCGGCGGTGCTCCCTGACGTGGGGCGATCGACGGGTGAACGTTCGCCCTCGGCGGCAGATCAGGTCGTCGAGGGAAGGGCCCTGTGACTCGCAGAGGGCTGCTACGAGTCCTCGGCCGGAGCGACCTGTGAGGTACGAAAGCCGGTCGCCCACCACGCGCGATCGTTCGCCGATTGACACCAGGGCTACCCTGACTTAGGTGTGCCTGCCCTAAGGAGGAGCCATGAGTCGCGAGGCGCCGAGCACCTCTGGCAGGCACACTCTGCAGGAGCCGTGGCGAACCATCCACAACCCCATCACGGGGGAGGCGGCGACGTTCCTCGAGTCGAACGCCGACAAGTGTGTCTTCGACCTCACCATCCCTCCAGGTCGGGTGCCGATCGTGACGCACCGCCATCCCGGGAGGGAACACTTTCGCGTGCTGGCCGGCAGGCTTCGCCTCACCGTTGATGGCGTCGTCCACGACCTTGAGCCCGGACGCGAGCACGCGGTCCACCAAGAGTTTCACGCACCCACCAACGTGAGCGGTTCGGACGTCACTGTGCGCGTCACCTGCGAACCGGGCTACTTCGCCGAACGGGGAATGCGGGTCGCCTTCGGGCTCGCACGTGATGGCCGGATCGCGGCCGACGGCAAACCGAAAGACCTCCTCTCCCTCGCGCTCGTGTCGGAGAACGGCAAGTTCATGATCGCCGGCCCGCCTCCGCTCGTGTGGCGAGCGCTGATGACCCTGCTCAGCATCGCCGCCAGACTCGCCGGACGCAGAAACGTCCTGAACTCCTACTTGCCGCCCGAACTGCCCCGCCCTTGGTAGCCGAGTCACACTCAACGGCAACAACCCGGTGCCAAGATCTCGGCTGATACCACCACACGAAGTGTGGCATGAGCGAGTATGACGTCATGCGTTATAGTGGGTGAGTGATCAGATCCTTCCGGGACCCGGCAACCGAACGGCTCTGGTCACGACAACGAGTCAAGACCGTCGACCCACGGATCGAACGTGTCGCCCTGCGGAAGCTGGTGATGCTGGATGCCGCCGAGATCCTGGAGGACCTCCGAGTTCCTCCCGGCAACCGCCTCGAGGCGCTCCGCGGGGACCGCGCCGGGCAGCACAGCATCCGGATCAACCAGCAATGGCGGGTCTGCTTCACCTGGACCGACGCCGGACCGGGCGATGTCGAGATCGTCGACTACCACTGAGGAGGTGCCACCCATGACCACCATTACCCCGATCCATCCGGGCGAGGTCCTGATGGAGGAGTTCCTGGAGCC
>CAYUWV010000242.1:0-3623 GCA_964448385.1 uncultured Propionibacteriaceae bacterium | reverse complement strand
TGGTGGCCACCGTCCCGCTGCAGATGTTCGCGTGCGAACTGGCCACCCTCAAGGGTTACGACGTCGACCAGCCACGCAACCTGGCCAAGTCCGTCACCGTCGAGTAGCCCCCATGATCGTCGGCATCGGTCTGGACGTGACGCAGGTATCGCGATTCACCGCTGCCGCCGCCCGTCACGGCTTGTTGCAGCGCGTTTTCACCCTGGCCGAGCAAGACTCGTCCATGCAACGGATGGCCGGACGGTTCGCTGCCAAGGAAGCACTGGCCAAGGCGCTGGGCGCGCCGACCGGAATGGTCTGGACCGACGTCGAAGTGCGCAAGGACGACGCCGGCAAGCCGTACTTCGCCTGCACGGGAACCGTGGCGGCGCGGGTCGCGCAGATGGGAATCGTGAGCATTCACCTCTCGATCACGCACGACGCGGGGATCGCCGCGGCCGTCGTGGTGTGTGAGGGCTGAGGTGTACGGCGCCTATCGGGTCGACACGATCCGCCGGGCCGAAGCGGCAGCGATCGCGTTGGTGGGCGATGACCTGCTGATGCAGCGGGCGGCGGCCGGCCTGGCGGCGATTGTGGGACGCGAACTGCGGGCTCGTCGGGGCAAGGCCGCTGGTGCGCACGTGCTCCTGGTTGTCGGCTCCGGCAACAACGGTGGCGACGGACTGTACGCCGCGGTCAGGCTGGCCCGACGCGGGGTCACCGTTAGCGCCTGGCGGGCGGGCTCGTCGGTCCACGCGGCGGCCTGGGACGCCTTCCGTGCGGCCGGCGGCCGGGAACTCACAGCCGCCGAGGCTGTGGCGGAACTGCCACGAGCCACACTGCTGATCGACGCGGTGGTCGGCATCGGGGGCCGCGGGGGACTGCGCGCTGACGTCGGCACGCTGGCCAGGACCGCCGCGTCGCTGGGCGTGCCGGTGGTGGCGGTGGACCTACCCTCTGGCGTGCCGCCGGAGCCGCCCTGGCCTGCGGGTTTCGACGGATCGACCACCGATGGCGTCTCGGCCGCGTTCACGGCGACGGTCACCGTGACCTTCGGCGGCCACAAGTTGTGCCACGTTGTTGAACCGGCCCGTTCCGCCTGCGGGCGGGTCGACCTGGTGGATATCGGACTGCAGTTGCCGGCGGCCGACCTGTGGTGCTGGACGCCACTCGACGTGGCGGCGGCCTGGCCCGTCCCCGGCCCGCTGTCGGACAAGTACTCCCGCGGCGTCGTGGGGATCGACGCCGGGTCGTCGGGCTATCCGGGGGCAGCCGTGTTGGCCACAGCCGGTGCGGTTGGCGCCGGTGCTGGCATGGTCCGGTTCACCGGAGACGCCGGAGTGGCGCAGCGAGTGATCGACCGGTTCCCGAGCGTGGTGCCCGGGTCCGGACAGGTCCAGGCGCGGGTGCTTGGCAGTGGCTGGGGGGAACGTCCTGACGCCGCGAGGATGGTCGCAGAGGCCCTCGCGTCGGGTGTGCCTGCGGTGGTGGACGCCGACGCCCTGCGGCACCTGCCGACGGGGGCGCTGGGGTCGCAGGTTGTGCTGACCCCCCATGCCGGTGAATTGTCGCGACTGCTGGGCTGTGACCGGGCAGAGGTGCTCGCCGATCCCCTGGCGGCCGTGACGGCGGCCAGCGTCCGCCACGGGGCGACCGTCCTGCTGAAAGGCGCCACCCAGTTCGTGGCGTCTGGGGGCTCACCAGTTCAGGTGGCCGTGCCGGGCCCCGGCTGGACCGCCCAGGCAGGGTCGGGCGACGTGCTGGCAGGGATCTGCGGCACTCTCTTGGCGGCAGGGATCGCAGCTGACAAGGCGGCATGCCTGGCTGCGAGCATCCAGGCGATGACGGCCAGTGCCGCGGACGCACCGCTGTCCGCGGATCGGATCGCACACTTGCTTCCAGTGAGAATCTGTGCACTGGCACGGCGCGGACGTGAGAAATTGATTCAGTCCTCGTCGGGTTGACACGTTTCACAAGGCAATTCAACTGAATTGAAACTGGTGATCGGCTGTGGGTGCGCAACGGCGACGCCGCAGCGGACTACAGTGCCCCGGAGACGACCTCCTCGCGGCCGTCCGCGACAGGCCGAAGGTGGCCCTGCGTCACCTGGAAGCTCGGCGCGTCAACTGCACTCTCAAGGAGTCATATGACTGCGACTCAAGCCCCGTCGACTGGTTCGACGCGGGTTGCCGTACAGAAGTTCGGCACCTTCCTATCCAACATGGTCCTCCCCAACATCGGCGCCTTCATTGCCTGGGGCCTGATCACCGCGATCTTCATCGAGGTGGGCTGGATCAACCTGATTTCGCCCCAACCCGAAAACGGCTGGGTGGCTGCGCTCGGTGGCTGGGGAGAGTTCGATGGCGGCGGCATTGTCGGCCCGACCATCACCTTCCTGTTGCCAATCCTGATCGGCTACACCGGCGGCCGGATGCTCTATGACCACCGTGGCGGCGTCGTCGGCGCCATCGCCACGATGGGCGTCATCACTGGCACGTCGATCCCGATGTTCATGGGCGCCATGATCATGGGTCCGCTTGGTGGCTGGACCATGAAGAAGATCGACGCCATTTGGGACGGCAAGGTCAAGCCGGGCTTCGAGATGCTGATCGACAACTTCTCCGCCGGTATCTGGGGTGGAATGCTGGCGGTCTTCGGGTTCTTCATCATGAGCCCGATCGTGACGGCGATCTCCGACGTTGCGGGTGCCGCGGTCGGTTGGCTGGTCAACCAAGGCCTGCTGCCCTTGACCTCGATCCTGATCGAGCCGGCCAAGATCCTGTTCCTGAACAACGCCATTAACCACGGCATCCTCACTCCGCTGGGAACCCAGCAAGTGGTGGAGGCCGGCAAGTCGGTGCTGTTCCTGCTCGAGGCGAACCCCGGCCCTGGTCTGGGTCTGTTGCTGGCTTACATGTTCTTCGGCACGGGCGCCGCGAAGGCTTCGGCTCCCGGCGCTGCCATCATCCACTTCTTCGGCGGCATCCACGAGATCTACTTCCCCTACGTGCTGATGAAGCCGGCCCTGATCGCGGCCGTCATCGCCGGCGGCATGACCGGTGTGGCGACCAACCAGGTCTTCGGCAGCGGCCTCGTCGGCCCGGCCGCTCCCGGTTCGATCATCGCCGTGCTGGCCGCGACCGCGCGGGACAGCTACGTGGGCGTGATCCTGTCCGTGGTCCTGGCGGCGACGGCGTCCTTCCTGGTGGCATCGGTCATCCTGCGGGCCAGCAAGGACGACGGCGACGATCTCGCCGCGGCCACCGCCGAGATGGAGGCGATGAAGGGCAAGAAGTCCTCGATCTCCGGCGCGCTGGTCGGCGACGGCGGCGCCGCCGCGGCGGCGACCGGCCCGATCAAGAACATCGTCTTCGCCTGCGACGCGGGCATGGGCTCCTCGGCGATGGGTGCCTCGGTGTTGCGCAGGAAGGTCCAGGCGGCCGGCTTCACCGACGTCACGGTGGTGAACAAGGCGATCGCCAACCTGACCGACGACATCGACCTGGTGGTCAGCCATCAGGACCTGACCCCGCGCGCCAGGCAGGGCAGCCCGTCGGCGATCCACATTTCGGTGGACAACTTCATGGCCAGCCCGCGCTACGACGAGGTCGTGGAACTGCTGCAGCAGACCAACGGCGACGGTC
>CAYUWV010000241.1:1726-3660 GCA_964448385.1 uncultured Propionibacteriaceae bacterium | reverse complement strand
TCGAGGCTGAGCGGATGTTGCCACCGGCCAGGTCGAAGGCCTCGGCCAGGAAGTCGAACTCCACATCGTCTGCCAGCGGCAATGGCGGAGCGAGGCAGCGCTGCCAGAGTGTCAGTCGCAGCAGGGGTGTTGGCGCCGGGAAGTCGATGATCGTGTCCAACCGCCTCGTGAACGCTTCGTCGATGTTGGCTCGCAGGTTCGTGGCCAGCACAGCGAGACCGTCGAAGGTCTCCAAGCGTTGCAGTAGGTAGGCGCTCTCGATGTTGGCGTAGCGATCGTGGGCGTCCTTCACGTCACTGCGCTTTCCGAAGATCGCGTCGGCTTCATCGAAGAACAGCACCGCGTTGACCCCGCTGGCTTCGGCGAAGATGCGCTCCAGGTTCTTCTCGGTCTCGCCGATGTACTTGTCCACCACGGTGGCGAGATTCACCGTGTAGAGGTCAAGCCCAAGATCGGAGGCGATCACTTCGGCCGACATCGTCTTCCCAGTCCCGGAGTCGCCCGCGAACAGGGCGGTCACACCGTGCCCGCGACCACCACCGCGACGCATCCGCCACTCGGCCAGAACCCGATCCCGATGTCGTGCCCGCGCCGCCAGGTCCGTCAGTGCCCGCCGCACGGTCGGCGTCACCACCAGGTCGTCCCAGCCGACCTCGGGTTCGATCCGCCGGGCGAGCCGTTCCAACCCCGCAGCGTTCTGCGCGCGAACCCCGTGGCGGAGATCCTCCGGTGCCATCACCCCGTCGCGCAGCTGAGCGGCGATGGCCGCAGCTTCCACCGCCCTGCGCACCTGCGCCGGTCCGAGCGTCAGGTGGCCGGCCACCGCGGCGGCGTCGAGGTCTGCGGTCGAGAGGCCTCCGACGGCGGCGAGCTGCTCTTTCCACAACTCCAACCGGCCACCGACGGTGAGCACCGGAGCCTCGAGGGTCAGCGGGCTGACGTTCGACCAGCGCGGATCCCAGGTCGCAGCACCGAACAGCAGCAGCGGCACACCGGACTCAGTCAACCAGCGGATCAAGTCAGGGTGGGTCTCGGCCAGCTGCTCAACCGGGCCGGCCACCAGCCCAACGCCGCGCAACAGGGCTTCCCGGACGGCGATCCGGGCGAGGGTGTTCGGCTCGGGCAGCCTCGCGAACCGCGCCAGGTCGACCACCAGGGCGCCCATCCCGGCCTCGGCCAGCGCGGCGGTGGCGGTCGCCACCCCACTGCCGACCAGTCGCTCCTTGAGGTGCACCAGGCGCACGCCGGCCGCCAGTGCCACGGCCAGCCGCGCCGACAGGGGGGAGCGGTACCCGTCCGCGTCCGCGAGCAGGGAGCTGAGTTCCGGGTCGGGCGTGTCGTCGCCGAGCAGGTGCGCTATCACGCGGTCCGGAACCCGGAGGGCTCGAGTGAGGAGTGGCCGGTCGGGATCCTCGACCACGATCAGCCCGTGGCGAAGCAGCGGTCGGCTCGCCTCCAGCCGACCTCGGACGGCAGCCGACAGCACGGGTGCGCCGGCCAACTGGAGTGCCAGTCCCACTGAAACCCGGCGCCGGGTGACGTCGTCGTTCAGGTAGCCGTAGAACCGTTCGAACCGGACGTCCAGATCCGGCAACGCCGCGATCACGAGGAGGTCGACATCGAGCGGGGTCAGCCCGGCGTCACGGGCAAGTCGAAGCAGTCGAGCCTCAGGCCCGGCCGCCGCGTCGAGGGCGGCAGCCGGGGTCGGATCGACCCTCAAGGTGGCCTCCGGATCACCGTCGAGCAGGCGGTCGATCACCTCATCGGTCAGGTACAGCCCTCGGAACGGATCGTCGGGGGCCGGGTCGTCGGCGCGACGCTCCGCGACCAGCTGCCGGATCCGTTGCTCGACCAGAGCAGCCCGGCCGAGCAGGTGGCCGAGCGAGTCCATCAGGACGTCCTCTTGATGATCAGCCGACGGCGGCGCATCGAGA
>CAYUWV010000241.1:0-1626 GCA_964448385.1 uncultured Propionibacteriaceae bacterium | reverse complement strand
TCGGAGGGCAGCGCCTCGTACCGCAGGAACGTCCCGAGAAGGGCCGACAGCAAGCGATGCTCGTCCTCTGGTCGCTGGGTCCACGCTGTCACCAGGTAGGACAACTTGAGGTGCCGCGGCGGCAGGTGGCGTCCGACAATGCGGGTCTGGTCTTCGTTGTATTCATTCAGAACGCCGCGCTCGCGGCGTCGCAGGTCCTCACGGATGTCGTAGAGGTAGACATCGACGGTGGGCACCGTGCGCCGCCCGGCCCATTCGCGCGTCGGCGCGTCGAAGACCACGTCAACATCGCGAATGCCCGTTTCACGCTCGATGAGGGTGCGCAGGGCGGTGTCCACCTCATAGATCACCCACTGAGTCTCGCGAACGACGCCGATGCGGACCACTCGTCGCCGATCCGTCGAGAGGGCATGGGTACCTGCCCGTTCGGGCATCTCTCAGCGAAGGTTCATGGCCTAGAATTCGCGTGTGCCGGACCCTCTGATCGGCTTGGATTCCGAGCGAGCCAGCGTGCAGCCCGGTGCTGAGGCGCGAATCACGGTGACCATCACCAACACCGGGACCCTCGTCGAGGGCTACCAGGTTCAGGTGCTGGGGCCTGTGGCGGCCTGGACGCGGGTTGATCCGCCCGAGGTCTCGGTCTACCCGCAGCAGTCGGCCTCGGTCGCTCTGGTGTTCTCGCCGCCGAGCGGGACGGGGGCCCCGGCCGGAACCCACCGCTTCCGGGTCGTCGCCAACTCGACCCTCGATCCGAGGTTCAACGCGGCCGCCGTGGGCGATCTCGAGATCGCGAAAGTGGTCGGGCTGCAAGCCAAGGTCATCCCGGTCACCTCCTCAGGACGATGGCGGGGCCGGCATACGATCCACCTCACAAACTGGGGGAACTCGACCGCCCAGCTGCGAATGACCGCCTCGGATCCGGATGAGGCGCTCGGCTTCTATCTCAGTCCTCAGACCGTCAGCCTGCCGCCGGGTGGGCGCGCGACCGTCCGACTCTCGGCACGGACCAGACGTCCTTTCCTGCGCGGAACGACGGTGCGGCTGCCGTTTGAGGTGGTCGGACAGCCACTCGACGCGGAGCCGGGCCCCCCGCCGCCAGGGCTCGGTTACGGGGACCCGTCGCGACCGGTGGTGGCGGCAGCGTTCACCCAGAAGCCCATCGTGTCCGCAGGGTTGGTCAAGGTGTCGATGGCGGTGTTGGTGGCATTGGTCGGGTTGGGCCTCTTCCTGTTCTTTCGGCCGCGGCCGGTTGACGAGCTCGCCGCCCGAAACGCGCCAGCCAGACCCGTGCTCACCGTCACCGCTGCCGGGCCCACCAGCGTCCGGGTGCGGTGGGACCCGGTGGAGTCCGCCGACGCCTACCACCTCCAGCGAATGGATGGGGCAACCGGCGACTCCCTGAGCGAGCCCCAGGTCTTCCGAGAGGTCAACAGCTATGAAGTCACCAACCTGAGGCCAGCGGAGGAGGTGTGCTTCCAGCTCCGGGCGTCCCTCGGTGACGTGAAAGGGCCCTGGTCGGGCATTGTGTGTGCCACCACCGAGACTGAATCGCCAGCTTCTGCTTCAGCGGCGGCCTCGACCGCCGCGCCCTCATCGACGTGGCCGCCGCGGCTGCCCCTGGCGCCG
>CAYUWV010000240.1:0-3663 GCA_964448385.1 uncultured Propionibacteriaceae bacterium | reverse complement strand
TCGACGACCGTGAAGAAGTCGTGATCACCCGGGCTGGCCACGAGCCAGTCGTGATTGTCTCACTTGCCGAGTTCGAGTCCCTCCGGGAAACCACCTACCTGATGCGGTCACCTGTGAACGCCCGCCGTCTACTGGCCGCCATGGAGCGGCTTGAATCCGGGAACGGCGAGACCGGCGAGTTGGTCGACACCGCGGTCGGCGACGAATCGTGACGTGAAGTTGGTCTGGGACTCAAACGCCTGGGGAGACTACCTGTGGTGGGACGATCGTCCGCGTCGGCTGGCTACGGGCCGTGACGAGCATGGCCCTCTGTTCAGCGGTCTGGCCCGGTCCTAGGCTGGAGGGGCGGAAAGGATCGCGGCATGAAGGATCGCGACAAGCGACGGCGGGTAGCTGCCCTGCTCGGGACCGCCGCCCTCGGCATCGTGGTGGTCGGCTGGAGCCGGCTTTCCCGCCCCCAGCCGCAGCCCCGCTATGGCCGCTTCGGTAACGGCATCGACTACGCGTCGTGGGGGGACGGCCCCAAGACGGTGCTGTGGCTCCAGGGCGGGCCCGGCAGCGAGGTCCCGCGCGGCGCGCTCGGCCGGTTCATGGCGTCTGAGTTCCGGCCGTTCCTCGATGCGGGCTACACGGTGTGGATCGTGACTCGCCGGCGGAACATGCCGCCGGGCCACAGCATGGCTGACATGGCTGAGGACGTGGCTCGGGTGATCGACGAGCAGTTCGGACGGGTGGATCTCCTGATTGGCATGTCCTACGGCAGCCTGATCGCGCAGTACGTGGCCGCCAACCACGCCGACCGGGTGGCGCGGGCCGTCCTCGCGCTGTCTGGCGTGCGCGTCTCAGCGTGGGGCGCCGATGTCGATCGGCGCTGGGCGGAAGCCAGGGCGGCTGGTCAACTGGGCGAGGCCGGGGCCGTCTTCCTCGAGTACATCCTCGCCGGTGAGCGATGGCGTGGCCTGCGCGAGCGGCTGGGGCCGTTCGTTGGGCGCATGTTCAGTTCGGAGGAGACCCCGGCGGAAGACCTCCGCGTCGAGGCGGACGCCGAGGTGGCATTCGACTCCCGTGACGTCCTGCCGCGCATCCGCGTGCCGGTGTTGCTCCTGGTCGCGGAGCAGGACCGCTTCTTCCCGCCGGAGATCGCCGCCGAAACCGAAGCCCTCCTCCCCGACTGCACCGTGGTCCGCTACCCCGGGAAGGGGCACATGGGCGCGGCGATGAGCGGTCGGATCCCGCGGGACGTCCTCGCGTGGGTCGGCGGGACCGCAACCGGAGAGCTTGGCGGAGCAGGACCGGCCCAACGCTAGCTGTCCGGCTGCGTCCGGTCATGCTCGGTCAAGCACGTGAGGATGCGTCCACAGTCGACGTTGTAGCGATCGGGCGGACGCCGCCGACGCTCGTGCCGTCCGCCAACCGGAAGGCGTTGACCCCGGCGACCGGGGTCGCGCCGTGGGCTGCGGCACCGGCCGGAATTCATCGGGTCGCGCGACGCCGGAGTATTGGCTGGCATGCCTAGGGTGAGTCAACCGTTTCCTGCCCGCTCTGGCTTGCGCGAATGTGTCTTGGTCGATTCGCTGACATACGCAAACCTACGCATGGCTCTAGGGAAAATTCGCCACCCAAGCCCTAGCCGAACCGCTGGGGCCGGTGACAGATTGGCAACTGGCAGCACTACCGTGTGTGCCGCACCCCCCAGGAGGGTCCGAGTGGATCGACCCCAGTTGACGGCGAGGACCGCGAGTAATCGCGGTTCCGGTCAACTGCGTGGGCCGATTCGCCCCTCGCTTTTCCGGTCGGTCCTGTTCGCCCTCGTGTTCAGTCTCTGCGTCCCGTTCGGGGTCACGGGGGCCGCTGCGGTGGACGGCCGGGCCGACGCGGCGGGTCCGGGGTCGGCCAATCTCACTGAGTTGTTCTGGCAGTCGCGTTCATTCTGGACGTCAGTGCTGCCCGAGGGTGAGGCCCTCAGGGTCAGCCCCCCCTCGGTCTCAGTGGGCGCTGACGGTGGGTTGAGTCCGACGGAGCTTGCCGCCGCCATCAGCCAAGCGAAGGCTGACTGGCGAGCGGCCGGCGTGGACACCTCTGGAATCACCGTTGCGGTGGGGGAGCTCGCGGGGCAGGTGATCGGGTACTCCTCGGGTCGTGCGATCACGGTCGATGACGATGCCGCAGGCTGGGGTTGGCACCGGATGAGCCTGCTGACGGTCTTGCGGCACGAGATTGGACACACCGTCGGATTAGGGCATTCCGCTGACGGGCTGATGGCTGAGTCGCTGTCGCCAGGTACCACGCTGGCCGTACCGGAGGTCCTGGCAGTGAACGGCGCCGGCCAACCGGTCGCCGGGGCGCTGACCGCACCGCTGTTGCCGGCCGAGGACGAGACGACCAACTCTGAGCCGGCGTCGGACCCTGAGCCCGCCCCGGAGCCGAAGCCCAAGCCAGCCCCCGAGCCGGAGCCCAAGCCGAAGCCAGCCCCCGAGCCCGCCCCGGAGCCGGAGCCGAAGTCGAAGCCAGCCCCTGAGCCGGAGCCGAAGCCAGCCGACGAGCCCGCTGCCGAACCCAAGACCGCGCCAGCGGACCAGCCTGTTGCAGAGACCGACAGTGCGGCGGCGGGCCAGCCCCTTGCGGAGTCCGAGACTGCGGCGGACGAGCCTGTTGCCGAGTCCACGACCGCGCCGGCTGAAGTGCCTGTCTCAGAGCCCGACAGTGCGGCGGCGCACGAGCCTGTTGCTGGCCCCGACACATCGCCGGGCGACGAGCCTGTCTCCCAGCCCGACAATGCCCCGGCCGACCAGCCCAAGCCAGCCCCGGCGGATGGCCCCGCAGCGACGAAGGAGCCCTCTCGCGAGCCCGAGCTGGTGGCCGCCCTTGAGCCCGATTTGACCGCGATAGAGCTGGCATCGGTCACGTCCACCAGCGAGTTCCCGGTGACCTCGAGCATCAGCGTCCCAAGCGGTGTGAGCCTCTCGACGACCAGTCTCGACTTCGGGCGGGTTCTGCCGAGTGTGGGCGGGACCCGGACGATCGTGCTGACCAACAACGGCTCGCAGGCCATCCGCTTCGATTCCGCGACCTTGGACGATCCGTCCGGGTCGTTCGTCGTGAACGGGCTGCCCAGCACCCTTGAGCCCGGTCAGACCGTGACCGTGACCGTGACCGTGACCGCCGGCCGCGCCGGCAAGCGCGCCGCGACCTTGTCGCTAGGCGACGGACTGGCTCCCGTGACCCTAGCGGCCCAGTTGACCCGCTGGGGGATTGACGGCGACACGGCGACAGCCTCGGTCGTGAATGGTGAATTCTTCGACCACGAACTGCGACTCGATTCAGGTCTTGCCCAGCTGGCTGGCCTGGCTGATGTGCTCGACCTTGACGAAGCCCCCGACGTCGGTACCCTGATCGTCGCCGGTGGCGCACTGGCCGACCGGGTCGTGCTGGTCGGGCTCGCTGGGCTACGCACCATCCGCCTGTTCGGAGGCGGCGGGTCAGACACCCTGGTCGGCCCCGCCACAGACGTGACCTGGTCGGTGACCGGGGACGGCGCCGGTTCCGTGGCGGGCGTCGACTTCGTCGGGTTCGAGAACCTGACCGGTGCTGCCAACAACGAGGACACCTTCGACTTCTCGGCCGATGGCCGGGTGGCCGGTGTGGTTGACGGGGGCGCGGGCG
>CAYUWV010000239.1:0-3665 GCA_964448385.1 uncultured Propionibacteriaceae bacterium | reverse complement strand
CCGCCAGACCCAACGCGATCGCGGCGAGATCGGGGAGCAGTCGGCGGGTGAGCCCGCGAGCGTCGGTGACCCAGGCCATCCCGACCCCCGTGAGCAGCACCGCGTAGCCGAGCGGCCGGTCACCCAGGGCGAACAGCAGCACCGCCGAGCCCGCCACGGCAGACGCCGGCACCAACCCCCATCGCTGCCAGGATCGATCGGTCGCCACCCGGCAAGGATGCCGCATTGATCGCGGCCCGAGCATTCGAGGGGCCGCCCAATGGCGAGTACGTCCGAGGCTCCGGATCCCTTTGGTCGTGACGCGGTGTCGATGGGCGTCGATACGTTGACGTCCGCCCCGGCGGAGGGTGCACAGCTCGGCGTCAGAGGCCGGCGCTCGCCCGGTACTGCCAGACCGTCAGTACTGCGGATGCGCCCTCGCCGACCGCCGTCGCAACCCGTTTGGCGGACCCGTGTCGCACGTCGCCGGCCGCGAACACGCCTGGGACGCTCGTCTCGAGCAGGTATGGGTCGCGTTCGAGGGGCCAGACGCGACCGTCTTGAGCAGCGACGTCGGGTCCGGTCAGGACGAACCCGCGCTCGTCACAGGCGATCACCCCGGCGAGCCACTCGGTGCGTGGCCGTGCGCCGATGAAGACGAAGAGCGCGGTGGTGGGCTCGGTCTCGGCCTCGCCGGTGGCGTTGTCGCGAATGACGAGCTGCTCAAGGTGATCCTCACCTGCCGCCCCAACCACGCTGGCACCCACGCGGACGGTGATGTTGGGGGTGCGCTGAATCTGCTCGACAAGGTAGTGCGACATCCCGGCTGCGAGGCTTTCTCCGCGGACGAGCATGGTGACGCTGCGGGCCACGGTCGAGAAGTGCATTGCGGCTTGCCCGGCTGAGTTCGCCCCGCCAACCACGAAGACGTGCTCGCCAGCGATCGAGGACATTTCGGACAGTCCGGCACCGTAGTACACGCCTCGGCCCACGAGCCGGTCCAACCCGGGTGCGTCGAGCCTCAGGTAGGACACGCCGGTGGCAAGGACGATCGAGTGGGCACCGAGCTCGGTCCCGTCGGAGAGGGTCACCCCCAACGATCCGGGGGTGGTCCGCACCGCAGAGACCTCCTGCGTCAGCAGCAAGTCGACGCCGAAACGCTTGGCCTGGGTGGTCGCCCTGCGGGCCAGGTCACCACCGGACAGCCCTGACGGGAAGCCGAGATAGTTCTCGATCCGTGAGCTCATCCCTGCCTGGCCGCCGGTCGCCTCCCGTTCGACGAGGACGGTACGCAACCCCTCCGAGGCCCCGTAGACCGCGGCCGCCAGCCCGGCGGGGCCCCCGCCGACGATGAGCAGGTCATAGACCGGCACCTCGGCGTGTCCGCGCAGGCCCAGAGTCTCGGCGATCTGCTCGACGGACGGCTGCTGGAGCACCCGTCCGTCGGGGAAGAGGGCGACCGGGCACGGCGGATCCTCGCCGACGAGCGCGAGCAGCTCCGCGGCGTGGGGGTCGGTGGCGAGGTCGAACCACTGGTAGGGCACCTGATTGCGGGCCAAGAAGTCACGGACGGCGTGAGACTCCGCCGACCACCGGTGCCCGATCAACCGGACGCCCTCGAAGGGCGGGTGGTGGGCCGCGAGCCAGTCGTCGAGCAGGTCGTCGAGGACCGGATACAACCGCTGCTCGGGCGGATCCCAGGGCTTGATCAGGTAGTAGTCGAGCTGGACCTCGTTGATCGCCGTGATCGCCGCCTCGGTGTCGGCGTAGGCCGTCAGCAGGACCCGCTTCGCATCGGGAAACAGCTCCTTGGCCCTCGAAAGGAGTTCCACCCCGGACATTTCGGGCATGCGCTGGTCCACCAGCATCAGGGCGACCGATTCATTCGCCAGCTTGAGCTGGCGCAGTACGTCCAGTGCTCGGGCGCCCGAATCCGCCCGAATGACACGGAAGTTCTCCCCGAAACCCTGACGAACGTCATGGGCCACCGCATGCAGGACCTCGGCGTCGTCATCGACCGCGAGAATGATCGGTTTCGCCACAACCACCTCCCCGACCGCTGTCCGGTCTCCCAAACCACTGGTGCCGCTCCCCGTGCGTTCCTATCCTTGGACGGGACTGGGCAGCCTGTCCAGTCGTCATCCGCTACCTGACAAGGCGAGGGGGGCACATGTCCGAGCCGAACCAGGAGTCCAACCCCCAGCTCGCCGAGAGCGAAGAGCGCTACCGGGCTGCAATCGACAACGCGCACGACATGATCCAGAGCGTCCGCCCAGACGGCACATTCGAGTTCGTCAACAAGGCCTGGCTCGACACTCTGGGCTACAGCCAAGGCGAGGTTGGCGCCCTCGACATGTGGGACACCATCCACGACAGCTCGCTCGAGCACTGCCAGTTCTACTTCAGCAAGGCGCTCAGTGGAGAATCCATCCCCTACATGGAAGCGGTATTCAGGACGAAAGCGGGCGACCCCGTGCCGGTCGAGGGCAGCGTCACGAATCGCTTCATGGGCGACACCATCATCGCCACCCACGGCTTCTTCCGGAACATCAGCGAGCGCCTGCACGCCGAGGAGCTCGAACGCCGGAACGCCGCGCTGATCCGTGACGAGAAGGCCCGCTACCTCGAGAAGATGGCAGCCCTCGGCAAGCTCTCCGCAGGCCTCACGCACGAACTCAACAATCCGGCGGCCGCGGTGAGCCGCGCCAGCGCCCGGCTCACCACAGCCCTCGCCCAACGCGATGACGCGCTGACCACCCTGGTCTCCGAAGGCATCACGAAAGACCAGTGCCGCCGCCTCGTCGCACTCTCCCTGCCACCGGCGTCCGCGTCCAGGGAACAGTTCGGTCCCCTCGAGCGGGACCGGCGAGAGTCCGAGATCGAGCAGGTGCTGGAGGAACTCGACGTGCCCCAGGGCTGGTCGCTCGCCGCCGGACTCGCCGAAGCAGGACAGACGGTCGCCTCGATCCGGGAACTCGCGCGGCAGGTGGCCCGCGCCGACCTCGTGCCCACGCTGAACTGGATCAACGCGACGAACGCGGCGCGCGAGTCCGTCGAGGTCCTGGTGCGCAGCAGCCACCGAATCACTGAAATCGTCCGAGCGGTCAAGGGCTACACCCACATGGACCGCGCCGCCGAGCAGCAGGTCGACCTCCACGACGGCCTCGAGAGCACCCTGACGATCCTCAACCATGCCCTCCGGGACGTCACCGTGAAACGCGAGTTCGACCGCTCGCTCCCGCAGATCCGTGTCTACGGCAACACACTCAACCAGGTGTGGACGAACATCCTCGACAACGCCGCAGACGCGACAGCCGGCTCGGGAACGATCACGATCCGGACCCGGCGCGATCTCGACCACGCCGTGGTCGAGATCGAGGACGACGGGCCAGGCATCACCTCGGACGACCTGCACCGCATCTTCGAGCCGTTCTTCACGACCAAACCGCAGGGCGTCGGCACGGGCCTCGGACTAGACACCGCGTGGCGCATCGTGACCCAGGAGCACGGCGGCACGATCGGTGTGGAGTCGCGGCCCGGCCGCACCGTCTTCACGGTGACCCTTCCGCTCGGCACCTGAGATCCCCGGGCAATTCGCCGCGGTTCGACCAGCCAGCCCAGCCGCGGCCCGGCCCGCAATTCCAACCGCCGGTTGTCCGCAACGAACCACCAAGTTCTTCTTCTTC
>CAYUWV010000238.1:0-3677 GCA_964448385.1 uncultured Propionibacteriaceae bacterium | reverse complement strand
GCAAGCTTGGCCTGCACGACCTGCTCCAGCGCCTCGCGGTAGCTGTCGCTGAACTGGCTGGGATCGAAGTCGCCACTGAGTTGGTCAATGAACAGCTTCGCCATGCCGACCTCGGCGTCACTCACGTTCACTTCGGCGGCAGGCGCTGCAAAGCCGGTGTCACGCAGTTCGTCGGGCCACAGCATGGTGTGCATCAACAGCACCCCCGCCACCGGACGGATGAGCGCGAGGGTCTCCCGCGACCGCAGTGCCACCTTCACAACGGCTGCCTTGCCCGCCCCGGTGAGCGCCTCGCGCAGCAGCACGTACGGCTTGATACCGGCACCTTCCGCCTCGAGCACATACGTCTTGTCGACGTACGTCGGGTCGATCTGGTCGACGGGGACGAACTGCACCACGTCGACGGTCTTGCCCTGGGCTTCAGGGAGCCCATTGAAGTCATCGTCGGTCAGGATCGCCATGCGACCGTCGCTGGTCTGAAAGCCCTTGGCGATCTGGGCGTACGGGACCTCCTCGCCGCACACCTCGCAGACCCGCTTGTACCGGATCCTGCCGCCGTCCTCGGCGTGCACCTGACGGAAGCTGATGTCCTTGGTCTCGGTCGCCCCGTACACCTTCACCGGGATGGTGACCAGCCCGAACGACACCGCGCCCTTCCAGATCGATCTGGGCATCTCGTCCCCTCAGTAGTTCTGGGCCGTGCCACGGCCGGTCAGCAGCTGCCATTCACCGGCACCGTGCCACAGCAGATCCCCCTGTGACAACAGGTTCTGCACATCATCGCGCTCCCAGGCCGAGGCCAGCGCCGAGCCGACCACACCGTCAGGGGTCAGGGGTTCGGCCCCCGCGAACAGTGCGGTCACACAGCCGAAGGGGACGTCACTGACGCTGACACTGCCGAACTCGGGCTCACTCTGGTCATCGGCGTAGCTGGACTCGGCGACCGCAACGAGCCGCCAACCGTGCTGGATGAGGGCCGCCAGCGAGGCGATGCACAACGCAGTGTGTTCGGCGTCCTCGTCAGTGGCGGCGGCGAAGTCGAAGGCCGCCGCCATGGCCGGAGTCACCGCGAAGCCACGTCGGGTTCCGGGCAGCAGCCCGGTGGTGGCCCACTCGTCCAGCGTCGCGCCGTCCACCGGGACGAACACCAGGGCCGCCACGTCAAACCCCTGCCCGCAGCGCGCCCAACTCGGAGCTGACATCGCGAGCGAAGTGCTTGACCTCGGCAACCGCGGTGACGCCGATGGTGACGCGCCCCCGGTAGCTGCTGATCGACGCTGTGATCTCCTGCTCGTCGGTCGTGGCAATCAGGCTGTAGACCCCGGTGACCCGCGACGTCCCCAGGAAGCGTGGTTCTCGGGGGCCGGGCGCATTGCTGACCAGTACCCGATGCGGACGGCCGGCTGCCACCGTGCCAGCGGCCAGGCTGTGCAGGGTCGGCGGAGCGAAGCCGGCCAAATCGGTCAGGTCGCGCGCCGGCACCGACAGCCCCGTGTCCAGACGCGCTCTGGTCAGGGTGGCGATCGCGGCTAGGCGGGCAGCCGGGTTCGCCTCAGCGACCGGCAACGCCATCCACGCAGGGGCGACGCGGCAGCCAATAGCACTCTCCAGCACGTCGGTTTCCGTGACAGCCAGCGGGGTCAGGGCCACGACATCCTCGGGGAGGCGCCCCTGGTCGATGAGCCAGCCGCGGACGCCGGCCGTCGTGAGCGCCAGCAACACATCGTGAGTGGTGCACCCTGCATGTTCCCGAATCCCCTGCAGCGTGGCGAGATCAACTTCCACTCCGGCGACGTGATGGGTGCGGGGCGAGGCGCCCATTGTCCGGACGGCGTTCTCGACCATGCCGCTCAGGCCCGTGGCAGCTTCCCGCAGGGCCCGTAGCGGATCGTCCCAGCCGGTGAGCAGATCGGCCCACCCGGGTTCTCTGGCCTCGGCAGGCCGCCAGACCGGTGCGCCCTGACCGATGGGGGACGGGTATTCGTCCAGCAACTCCTGGAGCAGGTGGATGTTGTCGTAGCCGTCCACCAGCGCCGGATGGGACAACACCACAACGGCGGGACGGCCACGCGCGACGCCCTGCACGAGCCACGCCTCCCACAGCGGATGATCGTGATCGAACGGGACGGCCAGCCGCTCGGCCAGCCAGTCCTGCAACTGCTCGCCCGCCGCCAAAATGTCCTCGCGGACGTGGCCGGAGGCCACGAAGCCGACATCGTCGACCCAGGCCGGACGGGGCCAGCCGGCGACCGTGCGGCGGAACCGGGGCGCGTAGCCGATCCGCTCATTGACCCGCTCCACCAACTGCTCGCGGGTGATGGGCGAGTCCAACAGGCACACGAAGGCCTGCTTCCACGGCTGGATGTCCTGGTCGCGGGCCAGCAGGGCGGCCTCGGCGGCCGAGACAAGATCGCTCACGCTTCCACCCTACTCAGCGGGCGATCGCGGGGGCAGAGCCGGATCCTGCCCAGGGTGGGGCTGGTTCGCGGGGTGCGCCGGGTTGTCCACAGATCAGCTTCGCCAATCAGTCATCGGACGCTGGACACGCCACAGTGGAACCCCCACCGCCCGAAGGACGCTCAATGCCGGATCACTATCCCCGACCAACCCAGCCGACCCTGACCCTGACGGCGAACGCCGCCGCGACGAACCCGCCACGCTGCCTGGCTGCCAGGGACACGCGGCCACCGGTTCGCCGCCTGCTCGAGCCCGTGCTGCTGTCGCCTGATCACCCGGTGCTGCCATGGGCCAGCGTCCCCGAGATTGTCGACGACGCGGATCCCGTGGAACCCGCGGCCCGTCAGGTGGCAGCATCGGTGACCATTGCCATCGTCGAGGCACTCGCCGGGAAGCGATCCCTGATCCAGCTTGACCGCTGGTTGGAACCGGAACTGATGTCGCTCCTCGAGCACTTGTGTCGCAGCCGAATCGGGTGGGGCTTGAGGCTGCGATCGATCCGTATGCAGTCCCCCACGCCCGGGGTCGTCGAAGTCACGGCCCACCTGCGCCACCATGGCGCGGCACGGGCAGCGGCTCTGCGTCTGGCCCGGCGTGAGGGCGGCTGGGTCGGCACCAAGCTTGAGATCGCGCTCCGTCCCACCGTGGTCAACCGGGCGGGGTGAGTTCGGGTCCCAGCCAAGTCAGGTTCAGGCGGCCCGCCCGTGACACATCTTGTACTTGCGACCGGATCCGCACGGGCACGGCGCGTTGCGGCCAACCCCTGCGTAGGGGTCCTTTCCGGTCGTCGTGGCGGTCTTCGCCGGCTCGCCAGTTTCGCTCGGAGCCGAGTACGTCATCGGCCGCGGGGCGCGCGGGGCAAGGCCCTTCGCCTGCAGGCTGGGGCGCTTCGTGAGAGCCGATTCCTCGGGCACTGGCACTCGATGCTCTTCCACCGCAGGGGAATCCGGACCCGGCGCCACGGCCAGCATTTCTGCCGCCGTCACCGGCACCCCGTCAGCGTTGGTGACCAGACCGGGAGTCGGCTGGGCCTCGACCTGGACGTTCAGGTTGTACAGGTAGCCCACGACCTCTTCCATGAATGCTTCCATCATGGCGTTGAACATGTCCCCGCCCTCGCGCTGGTATTCCACCAGGGGATCCCGCTGGGCCATGGCCCGCAGGCCGATGCCCTCGCGCAGGTAGTCCATCTCGTAGAGGTGTTCGCGCCACTTGCGGTC
>CAYUWV010000237.1:0-3691 GCA_964448385.1 uncultured Propionibacteriaceae bacterium | reverse complement strand
CCTGCGATCTCCTGCTCCCAAAGCAGGCGCGCTAGCCACTACGCTACGCCCCGGATACCAGCGGCTCAGTCTAGGCCCCCGCGATCTCCCTGCCCAAACTCAGGCCTGCCACCCGCTGACCAGCAACCATGCCAGCGGCGTCACATCGGTCAAGTCTCCACCGGCGTAGCAGGCCAGCAGTTGCTGCCGGGCGGCTTGGGCAGCCACCGCCGCCACGGGCGCTTCTGGCCACCCTTCCGGAACGCCCTCGAGCAGTCCCACCAGCAGGGCATGCCGGGTCGCGTTGAGCCCCACGAGGTAACCCGGGAGGCCGGCACCCACCCGTCCCAACACCGCCGCCAGCGAGGCGGCTGTCTCCCCCGTCCGCCGGCCTCGGACGATGTCCTGTTCGAGTCGAACCAGGCCGCCAGGTGGGGCGCTTGCCTCGGCCTCCGGAACGCCTGCCACGCCGAGTGTGGTAGCTGCCAGCCACGCCAGCACCTCGACCCTGGGCGATCCAAGGGCCACGGGCAGCGCCGAGATCCGGCGGACGGCTTCGGCAGCCATGGCCCGCTCCCCCTCAACCAGCGCCCGCTCACTGCCGAACGCGATCGCGAGTAGGTCGTCGCGCGAGGTCCAGTCGAAGCGGTCGAGGGCGTCCTCGACCTCGGCGGTTCGGTGCAGCACTCCCCCCTGCAGGGCACGCTGGACGACGACGGCCCCCGCCGACGTCAAGTCGCCCGCCGCGAGGAGTCGCTCGGCCAGACTCGCCACCACCTCGGCCAACGGCGGCGCCACGTGCAACACGACGTCGGTGACGCCACGCAGCCCATGCACCGAGAAGTCATGGAGTCCCGGTGGCGCGGTCAGCGTGACCATCGCGCCGACATCGGAGTGGGACACGGTCACCTCTGAGCTCACCTCGACACCGAGATCGGCGATCGGCGCGTTCCACTCCTCGCCCACCGCCAGGGAGGTTGGCGCAAACCAGACCGGGAGGAGCGCACCAATCCCCCTCGTGTCAGCCATCACCGTGGCCCTCAACTGCACCACATGGCGGCGCCCTACAGCCAGCCCCGGAGGGATCAGCGCGAGGCGCAGGGTGCGTCCATCCCCCCAGTCGTGCGCCACCCGCAGTTCTGCCTGAACCGCCTGCACGACCAGGACGGGTCCAGCGCCGCGGGCCGGGAGCACGGCCAAGAAACCGTCCGCGCCACCCGGCCACAGCCACAGTGCCTGCCCCTGCGCCGCGGTGACTGTGACGTCGAGCCGAACCGGCTCCCGGGGCTCGGGTGGCACCTCGATCACCCACCGCAGCTGGCAGTGCTCCGCCACGGTGACACGCTGCCCGATCGTCAATTCGCCGAGGGTTCCCTCATGTTCGACCACGTCCGCTTCGGCGAATAACTCGACCAGGTCCGCCACGCCGGCCAGCTCGATCTCCAGCTGATCAGGGGCTTCGCCGAACCGCAGCGTCACCGCTCCGCGGGGTGCCACCTGCACCTCCCCCGAAGCCCACGCCAGGTTCACCGGCGCCGCTGGCATCGTCCACACCAGAACAGGTGGCGGGCTTCGAAGTCCTGCACACTAATCGGGCGCCCGCACACCAGGCACGGCTGGCCAAACCGGCGATAGACGTACACCTCGCCGCCATGGCGATCCACCCGGGGAGGCCGCCCCGTCGCGTCCGGCCCGTGTTCGGGTCGGACGGTGTCGATCCGGCCGTCCCGCACTCCCAGCGGCATGAGGCTGGTCAGGTCCGACCAGATCCGGTTCCACATCCGGTGCGTGACCTGCCTTCCCGGGGTCATCGGGTGCAGCCGCTGCCGGAAGAGCACCTCGCAGCGGTAGATGTTCCCGACGCCCGCGCAGACGCGCTGATCCATCAACAACGACGCAATGGCTCGCTCGGAGCGGCTCACCCGCGCCCAGGACACCTCGGGGACCCCGTCGGGGCGTAGCGGGTCGGCGCCAAGCCCCGCAGTGACAGCCGCCTGCTCCACCGGTGCGATCAAGGCGCAGGTCTGTGGGCCGCGCAGTTCGGCAGCCTGCTCGCCGTTGTCGATGCGTAGCCGCAGGGTGTCCGCCGCCTCCACCGGGAGGGCGGGACCAAGTCGCAGCTTCCCGATGAGGCCGAGGTGGACGTGGACCAGCAGATCAGTGCTGTCGTGCGATCCGAAGCCGATGAACAGGTTCTTGCCGTAGGCCTCAGCGCCGGCGAGCAGTTGCCCGTCCAAGAGTGCGGCGGCCTCAGCGAAGCGTCCCTGGGGCGAGGAGACCCGGACGGGAGCGCCGGCGAAGGCTGCCGTCAGCTCGCGGGCCAAGCGGTGGGTCACATGACCTTCCGGCATCGTGCTCCTCTCCAGGACGAGTCCGCCGATTCTACGCGGCGACACTCCCCCAACCCACGCAGGCCCCAATCGACTCGCCCGGCGCCGGTGTGAGTGGCGCGACCCGGCTGCCTCCCCGGTCCCCGCGGTAGAGCGGGATAGTGTGTGGGTTGCCTCCAGCCGCTGACAGTCAACCTGTGCCCCAGATGAGGAATGCTGATGTATCCCGCCAACTTCACGCGCGCCGAGGCCGCTGCCCGCGCGCAGGCCGTTCGAACCCACAGCTACCAGGTCCTCCTCGACCTGTCGGGTCGTCCTGCGGACACCGAGGATGACTGCTCCGGCACCACCTTCGTCTCCACCTCGGTCATCAGTTTCGGCTTCACTGGCGGCGCCAGCTTCGTCAACCTGATCGCAGATCGGGCGCTCCGCATCACCCTGGACGGTGAACCGCTCACTCCCGAGTCCTTCGCCGACGACAGGGTCTCGTTCTCGGCGGGTGCCGGGGAGCATGAGCTGACGGTAGTGGCAGTCTGCCGCTACAGCCACACCGGCGAGGGACTGCACCGCTTCACCGACCCGGTCGACAACCGGTTGTACGTCTACAGCCAACTGGAGACCGCTGACGCCCGCCGGGTGTACGCCTGCTTCGAGCAGCCCGACCTCAAGGCCACCTTCCAGCTGACGGTGATCGCCCCTCCACACTGGACGGTGCTGTCGAACTCACCAGCTGTCACCCCCACCCCTGAGGGAGAAGGACTGGGGCGGTTCAGCTTCGCGCCGACCCCACCCATCTCGACCTACATCACCGCCCTGGCGGCCGGTGAGTTCCACACCGCGCACGACAGCTACACCGGTGTGTCGGGCGAAATCCCGCTCTCCCTGTCGTGCCGGCAGTCACTGATCCCCTACCTGGACGCGGAACGCATCTTCACCACGACCAAGAACGGCTTCGCCGTTTTCGAGGAGCACTTCGGCACCCCGTACCCCTTCGCGGACTACGCCCAGGTATTCGTCCCCGAGTTCAACGCCGGCGCCATGGAGAATGCCGGCTGCGTCACGATCCGCGACGAATACCTGTACCGCTCACGCACCACGAATGCCGCCTACGAAACCCGCGACAACACGATCCTGCACGAACTGGCCCATATGTGGTTCGGCGACCTGGTCACCATGACCTGGTGGGACGACTTGTGGCTGAATGAGTCGTTCGCGGAGTGGGCCTCCCACTTCGCCCAGAGCGAGATCCGGTCTCGCACCGGCGTTGGGGATGATCCGTGGGCCACGTTCGCCAACTCGCGAAAGAATTGGGCCTACCGCCAGGACCAACTGCCCTCGACCCACCCGATTGCGGCCGACATGGTCGATCTCGAGGCGGTCGA
>CAYUWV010000236.1:0-3718 GCA_964448385.1 uncultured Propionibacteriaceae bacterium | reverse complement strand
CTTTACGCAGATTGAAGGAGCAGCCATGTCCAACCTGAGCCTCGGCACCATCGAGGTGCTCGGCCTCCCCGCCGCGGTCGAGGCCGCGGACGTCGCCTGCAAGACCGCGGACGTGTCGCTGATCGGCTACGAAACCACGGACGGGATGGGCATGGTGGCGGTCAAGATCGAGGGCCAGGTGTCGGCGGTGCAGGCGGCCGTCGCCGCAGCGAAGGCAGCTGCCGGCAGGGTCTCCAAGGTCTTCGCCACCTCGGTCATCCCGCGGCCCAGCGACCAACTCGTGTCGGTCGTGCTCACCGCTGGGACCGTCGGCCTGGCCAAGCCTGCCCCGGCCGCCGCACCCGCCCCGCCCCCTGCGGCTGCCGCTGAGCCCGAGCCGGCGCCCGAACCCGAGCCGGCCGCCGAGCCGGCGCCCGAGCCCGAGCCCGAGCCCGCGCCGCGAACTCGCGGCGGTGCGTCCAAGTCCCGTTCCACCAATGAGTAGCGAGAAAGGAAGAGTGAATGAGTGAAGCACTGGGTCTCATCGAGACCAAGGGCTACGTCGGGGCCGTCGAGGCCGCTGATGCGATGGTCAAGTCGGCCAACGTCGTCCTGATCGGTTATGTGAAGGTCGGAGCCGGCCTGGTCACCGTGATGGTCCGCGGCGATGTCGGCGCCGTCAAGGCCGCTGTCGACGCCGGTGCCGCAGCTGCGGCGCAGGTCGGCGAAGAGGTCGTCAGCAAGCACGTCATCCCGCGCCCGCACGCTGACGTCGAGCAGTTGCTGCCCAAGAAGGCCTGACGTGATCGCGCCGGACGCCAGACAGCTCGTCGAGGAGGTCACCCGCCTGGTCCTCTTCCGCCTGCAGGGGATGCAGGGCCAGATCGTGCTGGGAGTGTCGAACCGGCACGTCCACCTCAGCAAGGAGGATCTGGCCACCCTGTTCGGCCTCGACGAGCTGACGGTGTTCCGCAAGGTGCGCCAGCCCGGCGAATTCGCCGCGGAGCAGTTCGTGAGCGTGCACGGCCCAAGGACGACCTTCCCCAAGGTCCGGGTGATGGGGCCGTGCCGCCCGAAGAGCCAAGTGGAGTTGAGCCGCACCGACTGCGTGAACCTCGGCATCGAAGCCCCGGTCACCCAGTCTGGTCACCTCGACTCCGCCGCCCCGATCGAGATTGAAGGCCCGCGGGGCAGGATCCGCCTTGAGCACGGGGCCCTGGTGGCCGCGCGGCACATCCACATGGGCCCTGGCCACGCCGAGGAGTTCGGGGTGGCCGACCAGGACCTGGTGAAGGTCGCCTTCACCGGCCAACGGGGCGGCGTCCTGGACAACTTCGTCATCCGCGTGAAGGACGAATGGGTCCCCGAAATCCACCTCGACACCGACGAGGCCAACGCGCTCGGCCTGCGCCACGGCGACCTGGGCAAGCTGATCAGGGAATGACCGCGACCATGGCACCGACCATCCGGAGCATTGAGGCCCCCGAGGCGGCGATCCGCCGTTTCGCGGAACTCGTGCGCACCGGCGAGGTGGACCAGCCCACCGGTGTGCCCCGGCTGGGGATCGACCTGGGCACCGCGAACATCGTCGTGTCCGTAGTCGACGCCCGCAACCGTCCCGTGGCGGGGGCCTGGGTGCACTCCAGCGTGGTGCGGGACGGCGTGGTCGTTGACTGGGCCGGAGCCACCACGGCGGTGCGACGTCTCAAGGACGACGTCGAGCGCCGTCTCGGTCACCGCTTCACGGCCGCGTCGGTGTCGATCCCGCCCGGGATCAGTGAAGGCGACATCAAGGTCTTCCGCAACGTCGCCGGTGCCGCGGGGCTGGACACCGAAGCTGTGGTCGACGAACCGGTCGCCGCGGCCAGGGCGCTCGGCATCACCGACGGGTGCGTCATCGACATCGGACACGGGACGACCGGGGTCTCGATCCTTGCCGACGGCGAGGTGCTGCTCTCGATCGACGAGGCCACCGGCGGCCACCACATGGCGCTCGTCCTCGCCGGCGCTTACCGGATCGGCTACGACGAGGCTGAGGCCATGAAGAAGGACCCGGCCCGACGCGACGACGTGGTCGGCGTGATCCGCCCGACCCTGGAGAAGATGGCATCGATCGCCGAGGCTGCCCTGGTCGGCTACGACGTGCCGATGGTCTACCTGGTGGGCGGGTCCAGTTCCTTCCCCAACGCTCCCGACGTGTTCGCCACCCGGCTCGGCCGGCCCGTCGTCCGGCCCATCGAACCGCTGTTCGTCACCCCCCTCGGCATTCCCATGAAGGAGTCCGACGATGACCGAGGCTGAACTGCGCAGTCTCATCCGCGACGCGATCATCGACGTGATGATGCCGGCCCCGCGGCGTGCCCTGGTGTTGTTCACCGGCGGCCTGTTGGGCTTCGACCACGCCGTCGAGGGACTGCGGCTGCTCGCCGCCGATGGCGTCTCGTTGGACTACCTGCAGACCCCGAGCGCGGAACGGATCCTCGACCAGGCCAAGATCCGCTCCCTCGGCATGCGTGAGGTCTCCAAGCGCATGGTCGAAGAGCACAACATGCTCATCGCTCCGACGCTCACCAGCAACATCGCCGCCAAGGTGGCCCATGGTGTCGCGGACTGCCTGGCCAGCAATCTGTTCAGCGAGTTCATCATGAGCAACCGGCTCGTGGTGGCCTCGCGCACGGCGATCTGCCCCGACGGCCGGGCGAAGCAGTCCTGGTTCCCGCAGATGCCGCCCGGCTACGCCGACCTGCTCCGCGGCAACCTCGCGGCGCTGGCCTCCTATGGGGTACGGCTCGCCGACGCCCGGGCCCTGCACCGCACGGCGATCGCGGCCTGGGAGCGACGCGACCGGGAGCGGCGCTCCCCACTGGTGGCCGCGCTGGGTACCTCGGTGGCCGGGTTCGTCGCCAGGGTGGCCGCGCAGGTCGCCGACGCGCCTACGGCCGCCGTCCCCAGGCTCACGGCGTCCCCAGTGCCGGCCGTCGGGGTGGTGCCCTGCGGACGAAGCCTGATCAGCCAGCAGGTGATCCAGCAGTTGCCCGCGGGGGTTGAGCTGCGCATCCCGGTCGAAGCGAAGGTGACCGCCATGGCGCGGGACTTGGCCGCGGCCCGTTCCATCCGGATCTCACGGGAGGTATGACATGTTCTTGGCCAAGGTTCGTGGGACCGTCGTCTCGACCAGCAAGGACGAGCGCCTGGTCGGCTTCAAACTGCTGGTCGTCGAACGCATCGGGATCAGTGGTGAGTACGTCGGACTGCCCCAGGTGGCCGTCGACACAGTCGGCGCCGGGGTGGGCGCGACCGTGATCGTCACCGGCGGCAGTTCCGCGCGGTTCGCGGCGACCCGCGCCGATTCGCCGATTGACTCGACGATCGTAGGGATCGTCGACACGGTGGAGATCGGGCCGGAGTAGCCATGCCGAACGTCTACACGCGCACCGGCGATGCCGGCCTGACCGGCCTGTTCGGCGGCACGCGCGTACCCAAGCAGGATCCCGAGGTGGAGGCCTACGGCACGGTCGACGAGGCGAACTCGGCGATCGGTGAGGCCAAGGCCGTCGCGGCGGACGAATCCGTCCGGGCGACCCTGCACGGGATCCAGCAGCGCCTCTTCGTGCTCGCCGCGGAGCTTGCCAGCGACGAGCGGGGCCGCCAGATCCTCGACAACACGATCAGTTCTGCCGACGTGACCGATCTGGAGAGCCTGATCGACATGTGCCTCTCGGTCACCGGCCCGCAGCGC
>CAYUWV010000235.1:0-3730 GCA_964448385.1 uncultured Propionibacteriaceae bacterium | reverse complement strand
CGCTGCCTAACGTGGCGGACATGGCCGCACCATCGCTGCAACCCAGTTTCGACGACCTCAGCCCGGCGCTGTCCGAGGTCACGTTCTGCGTGGTCGACCTCGAGACGACTGGCAGCTCGGCCGAGGACACCATCACCGAGTTTGGGGCCGTGAAAGTGCGTGGCGGCGAGGTGCTGGGCGAATTCCAGACGCTGGTGAACCCGCAGACCCACATCCCAGCACTGATCGCGGTCCTGACCGGGATCACCGACTCGATGGTGGCCGATTCGCCCCGCCTGGCCTCCGTCCTGCCGAGTTGGCTGGAGTTCGCCGGGGACGCCGTCCTGGTGGCCCACAACGCCCCCTTCGACATCGGTTTCCTCAAGCGAGCCTGCGTCGCGGCAGGCCGGGCGTGGCCAGGCAACGACGTGCTCGATACCGTCTCGCTGGCCCGACAGGTGCTGCTGCGCGATGAGGTGCCGAACTACAAGCTGGCGACCCTCGCCCACCACGTCCACGCTGCGGTGACCCCGAACCACCGCGCGCTCAGCGACGCCCGGGCGACCGTCGACGTGCTGCACCACCTGATCGAACGGGTCGGCAACCTCGGAGTCACCACGCTGGCCGACCTCGTCGAATGCACCAGGCGGGTCTCGCCGCAACGCCGCGCCAAGCGGACGATGGCCGCTGACCTGCCGGCGGCGCCCGGGGTCTACCAGTTCGTCGCTGACCTGCCGGACGGCGACGGCCAGGTGCGACGCCAGGTGCTCTACGTCGGCAAGAGCCGCAACATCAAGGCCCGAGTGCGCAGCTACTTCACCGCGTCGGAGACCCGGCCTCGGATGGACGAGATGGTGCGCATCGCGACCAGCGTGGAGGCCACCGTGTGTCGCACCGAACTGGAGGCCGAAGTCTTGGAACTCAGGCTGATCGCCGCTCACTCCCCCCGCTACAACCGCCGTTCGAAGTTCCCCCAGCGACAGCACTGGGTCAAGGTCACGCGGGAGCCCTTTCCTCGGCTGAGCGTCGCCCGGGTGGTCAGCGGCGACGGAGCGGAGTACTTCGGTCCGTTCAACCAGCGCCACGCCGCCGAGCAGACGATTCTGGCCCTCTACGAGGCCTACCCGATCCGGCAGTGTTCGCCTCGGCTTTCGGTCCGCCGCCCGAGTCCCGCCTGTGTGCTGGCCGAGCTAGGGCGCTGTTGCGCCCCGTGCGAGCACCGGGTCAGCCGCGACGAGTACGCGGTTGTGGTCGACCGGGTCAGGTCAGCGCTGGCCGACGACGTCCGCCCGGTGCTGCGGGCGGCGCGGCCGCGGTTGCGTTCGCTGGTGACCCAGCAGCGCTACGAGGAGGCCAGGACGCTGACGAGTCGCCTCGAGACGTTTCTGGCCGCCGCGATCCGCACCCACCGGCTGGCCAGCTTGGCCGGGTGTCCGCAGATCGTGGCCGGGTTCCGCGTCGGCCAGGCTTGGGAGATCCACGTGATCCGTCACGGTCGGCTCGCCGCCACGGCACTCGCGCGTCCCGGTGACGTGCCGCAGCAGGTGGCGCGAAGCGCGATCGCCGCCGCCCAGACCGTGGCGGCCCCCGTGGGTCCGGCACCGGCCGGGCTGGTGGAGGAGGCCGAGCGGATCGCCGCCTGGCTGGAGCGGCCAGGCGTCCGGTTGATCGAGATCGAGGGCCAGTGGAGTTGGCCCCTGCATGCCGGCATCGGGACGGACGCGCTGGCCACCCTCGCGCTCGGCGATCTGGCTCTGGATCGCCCAGACCCGCTCGGTGAACTGGCGGCGGGCGCCGGCCTCGGACCGGACGGTGCCGGAGGGGATCAGCGCTTGCAGCACCTCTGTGCTGGCTAGGATGACGCCATGATCACCGCGATTGTTTTCGTGACCGCCGACGTCGCCCGGATCCCAGAGGTGGCCCAACAGATCGCGGACCTCGACGGGGTGTCGGAGGTCTATTCGGTGACCGGTTCCATCGACCTGATCGCCCTGGTTCGCGTCCGCAGCATCGACGATGTGGCCACGACGGTGGCCGATCAGCTCAACAAGGTGCCGGGGGTGGAGGGCACGGAGACCCACATCGCCTTCCGCGCCTACTCCACCCACGACCTCGAAGCGGCGTTCTCCCTCGGGGCTGAGTGATCCTGACAGAGCCCCGAGTTGCGGGCGCTACTCGCTGATGGTCACCGAGTTGATGACCACCGGCTCGACGGGACGGTCCTGACGACCCGTGCGTACCGCGGCGATCTCGTCGACCACCTTGCGCGACGCCTCGTCGGCCACCTCACCGAAGATGGTGTGGCGTCGGTTCAGGTGGGGGGTGGGACCCACGGTGATGAAGAACTGCGAACCGTTGGTGCCGGGTCCGGCGTTCGCCATCGCCAACAGGTAGGGCTTGTTGAACACCAACTCGGGGTGGAACTCGTCGGCGAAGGTGTAGCCGGGGCCACCGGTCCCGGTGCCCAACGGGCAGCCGCCCTGGATCATGAACCCTGAGATGACTCGATGGAAGCCGAGCCCGTCGTAGAAGTTCCCGGTGGTCGGGCGACCGGTCTGCGGGTCGCGGTACTCCTTGGTCCCGTTCGCCAGGCCTACGAAGTTCGCGACCGTCTTGGGAGCATGGTCTGGGAACAGGGTGATCACGATGTCGCCGTGGTTGGTGTGCAGGGTTGCCGTGTGGGCCACGTCAGCGGTCCTTTCGTCGGGGGCCTCCATCCTGACAGATTGCCTGTTACGACTCCCAGCGGCCGAGTACCTTGGATCTCACGAGGTGCGGGCGCACCCGCGAGTGAAGCATCGGAGGAAGCATGCACCGAAAGAGCCTGTGCAAAGCAGTCGAAGAGGGCACCCACACGGCAGTTGAGCTGGGATCCGCCGTCCTCGCCGACGCCGCTGAGCGGTTGAGTCCTTTGGTCGAGCAGGCCGGCGACGTCGTCGGCCCCTGGGCGGACGAAGCCCGCCGGGTGAGCACCGAAGTGGCCAATGACGCCTACAAGCGACTCCAGCCGGTGCTCAGGGACGCACAGATCCGCGGCGCCCGCCTTGCCTCTGAGACCCTGGACAAGGCCAAGCCGGTCCTTGACGAGGCATTGGACGCCGTCACCCCGGCAGTCGACAAGACCGTGAGCAAGGTCCGGCCAGTCGTGGACGACGCCCTCGGGCGGATCCCCCCGATCGTGGACGACGCCCGCTCGGTAGTCCAGGACGACCTACTGCCAAAGCTGGCCGACCTACTCAAGGGCGCCGCTTCGCAGCCCTTGGCACGGGAAGCCGCCGCCCAGGTGGCAGCGGCGACCGCGGTCGTGACCAAGGAGATCGCGAAGGCGCAGAAGAAGGCCGCCAAGCGGCTCGCCAGGCAGCAGCGCACCTGGCCCGCGACACTGGGCAAGCTCGTCCTGGCCAGCGCCCTGCTGGCTGGGGTTGTGGTGGCCGTGCGCAAGTTGTTGGCACCCCCCACGTCGGGTTGGCACGCCCATTCCCCGTCGGACGCCTACATCGCCGATCCGGTTGCTGATGTGGTGGAGGACGTCGCTGACAAGGCCGCTGAGGTGGCCGACGAGGTGGCGACCGGAGCCAAGCGGCTGGTGGATGATGCTGCTGACGTGGCAGAGGACGTTGCCGACGTGGCAGAGGACGCCGTGGAGGCGGCCCAAGACGCCGCGACCGACCTCGCCGAATCCGTGGAGGAGCAACTCGACAAGGCGGCCGAGCGCGCTGAAGGAGGGGAGGGGCAACCCTTTCGCACCTAG
>CAYUWV010000234.1:2573-3736 GCA_964448385.1 uncultured Propionibacteriaceae bacterium | reverse complement strand
AGCACCGGACGCACCGGGAACGAGTCGTTCAGAGGCGCTCGGCCCGCAGGCCGAGCGCCTCTGACGTCCCGGCGTTGAGGCGCAGCGCGGCGAAACTGTCACCCCTGGTCAGTCCACGATTGATGATCACCACCGGCTTCCCGGCGTTCGCCGCGTGGCGGACGAAGCGCAGCCCCGAGGCCACCGCCAGCGAGCTGCCCGCGACGACGAGCGCGTCGGCCTCGTCGATCAGGGCGTAGCCGGCCGCCACCCGGGCCGCCGGCACCGACTCGCCGAAGTAGGTGATGTCGGGCTTCAGCATGCCGCCGCAGACCTCGCAGTCGGCGACGACGAACCCGGCGGTCTCCTCCAGCACGACGTCAGCGTCCGGGGCGATCTCGACGTCGGCGACGGCCTCGACCGCCTCGAGGAAGCCCGGGTTGAGCGCCAGCAACCGCGCGTCCAGGGCCGCCCTGCTGATCTCGTGGCCGCAGTCGAGGCAGAGCACGGTGTTGTAGTGACCGTGCAGGTCGATGACCCGGCGCGAGCCGGCTTCCTGGTGCAGCAGGTCGACGTTCTGGGTGATGACGCCCACGACGAGGCCGCGCGTCTCGAGACCCGCCAGCGCCCGGTGACCGGCGTTGGGTTGGCGCCTGCGCAGGTGGTGCCAGCCGAGGTGGTTTCGCGCCCAGTAGTGCCGACGGAAACTCGCGTCGGAGACGAACTGCTGGTACGTCATGGGGTTGCGCGGCGGCGAGGCGGGCCCCCGGTAGTCCGGGATCCCCGAGTCAGTGGAGATGCCGGCCCCGGTCAGCGCCGCCCAGCGGCGTCCGCTGAGCAGGGTGATCGCCGCGGCCAAGTCGGCCGGGCCGGCCGGCGGGCGTCCGTCCGGCTGGGAGGGCATCCACGCCGACGGGCGCACCCGCCCCGGCGCGGGCACCGGTTCAGCGGAGGTCGGTCGGCTCATCCGCCGCCAGCGAGGCGGCCGCGTTGCGGCGCTTCGCCATCACGTACTCGACGACCATGGGGAGCACCGACACCAGCACGATCAGCACCAGCACCAGGTCGATGTTGTTGGCGATGACCGGGACGTTCCCGAGGAAGAACCCGAGCACCGTCACGCCGACCGCCCAGATCACGCCGCCGATCGCGGTGTAGGTGATGAACGGACGGAAGTCCATCTT
>CAYUWV010000234.1:0-2473 GCA_964448385.1 uncultured Propionibacteriaceae bacterium | reverse complement strand
CCATCCCCGGGAAGGTGATCGACGGCGGGACCATCGCGATGAACATGCCCACCGTGAACAGCAGCGAGTCGCCCGGAAGCACCGGGAAAATGGCGCACTCGATGAAAATGATCAGGGCGACTCCCCACAGCGCCCAGTTCCCCAGGCTGTGGATGATGTAGGCCGGATCAAGCCAGTCGGGCAGTAACAGCGGGAGCAGAGCGAGCTCGAGCACAAGGTTCACAAGCACTCAGGGTACCGTGAGCCCCCATGGGCCCCCTGAGCGAGGACGAGCTAACGGCTGTGAGCACCCCCGGCGTGGGCCCCCATCCGAGGCCCTGGCCGGACGATCCCCGCCTCGATCCGGAGCTGCTCGCCGACGGTGACCGGCGCAACGTGGTGGACGAGTATCGCTACTGGTCACTGCAGGCGATCGTCGCCGACCTCGACACCCGACGGCATCCGCTGCACGTGGCGATCCAGAACTGGGAGCACGATTTCAACATCGGCTCCATCGTCCGCACCGCCAACGCGTTCAACGTGGCAGGGGTCCACATCCTGGGACGTCGCCGCTGGAATCGGCGTGGCGCGATGGTGTCTGATCGGTACCTGCACGTCCACCACCACGAGTCGGTCGCTGCCTTCGCCGAGTGGGCCGACCGCGAACAGGTCGCCCTGATCGGGGTCGACAACCTGCCCGGCTCCGTGCCGCTGGAATCGGCCCGGTTGCCCCAGCGGTGCTGCCTGGTGTTCGGGTCCGAGGGGCCGGGCCTGACCGACGAGCTGCTCGCCGCCTGCCAGGGGCTGGTGGCGATCACGCAGTTCGGCTCCACCCGGTCGATCAACGCGGGCGCGGCGGCAGCGATCGCGATGTACCACTGGGCGCTCAGCTGGGCCGGGGCCCCGGCCTCGGTGCACCCCCAGTAGGACGAAGAGGCGCTCACCCGGAGGTGGTTCGGACACCAAACCGCCAACATCGAGCTCGGTGCACCCCCCATTAGGATGGCGGCGTGCCAGGCGACGAGTTCGGGGTCTACTACCTTCCCGAGCTCGCGCATGCCCGCGTCCGTGCGGCGCGACGGGCGCTGGTCGGCCGCCTGATCGGGACGCTGCTGAGCCTCGGGCTGATCGTAGCGGCGTGGTTCGGCTTCCCCGACGCCTTCGCCGAGATGGCCTGGTGGATGATCGGCTCGACCGTCGCCGTCGGCGGTGCCCTGGCGATCTATCAGCTGGTGCTGTTCTTCGTGGCACGTTCCGACGCCGCGAAGGTCCCCGGTGGCCTGGCGCTCGGCATGAACCGCGATGGCGTGCTGGTCGGCCCGGCCTGGTTGCCCTGGGGCCAGGTGGGGGCGCTGGTCGTCCGTCCGGGACGGCTTGGTTCCTCGGCCACGCTGGTGGCCACCGGACGGGACAACGCGAGCCAACGCGTCCTGCTCGACTACACCGACGTGGGCCCCGCCGCCCTCGATTCGGCGATCCTTGCGCTGTCCGGGGGGCGGGCGCGGGTGGACCTTTCCTACCTCGACGCCTGAGGCTGCGCAAACCCTTCGCGCGAGGCCGCGATCTTTGCAAGACTGGGGGCGTTGCCGCGTCGTCTGCGGATGCCGCGGGTCCGCTACACCGGAGAGAGGCCGTTTCCTATGCCCATTGCAAGTCCTGAGAAGTATGCCGAGATGCTGGATGCCGCCAAGTCCGGCTCCTACGCCTACCCGGCGATCAACATCACGTCGTCGCAGACCATCCATGCGGCCCTGGCAGGCTTCGCCGAAGCGGGCTCGGACGGCATCATCCAGGTGAGCACCGGTGGCGCAGAGTATGCCTCCGGCCCCACCATCAAGCACATGGTGACCGGCGCCGTTGCCCTGGCCGAGTTCGCCCACGTGGTCGCCAAGAACTACCCGATCAACGTCGTCGTGCACACCGACCACTGCCCGAAGGAGAAGCTCCCGACCTACGTCAAGCCGCTCATCGCCATCTCGCAGGAGCGTGTCGATCGCGGCCTCGAGCCCCTTTTCCAGTCCCACATGTGGGACGGCTCCGCGGTTCCGATGGCCGAGAACCTGCTCATCGCCGACGAGCTGCTCGCGCTCACCAGCAAGGCCCGCCAGATCCTTGAGATCGAGGTCGGCGTCGTGGGTGGCGAAGAGGACGGCGTCACCGCGGAGATCAACGAGAAGCTGTACACCACCGTCGAGGACGGCATGGCCACGGTCGAGGCGCTCGGCCTGGGCGAGAAGGGCCGCTACATCGTCGCCCTGACCTTCGGCAATGTGCACGGCGTCTACAAGCCGGGTGCGGTCAAGCTGCGTCCCGCGGTGCTCAAGGAGATCCAGGACGCCGTCGGCGCCAAGTACGGCAAGGCCAAGCCGTTCGACCTGGTCTTCCACGGCGGCTCCGGCTCGACCCCGCAGGAAATCTCCGACGCTGTCGACTTCGGTGTCATCAAGATGAACATCGACACCGACACCCAGTACGCCTTCACCCGTCCGGTCGT
>CAYUWV010000233.1:0-3747 GCA_964448385.1 uncultured Propionibacteriaceae bacterium | reverse complement strand
CCCGCATCGACCCCCGACGACAACCCATCCGACACACCCGCTTCACCCGAACCCGACCACCGGCCGAGCGAAACGCAGCCCGCGGAACCGCACCACCCGGCACAGCACCGCCGGCCGCCTGACCACGTGGCTGGCCTTGGGCGGTGTGAGGGCTGCCAGGAAGTTGGCCATGTTGATCCCTTCTCGGAGGGCGTGTTCAGTCTGGTCGGGTTTCGGCTGCCCTGGTGCGGCCCCCGGATTCGCGGCACCCCATCCGCCGCTGCCAACTGCCTGAACGTCAACCCGATCCGCAGCCCGGCTCTGCACCGGGAGGGGCGGTCGTCCATGCGACGACCGGTACTGCCAAGCCCCGGCGGCTCCATCGACTTGTGCCCCAACTCATCGCCGCGATTCGGGCTTGAGAAGTCGGCGTCAGGGTCCCCACGCGAAAGAGCGGGGAGTTCTCTCGCCCGCTCATGACAATGACCTGACCCAGCCTCCTTGTAGAGGCTCACGGCTCGGATCACGGGGATGTCGGGGGCGATGCGCGAGGACCTTGGCGCCTCCCGCGATCGGGGCCGCCGACCGAGACCTGCCCCGCCCCACCGAACGAAACCTACAGGCGGCGCGCTAGCGGTCCCAACCGAAGGCGCCGGCCAGCCGCGACAGACCCTCGGCGATCACCTCGGGCGGGTTGGTCACGAACGACAGCCGCATCGTGGAGTGGTCAGGAGCTTGGGCGAAGAACGGCCACCCCGGGACATAGGCCACCCCGGCCGCCACCGCGGCGTCCAAGCGCACGGCGGTGTCGACACCGCCGCCCAACCGCGCCCACAAGAACATGCCGCCCTCGGGTCTGGTCAGCGTGGCCCCCTCCGGGAGCATCGCGACCAGGCCGCCGAACATCGCATCCCGGCGTTCGCGGTAGACCTCGACGACCCGCGCGATATGGGCATCCACGTCGCAAGTGGCCAGGTAGCGTGCCACCGCCAGTTGGTCAGTGACCGCAGACTGCAGTCCCACCGCCTGCTTGGCGATCTCAAGGGATCGCAGAATGTCACCCTCGGCCCGCAGCCAGCCGATCCGGACCCCGGGAGCCATGACCTTGGAGGCGGAGTTCAACAGGATCGTTTGCGGCGACATCCCGGGCAGGCTGGCCAACGGCGGCGGCACCTCGCCTTCGAACCGCAACTCGCCGTACGGGTCGTCCTCGAGCAGTGGGACGCCGGTGCGTAGCAGGACCTCAGCCACGGCCGCCCGCCGGTCACTCGGCATGGAACGCCCGGTCGGGTTCTGGAAGGTCGGGATCAGGTACACGAACTTGGGATGGTGCGTCGCGACGGCTGCCGCCAGGGAATCCGGCAGGATGCCGTGGTCGTCGGTCTCCACCGGCACCAATCTGGCCCCGGCAAGGGTGAACGCCTGCACGGCAGCAAGGTAGGTCGGCTGCTCCACGAGGACGACGTCGCCCGGGTCGAGCAGCGCCATGCCGACCAGAAAGATCCCCTCCTGCGACCCACTGGTCACCTGGAGCTGCTCCGCCGAGGTCGGCAACTGCCGGGCCAGCCGGCCAGCGAGAGCTTCGAGCAGCTCGGGCTCGCCCTTGGTGCCGGCATACTGGAGCGCCCGGGCGCCCTGCTGGCCCAGTACATAGTCAAACGCAGCCCGGAAGTCGGCGACCTCGAACAAGGACGCGTCCGGAATGCCGCCGGCGAAGGAGATCACGTCTCCACGAGCCAAGACGGCGAGGATGTCGCGAACCGGGGACGTGGTGACGCCCGCGAACCGATCCGCCAACCGGAAACCACTCATCTGCCGATGCTTTCACGCCGCCCCGGGGGCGCAGATCGCGTCCGAGCACTGACCCGCTCCCGCGCTGGGCGACCTCGCAACCAGCAAGGTCTGGAGCCCGGAGGCGCCAGGGAGCCGGGAGCCTGCCCGGGCCAGCGCCAGGGAATCGGGGCAGCCAGGCCTCCGCCAGGGAATCGGGGAGCCTGCAGCCGGGTCAGGGCGCGAGGCGCTCCTTCAACCAGCGACCTTCCGCCTGACGGTAGCGAACCCGGTCGTGCAGACGGCTGGTGCGCCCTTGCCAGAACTCCCACAGCTCTGGACGCAGCCGGTACCCACCCCAGTGCTCAGGGCGGGGAGGCTTCAGGCCGAACCGCGCCGACACCCGGGCCGCATTCGCCAGCAGCTGCGCCCGGGAGCTGATCACCTCGCTCTGCGGGGAAGCCCAAGCGCCGATCCGGGAATCCAGCGGACGACTGGCGAAGTAGGCGTCCGACTCCTCCGCGCTCACCCGAGTGGCCGTCCCCTCGACTCGGACCACCCGCTCAAGCTCCACCCAGTGGAACTGAACCGCGGCGTGGGGGTTGGCCGCCAGTTCACGGCCCTTGCGGGACTGGTAGTTGGTGAACCAGACGAGCCCGCTCGGCCCGCTCTCTTTCAGCAGCACCACCCGCGTGGACGGACGCCCGTCCGCGCTCACGGTGGCGAGCGTCATGGCGGTGGGCTCGGTCACCCCCGCTGCGATGGCTTCCGCCAGCCACCCCTCGAAGACGGTCAGCGGCGCGTCAGCGAGGTGGGCCTCGTCCATTTCGGCGCGCCCGTAGCTCTTTCGCTGGTGCCGCAAGTCCATGCCTGCAGGATAGGCCGTGCCGGGCTTCGCCTCACCTCACCGGCGGCTCTCCGCGGACAGCGACCGACGGGGGCCGGTCCCCACGGATCGACGCCACCATGTCGACCACCCGCCGGGTCGCCAGCACGTCGTGGGCCCGGAACACCGTGGCGCCCAGCCACGCCGCGACGGCGGTCGCCGCCAGCGTCCCTTCGAGCCGGTCCGCAACCGGCAGATCGAGCGTCTCGCCCACGAAGTCCTTTCGGGACAGGGCCTGCAACACCGGGAACCCCAGCGAGGTGATCTGGGCGGTGGCTCGCAGCAACCGCAACGAATGGCGGGTGGTCTTGCCGAAGTCGAGGGTCGGGTCGATCAAGAGCCGCTCAGCCGGCACACCTGCCGCCAGCGCCCGGTCCGCTCCCTCGCTCAACCCGGCCAGCACCGCGCGCACCACATCGTCGGGGTCAGGCCCATAGCTGATCGCCACCGGGTCAGTGCGGGGCGGCAGCCCCCCCGTGTGAGACACCACGTAGCCCGCGCCGATCTCGGCTGCCACCACGACCAAGCCCGGGTCCGCACCCGCCCAGGTGTCGTTGATCACCGCGATGCCCACCCCAGCGCAGGCCCGCGCCACGTCTGCCCGCCAGGTGTCCAGACTCAAGCACAGCTGCGGGTGCCGCTGCCTCGCGGCCGTAAGGAACGGCAGCACACGCTCGATCTCTTCGTCCACCTCGACCCAGGGCCCGACCTGCCCGGCGCGGACGCCTCCGACGTCCACGATGTCGGCTCCCTCAGCGACCAGCCGGTCGAGGGCCCGCAACGCGTCGGCGAGATCGCTGAACCGCGCCCCGCTGTAGAACGAGTCGGGCGTCAGGTTGATGATCCCCATCACCGCGGGGCGGGCGGCGTCGAATCGCTGCCCGCGCAGCACCAAGGGCGCGGGGTCCGGCAACTCGACTGGCCACACCGGCGGCCCCGAGGGGAGCTGCCCCGTCGGTTCCGCGTCGTCGAAGCTGTCCGGCACACCGTTTGAGGCGTCGTTTGGCACCAGCCGTCTCCGGCCATCAGGCGTCAGCCACGGCCCGTCCGGGCTCACAGGCCCCGCAGACTCGACCACGTCCCCTCCTCTGCAGTGGCCTCGACTCAGGCCT
>CAYUWV010000232.1:1338-3827 GCA_964448385.1 uncultured Propionibacteriaceae bacterium | reverse complement strand
CGTTGACGGCGCCCCCAAGCAGGCATACCGTCGAGGTGAGGCGATGGCAATGAAGACCGTCCGTCAACCCGCAGTGGCGGGTCAGTTCTATCCGCGCAACGCGGCCGATCTGGAACGCAGCGTGGACGGCCTGCTCGACCAGGCCCGTCGTGCCGGACCAGCCCAGGCGGGGGCACCACCGAAAGCTTTGATCGTTCCCCACGCCGGGTACGTCTATTCCGGCCCGACCGCCGCCTGCGGCTACGTCCTGCTTGAGCCGGCGCGATCACTCATCCGTCGGGTGGTGCTGCTCGGCCCGGCCCACTACGTCGGCTTCTCCGGACTGGCAGTGTCCCCCGCGGACGCCTTCGCCACTCCGCTGGGGACCGTGCGGCTCGACCACGCTGCTACCGAGACCCTGCTCGGCCTCCCCCACGTGATCGAATCGGTCGACGCCCACGCACCGGAGCACTCCCTGGAAGTCCAGCTACCGTTCCTGCAACGGGTGTTGGAATCGTTCACCCTCGTTCCGGTCGTCGTCGGAGCCGCCACCCCACAGCAGGTCGGCGCCGCCATCGAGGCGTGCTGGGGAGGCCCCGAAACCCTGCTGCTGATCAGTTCTGACCTCTCCCACTACCTGTCCTATGAGGCCGCCGAGGCCCTCGACAAAGACACGGTGCGGCGGATCCTCGCCCTGGAGTGGCCGCTGCCCGACCGGAGGGCGTGCGGGGCACGAGCCGTCAACGGACTGCTCCTCGCCGCGCGCACGCACCAGCTGCGGCCAGAGCTCGTGGACCGCCGCAACTCCGGCGATACCGCCGGTGACCGGGACAGGGTCGTCGGCTACGCCTCGATCGCGTTCTTCGGGGGGCATGATGAAGGCTGAGTCCGATCTCCGCCCGGAGTCCGACCCTCGCGCTGGGGAGGTCCTGCTGGGTCTGGCCAGGGCCGCGATCGCCAGACGCTTCGGAAGCCGACTGCCCGCCGACGACTCCGCCCCCTGGCTCGCTGCACTCGGCGCCTGTTTCGTCACCCTCACCGTGGACGGACGACTGCGCGGCTGCATCGGCTCGATCGAACCCCACCGCAGCCTGCTCTCCGACGTCACCCACAACGCCCAGGCGGCGGCGTTCGACGACTGGCGGTTCCCGCCGCTGACGGCAGCGGAACTACCTCGAACCCGGATCGAGGTGTCGCTCCTGTCGCCCACCGAACCGCTGCCGGCCAGTTCCCCGGAGGAACTCCTGAGCCAGCTGCGGCCCGGCGTCGACGGCGTGATCCTCAGCTGGGACGGGCACCGCGGCACCTTCCTGCCGCAGGTCTGGGAACAACTGCCCGAACCCCAGGATTTCCTCACCCGGTTGAAGCTCAAGGCTGGACTGCCGGCGTCCTTCTGGAGTCCCGCTGTCACCGTCCGCCGCTTCGGCGTCACCGCCTGGACCGAGCCGGCAGACCGTCCCTCGGAGGTGATTCGATGACCACGACGACACCGCTGACCCACCCCGCCAGGTGGTGGCACCCACTCGACGACGGCCGGATCCAATGCGACCTTTGCCCGCACGAGTGCAAATTGCGTGACCAGCAGCGGGGCGCCTGCTTCGTGCGACGCCGGGAAGGCGACCAGGTCGTGCTGACGACCTACGGCCTGGCTTCGGGCTTCTGCATCGACCCGATCGAGAAGAAGCCGCTGGCCCACTTCTACCCGGGCAGCAGCGTGCTCTCCTTCGGCACGGTCGGTTGCAACCTGTCCTGCCGGTACTGCCAGAACTGGGACATCAGCACCTCCCGCGACCCAGAGCGACTGCAGGACACGGCCTCGCCCGCCGCGATCGCACGGGCCGCGACCCAGTGGGGCTGCCGCAGCGTCGCCTTCACCTACAACGACCCGGTGATCTTCGCCGAGTACGCCATCGACGTGGCGGACGCCTGCCACGCCGCAGGCCTGCAGACGGTCGCCGTGACCGCCGGCTTCGTGAACGATGAACCCCGTCGGGAGTTCTTCTCTCACATGGACGCGGCCAACGTCGACCTGAAGGGCTTCAGCGAGGAGTTCTACGCGACACTGACCCGCTCGCACCTGCAGCCGGTGCTGGACACGCTGACCTACCTGGCGCACGAGACGTCGGTCTGGCTGGAGTTGACCACCCTGCTGATTCCTGACCACAACGACTCCGACGAAGAGCTGGGCCGGCTCGCGGCCTGGGTCGCCACCGAACTCGGCGCCGACGTGCCGCTGCACTTCTCCGCCTTCCATCCCTCGCACCACATGCTGAACGTGCCCCCGACGCCGCCGGCGACGCTGACGCGGGCGCGCCGGATCGCGCTGGACCACGGACTCCACTACGTGTACACCGGCAACGTGCACGACATCGAGGGCGACACCACCCGGTGCCCCGGCTGCGGTGCGACGCTGATGAAGCGGGACTGGTACCGGCTGCTCAGCTACCGGTTGACCGCCGACGGCCGCTGCCCGGATTGCGGGTTGGCCATCGCCGGACGGTTCGCCGAGG
>CAYUWV010000232.1:0-1238 GCA_964448385.1 uncultured Propionibacteriaceae bacterium | reverse complement strand
GCTGAGTTCGAAGCCCCGCAACAGGTAGCCCTCGATCAGGTCGTCCCAACCCAGGGACGGTTCGGTGACGATCCTGGGGTTGCGGGCCAGCAGCCGGGTGAGCAGGACGTCCGATTCCAGGATCGCCAGGGGCTGCCCAGGGCACTTGTGCGCGCCGTCGCCGAAGCTCAGCACCGCCTGGTTGACCCCGGACGGCAGCGGGCGCCCCGGGCAGAGGTTGAGCGGTTCCGGCCCGACAGCCTCGGGGTCGGCGTTGGCCTGCCGCACGCACAGGTCGATCAGGTCCCCGGGAGCCACGGTCCAGGTACTGCCGGCCTCGGTGATGTCGAACGAGCCTTGAACGCGCCGGTACAGATGCCCGACCACGGGCTCCAGCCGAATGATCTCGTTCAGGATCGCGAAGCGCTCCGGCTGTCCGGCCGCGAGGTACCGCTCCCGCAGTGGCTGGTTGCGGAGCAGGTGCCAGGCGGCCATCGACATGAACTCGCGCGTGGTGACCATGCCGGCCGTGCCGTACGTGACGCACTCCACCAGGATGTCGGCGTTGCTGTAGCCCTCGGCGATGAGGTGGCTGATGACGTCCTGGCTCGGCTGCTTCCGGCGGGCCCGGATGGCCGGACGGACGTCGGCGAGGTAGAACCGCACGATCGGCGACAACCCGTTGACCGCCGCCTGGGCCCACTGTCGCCCCGTCCGTCCGAAATCGGGACGGGTCAGATCGAACGGGGGCTGGTTGAAGAAGCGGACGAGCCGGGGCGCCATCCGCCGCACCGACGAGTTGGTGAGCCCCACCACGTCTGCGGTCACTTCCACGGCGTAGAGCAGCGTCAGGTCCTCGAGCTTGAAGGTTCCCTGTGCCGCCGCCTGGTTCAGGAGGTCGTCGGCGCACGACTCCATGTGGGCGGTGTAGCGCTCGGCGACCACCGTGGGGGCGAAGAAGCGTCCCACCTTGCCGCGTTGCTCGTCGTGCAGTGGCCCGTCGCTGATCAGGATCGGGTGGTGCTTGAGATACCCCTTGGGGATGGCCTCGGCGGTGAACCCGGCCTGCGTGGTCAGGGTGCGGGCGCGCAGGACCTGCCGCGCCGCGGCCAGCGAACGGATCCGCCACACGTGGCCGTCACGCTCCACGCGAGGGACGGCAGGCTCCCGCGGCTTGTTGGCTCGGCGCAGGGTCGGTTCGTCGTCCATCGATCAGCCCTTCCGCTTGGCCCGTTGACGAAAGGCTAGCGCTGCCCCAC
>CAYUWV010000231.1:0-3882 GCA_964448385.1 uncultured Propionibacteriaceae bacterium | reverse complement strand
CGCCTGGCCGGCCTCGGCTTCACCTGGCGCACCGACCGCGCCTTCCGCAACGGCGACATCCTGGTCTGGGGCAACGGCAGGTACGGACACGTCGCGGTCTGGTACAACGGCAAGATCTTCGACCAGAACTACGCCGGCCGCCGCACCGCCGCCCTGGATCCGTTCTTCAGCTCCGGCTACCTCGGCTACTGGCGCCGGTGATTTCCCAGCAGCTGATCGTGGTGAGGTCATACCATCAGCCTCACCACGATCAGCCGCGGTCGCGAAGGATACCCCGGGGGGTATAGGATGCCAGTCATGAAGACGGTCATTATTGGTGGAGTTGCTGGTGGGATGTCGGCCGCGACGCGATTGCGTCGGCTGGACGAGAGCGCGGAGATCGTGGTCTTCGAACGATCGGGTTACGTCTCGTTCGCGAACTGCGGGCTCCCGTATCATTTGGGCGGGGTCATCGAGAAGCGCTCAGCCCTGTTGCTGCAGACCCCGGCCAGCCTGAACGCGCGTTTCGGCCTGGACGTCCGGGTGCACCACGAAGTGCTGAGCATCGACAAAGCGGAGAAGACAGTACGCGTCCGCAACCTCGACAACGGCGAGGAGTTCGAGGAGAGCTACGACGCCCTGGTGCTGTCCCCAGGCGCGAAGCCCTTCGTGCCGCCCATCCCGGGGGCCGAGCGTGCGCTGCCGTTGCGCAACATCGAGGACACCGACGCCATGGCGGCCCACCTGGGTGCGCTCGCACCCGGAGCCGCTGCGGTGATTATGGGAGCCGGCTTCATCGGCATCGAACTGGCGGAGAACCTCGTGCATCGAGGCCTGGCCGTCACCGTCGTGGAACTGGCAGACCAGGTGCTGGCGCCGCTCGATCCCGAGTTGGCCGCCCTGGTGGCTGCCCGGCTCGGCAAGAAGGGGGTGCAGGTGCTGACCGGCGTCTCCGTGACCGCCATTGAAGCCGACTCGGTGACGTTGTCCGACGGGAGTACCCAGCCAGCCGCCCTGGTGGTCGCCGCGATCGGCGTCCGTCCGGAGTCAGGACTCGCCGAGGCCGCCGGTCTCGCGGTGGACGCCCGTGGCGGGATCGTCGTCGACGAGCAGCAGCGGACCTCCGACCCGGCCATCTTCGCGGTGGGAGACGCTGCCGTGAAGATTGACGCCCTGACCGGTGACGGCACCCTGGTTCCGCTGGCCAGCCCGGCGAATCGTCACGGTCGGTTGGTGGCCGACGTGATCGCCGGACGTCCGGTTGCGGCGTTGCCGGTGCTCGGGACGGCAGTGCTGGGGGCTTTCGGGCTAACCGCTGCGGTCACCGGCTGGAACGAGAAGCGCGCCCGCGCCGCGGGTCGTCCGATCCGGGTGATCCACACCCACCCGGCCAACCACGCCGGCTACTACCCCGGCGCCCAAGGCATGAGCCTGAAACTCGTGATCGACGCCGAGACCGACGCGATCGTGGGTGCCCAGGGAGTCGGTGGTGCGGGCGTTGACAAGCGCATCGACGTGATTGCGACGGCGATGCGGGGCGGCCTCACCGCCTCAGACCTGGCCGACCTCGAACTCGCCTACGCACCGCAGTTCGGCTCGGCGAAGGATCCGATCAACATGCTGGGTTACATCGCCATGAACCTTCGCGACGGGGACGTGGAGAACGTCCAATGGCACGAAGTGGCCGACGAGGTCGCCAAGGGCGTCCAACTCATCGATGTCCGGACGCCCGGCGAATTCGCTCGCGGGACGATCGACGGGGCGGTCAACATCCCCGTCGACGATCTGCGGGAACGCCTCGATGAGGTCCAGCCGGGGGCCATCGTGCATTGCCAGGTGGGACTTCGCGGATACATCGCAGCGCGCCTGCTGAATCAACTCGGCAAGAACGTCCGCAACCTTGACGGCGGTTACCGGACGTGGGCGCGAGTCTGAGGTAGCCGGCTTTCGCCGGGGACGCGCCCGTTGGGGCGGGCGCGGGCTTTCCGGGCCCCCGGATGCGGTCGGCAACTCGATCGCAGCCGGCACCCCGGATTCGCCCCCGGAAGGCCCGCCCGGTAGAGTACGTCCTTGGCTGTCGACCGATTCGGTGGCCGAACGATACGCCCTCCTGCCATGGGAAGCGCCCATGGCCGCTCAAGACCAGAGGAGGTGGAGTTCGCGTATGCGCAAGTATGAAGTCATGGTGATCATCGATCCCGACGTTGACGACCGTCAGGTGAACGGCCTGCTGGACAAGCCGCTCGCATCCTTCACGAAGGCCGGCGGCACCGTGGACAACCTTGAGGTGTGGGGCCGGCGTCGCCTGGCCTACGACATCCGCAAGAAGTCCGAAGGCATCTACGCCGTCATCAACGTGACCGCCGATCCCGCCGTCGTGAAGGAACTGGATCGCCAGTTCACGCTCAACGAGCAGATCATGCGGACCAAGGTCATCCGTCCGGATACCCACTGATCACGATCCGTGTCTGGCCGGTGACTCCCCCTCGTGAATTGTCGGGGGCACCTGACAGGCTTGGTTTCGACCCAACGTCCGATCGAAAGAACTCACATGGCTGGTGAAACCCTCATCACGGTGGTCGGCAACCTGACCGCCGACCCCGAACTGCGCTTCACCCCTTCGGGGGCGCCCGTGGCCAACTTCACCGTTGCCTCGACGCCGCGCACCTTCGACCGTCAATCCGGGGAATGGAAAGACGGCGATGCCATGTTCCTCAACTGCGCCGTCTGGCGGCAGGCCGCCGAGAACGTCGCCGAGTCCCTGACCAAGGGGATGCGAGTCATCGTCCAGGGACGGCTTCGCTCGCGCAGCTACGAAACCCGCGAGGGCGAGAAGCGGACGGTGTTCGAGGTCGAGGTCGAAGAGATCGGTCCCGCGCTCCGGTACGCCACGGCCAAGGTCACCCGCACTACCGGTGGGGGCAACTACAGCGGTGGCGGCGGCGGGGCTGGCGGCCAGTCCTCAGGCTGGTCCAGCAACGCAGCGAGCGATCGATCCGGCGGCGGCAACGATCCCTGGGCCAAGGCCCAGAACGACGAACCACCGTTCTGATCCGTCCATCCATCCTTCCCCGCGCCCGCGGGTAGGCACATTCCGGCGCTCGCGCCGGGCTTTCAGACAACAAGGAGAGCACCACAATGGCCTCGTCACAGCGCAAGCCTGTGAACAAGAAGAAGATCGTGCCGGCGAAGTCCATTCGCATCGGCCACATCGATTACAAGGACACCGCCACGCTGCGGAAGTTCATCTCCGAGCGGGGCAAGATCCGTGCTCGTCGTGTTACCGGACTGTCAGTGCAGGAGCAGCGCAAGGTTGCCATCGCGGTCAAGAATGCCCGCGAGGTCGCCCTGCTGCCCTACGCCTCGACCGCACGCTGAGAAGGGGAGACTCCATGAAGTTGATTCTGACCGCCCAGGTCGATCACGTCGGCATCCCCGGCGACATCGTCGAGGTGAAGGACGGCTACGGCCGCAACTACCTGCTGCCCCGCGGCTTCGCCATCAGCTGGACGCGTGGCGCGGAGAAGCAGATTGAGGGCATCAAGCGAGCACGGGACGCTCGCGAGATCCGCTCGGTCGATCACGCCAAGGAAGTCCGGGCACAGCTCGAGGCGCTGTCGGTGAAGCTCCCCGCGAATGCGGGCGCCTCCGGCAAGCTCTTCGGTGCGGTCACCCAGGCCGACGTGGCTCTCGCCATCAAGAAGGCCGGTGGCCCCGCCGTCGACAAGCGGGCCGTCGAGATCGCCAAGCCGATCAAGGCCCTCGGCGAGCACATCGTTGGCATCAAGCTGACCTCCGGTGTGGTGGCCCACATCAACGTGAACGTCGTCGCCGCCTGAGCGTCCCTTCGTCCACTGGCAGCGCCGGTCGCCTTTCGGGGTGGCCGGCGCTGCTGCGTCCGCG
>CAYUWV010000230.1:0-3906 GCA_964448385.1 uncultured Propionibacteriaceae bacterium | reverse complement strand
TCGGAGGGCATCGTGGTCGCCGCGGCCGCCGCCTCGTCCGAGGTGGGCCGGCTCGGCGTGGACGTGGAGCTCGACCGTCCTGACCCCGCCCGGGATGCCGACCTGCGGGGGCTGCTGGGGGATTCCCCAGAGCCGGCGTTACGTCGCTGGTGCCGCGTCGAAGCGGTCCTGAAGGCCGACGGGCGCGGTCTCCGCGTCGACCCCGGCGCGGTCGCGTTGCCCGATCCCAGGTTCGAGGTGCGGGACGCCGTGGGCCCCTCGGGCTTCCTGATCAGTCTCGCGTGGACGCCGCTGGCAGCTTCGGCAGCTCCGGGCGGTGCAGCCAGGCAGTGAACAGCGAACCCAGATCCCGGCCGGTCACGTCCTCGGCGAGCCTGACGAAGTCCTCGGTCGTGGCGGTGGCATGGCGCTTGGCCGTCGTCCAACTGCGCAGGATCGTGAAGAACTGCTCATCGCCCACGACCCTCCGCAGCGCATGCAAGGTGAGCGCTCCCCGCTTGTAGACCCGGTCGTCGAACATGTGGTCCGGGCCTGGGTTGGCCACCAGCAGGTCCTGCGGGAGCCTGGCCAGAATGGCGCGATGCTGTTTGGCCAGCTGGTGGCAGGTCAGTCGGCCTGCTGCCTCTGACCACAGCCACTCGGCGTAACAGCAGAACCCTTCGTTGAGCCAGATGTCGGGCCAGGTCGCCAATCCAACGCTGTTGCCGAACCACTGATGGGCCAGTTCGTGGGCCACCAACCGTTCCGAACTGCCGTTGCCGTCCAGGTGGTTCGCGCCGAAGACGGCCATGCCCTGCGCTTCGAGCGGGATCTCCAGGTCGTCCGCGGTCACCACGAGGTCGTAGCGCCCCATCGGGTACGGCCCGAAGCAACGCTCGAACAGCGCCATCATGGTGGGCAGGGTGGCCAGGTCGGCCTGCACCCGCGTCGCCAGAGCCGCCGGATAGGCCACCGTCCCGGGCACCGTCGCCAACTCGAGGGGACGGGTGCGGTACCGTCCCGCGTGCAGGGCGACCAGGTAGCTGGCTGTCGGGATCTGCTGGGCGAAGACCCAGGTGATCCGGCCGGACGACTTGGTGCGGGAGAGCAACCGTCCCGTCGCCAGGACGGTGTAGCCGTCTTCGAGGTTCACCTCGATGCGATAACGCGCCTTGTCGGACGGACGGTCGTTGCACGGGAACCACGTGGGTGCGCCGGTGGGCTGCGAAGCGACGAGGATGCCGTCGGCCAACTCCTCCCAGCCGATCAGGCCCCACCGGGTCTGGCGAGGGAAGGGGGAACCGCCGTAGCGCACCTGAACCTGGAACGTCGTGCCCGTCGGGACCGGGGCCGCCAGTTTCACCGTGAGCTTGCGCGGCCCCTGCCGGAAGCTGGTCCGCTTGTCCGTGTCCACCGTGACACTCGTTGCGCGCAGGCCGACCAGGTCAAGGCTGAAGCTGGTCAATGGCTGCCGCGCCACCGCCGAGATCACCGCCACTGAGTCGAGCCGATTGGTGGCCACCCGGTACTTCAGGCTGAGGTCGTAGTGAAGCACGCTGAAGGAGGTGTCGCCGCTCTGGGGAGCGTACGGATCGCCCGTCATGTGGCTTCCGCCTGGTAGGCACGCACCTTCACCACACGCCAGGGTCCGATCGGGTTGCCGCTCCAGCGGCTGCCGACCGGGACCGTCTCGCCACGCATCACCAGGGAGGCCGGACCGATGGTGGCGTGGGCGCCGATCGTGGCTCCCGGCAGGACGATGCTGTGCGGGCCCAGGGTCCCGCCCTGCTCGATGACCACCGCGTCCATGCTCATGATTCGATCATGGAACAAGTGGGTCTGCACCACGCAGCCGCGGTTCACGGTCGCGCCGTCTCCCAGCCGGACCAGGTCAGGTTCCGGCAACCAGTAGGTGTCACACCACACGCCCTTGCCGATCGTGGCCCCCAGGCTGCGCAACCACAGCGCCAACGCGGGGGTGCCGGTCATCGCGTTGGCGAACCAGGGCCCGGCCACCATCTCAGTGAAGGCGTCGACAACTTCGGTTCGCCACACGAAGCTCGACCACAGCGGCTGGGTGCCGGCTCGAATCGGCCCGACCACAAGCCACTTCACCGCCGTCGAGATCGCCGCGGCCACGAAGCCGGCGGCCAGCATCACCAACCCGGAGAGCGCGACCGCCCAACCCAGCCCCAGGTGGTTCACCAGCCACGCCATCACCAACAGCACCGCGAGCCCGATGGCGCAGGTCACCACCACAGCCGCGATCCGGCAGGCCTCCCACGCCCCGCGAGCCCAGCGCAACGCCACGGTGGGGCGGTACGTGCGTGCCAGGTCACCACCCAGCGCCACCCGTCGCAGCCGAACCGGCGGCGAGCCGAGCCAGGACGACCCCGGTTTGGCCTTCACCGGGGCCACCGACAGCACCGCCACCAGACCGTCGCGCGGCACCATGTGACCCACACCGGCCATTCCCGAGTTGCCGAGGAACGCTCGCTTGCCGATCGTCACCCGTCCGATCCGCAGCCAGCCGTTGCGCAGGTCGTAGGAGGCCACCATGGTGTCGTCGGCCAGGAACGCGCCGTCTTCGATGGTGGTCATTGACGGCAGCAACACGACCGTGGACGCCTCGACATCGCGCCCCACCGTGGCTCCGAGAAGCCGCAGCCACAGCGGGGTGATCAGGCTCGCGTAGAGCGGGAAGAGCATGGTGCGGGCTTGGTCGAGCAAACGCTCGGTGCTCCAGGCCTGCCACCCGATGCGGCTGCGAACCGGGTAGGTGCCCGGATTGAGGCCGATCGCCAACAGCCGCACCAGGACGATGACTGAGCCTGCCAGGGCAACACCCGCCACCAGCACTCCTGGCAGCAACCACGGCAGTGCAGCGATGGCCGCGCCAGCGACATCGGGCGCCCACCGCACCGCCCCAGCGACCACGAGGGCGCCCAGGGACAGGGCCGCCACCGGTAGCAGGCCGAATACGACCGACGAGATGCCGTAGGCGACCAGCCACCGCCGTCCGCCCGGAGGACGTTCCGGCGGCCAGTCGGACGACGGCTCACCGGCCCGGACGGCGGGGGACCCGGCCCAGAGCTGACCGGACCTGACCCGGCCGAACACCGCCGATCCTGGGGCTACCTCGGCATCAGCGTCGATCCGGGTACCGGGGGCGAGGGTGCTGCGGGCGCCCACGGTGGCATGGGCGCCGATCCGGATGCCGCCGATCCGGACGGTGTCCCCGTCGATCCAGTACCCGCTGAGGTCGACTTCGGGCTCGATCGCGGCCCCGTCCCCGATCTGGAGCATCCCGGTGACGGGCGGCAGCGTGTGCAGGTCGACGTCGCGGCCGATCCGGGCACCAAGCGCCCGGGCGTAGTAGACCACCCAGGGCGCTCCGGCCAAACCAACCGGATCGACCTGGTGCGCGATCTGCTCGGCCAGCCAGAGCCGAAGGTGGGTGGGTCCACCGCGGCGGTGGTCGCCGGGTTGGACGCCGAGCAACAACAGCCGGGCAGCGCCGGCCGCGATCGCCATCCGTCCGAACGGGGCCGCGAACAGCAGCAGGCCGAGCAACAACAGCCAGCCGTTGATGCGGGGGAGGAACGTGAAGCCCGGCACCCATCCCAGCACCCAGCCGGCACTCAGCAGGTACACCAACCATCGGACGCCGGAGAAGATGAACAGGGGAACCCCGAGCAGGGTCTGCGCCCAGCGCGCCGCCAAAGGAGTGGGCCCAGGCGTGCTGAACGTCTCGCGCCATCGTGCGTCGGCGACGGTTTCGGCGATCGCCACCGCCATCGCCCGCAGCCGAGGATGGTCGTAGACATCGGCCACGCTGAACTCGGGGGCTCGAACGCGGATCCGCGAGACCAACTGGGCGGCGGCGAGCGAGCCACCGCCGAGTTCGAAGAAGTCGGCCTGCCGGTC
>CAYUWV010000229.1:0-3955 GCA_964448385.1 uncultured Propionibacteriaceae bacterium | reverse complement strand
CTGGGCGTGTTCGACCGTCGCCAGAGCCGCTTCGGCGTCCAGCACCCCAATCCCCTGCAAATCGAACATACCTACTATTATAGTCAAGGGTGTGACACTTCCACCGCCACCACCCACAGGTCTTCCCAACGCGAAAAATATGATTCCGGCAAAGAGTGGACGCGGCACTAGCCGTCCCGCTCATGCTCGCCCGCTCAACACACCGTTCGGACAGCTTCGATCGGATCGGACGGGATGCGCAGGAACGTGAGCCGCGGGGCTCGCACCACGTTCTGCAGGAACAACTCGGGGGTCAGCGGGGCGGACACGGCGTCGAGGAGCTCAGTTACCGGCGCACAGGCGAGAGTGGCGCGAGCCTCGGCCAGCCCGGCCAACGGTTGGGCCCGATCGCCGGAGGCATACCGCGCCACAGCCCACACTTCCGGCTTGTACGCGTGCCCCACCCGGAACGTCGCGTCCGCTGGCAGAACCAGGCGTGCGCCAATCGGGTCCCCCAGGGAGGGAGGGTCGTTCACGATCACGTCCAGCCCCGCGGCCGCTCCAGCCACGCCGAGGCTGTTGAGCACCACCACGACCCCCGGTGAGTTGCGGGGGAGATGCTCAGCTGGGTGATCGATCTGGACGTAGTAGCTGGCGCCAGCCTCGTGATCTGCTGCCGCCTGGCGGGCAAGCTGGAACCCGACGTCGGCACTCCAATTCTCCAGCGGCACGCTGGCGCCCGGGACGTCCGCCACAAAGGTCGAGTAGTAGGTTCGTTCGTCGGCGATCATCCCGTTCCACAGCACCGGGCGGAGGGTGAGGGCGCAGGCCACTGCCCAGACCGCGGTGCCGACGACGAGCAGGCGATCCAGTCCCGCGAAGGGCACTAGGGCGATCGGCGCGAAGAAGAGGAAGGTGGCCGGCAGCAGAAAGCGCCCGTGCATGAAATCTCCGCCCACGCTCACTACGAAGGCGGCGTGGACCAGACCGGCCAGCGGCAATACCACGAACAGCGAGCGGGCGTTGGGGCGCGTGGCGCCGCCGACCCAGATCCGACGCAGGATCGCCAGCGCCCCGATAGCCAACGGCACGCTGAGCCAGTAGGTGCCGACGAAGTCCTGGACGTAGGTCCAGCCTTGGGTCAGCGAACCGTTGGCCTTGGCAAGGGCCGTATTCGGGACCAACGAGGCGAAGAAGCCCATCCGAAACACTTCATAGGCAAGCGGGACGCTCAACGCGACGCCAGCGGCAGCGAGCCAGCCCTTCAGGCTACGAGAGCTCTGCCAGAGCAGGGCGATGCCGAAGGCGACGGAAAGCAGCGCGAAGTCCGGACGGACCAGTGGCCCCAGCCCGATCAGGCAGGCCACCGGCCACGGTTGCCAGGCTGGGCGCACGCCGGGTGCGAGGCGGCGGAGCCGGAATGCCAGGGCAGCGAAACAGCCGGCGATCCACGCCATCGACAGCGACGTCTCCAGCCCGGACGTTCCGAAGTCCCACACCACAGGCAGCGCGGCGACCACGAGCAAGCCCAAGGGCACCATCACTGCGCGACCATCGCTCAAGGCCCAGGCCCCCGCGGCAAGCAGGGCGAGGGCCAGCGCCGTGAGGGCCGTCCCGAGTACCACCATGACCTGACCGGTCTCGGTGCCCGGTGTCATCGCCTGGAACAGCCACACCAGCATCAGCCACAGCGTGCTGGTGCCCACCTCGACGCGTTCGTGGACGTTGTAGATCGGTCCGCGCCCGGCCAGCAGTTGATGGATCACCCGGATGTTGATGAAGCCGTCGTCGGAGATCCAGCGCCGCAGCCAGACCATCGTGGTGGCAGCGCCGAGGGGAATCGCGGTGAGGACCACCGTGAGGATCTGCTGGCGGTTCAGCCGTGGGAGGGCTGGTTGGCTCATCAGCGGGTCCTTACTCGTCCTGGAAGTCGCGAATGAGTCTGCCATGAGTGGACGGCAGGTGCCGTTTCCGGGTCTGGTCGTGCCGGCGGCGGGCCTGACGTCGGTGGCAGGATGTCGACGTGTGAATTGACGGGATCTTGACGCAACGACCGCTGATTCACTCGGGGTCTCGTGCTTTGCTGGAGCCATGTGGATGGCTTGGATTGAGCGGAACCGAGGGGTGTTCCGGATGCTGGCAACGCTGTTGCCGATCGGCGCGGCGGCGCTGATGTACGGTCTGCGCGACCTGATCACTCCCACAGCTGCCGCACTCGTGCTGGTCCTCCTTGTCGTAGGATCGGCCGCCACTGGTGATCGGGTCGCGGGCATCCTCAGCTGCCTTGCCGGTGCCGCCGCCTTCGACTTCTTCCTCACGTCCCCCTACTTCGACTTCCACGTCGATAACCGTGGCGACCTCGAACTGGCAGTCCTGCTGCTGTTGGTTGGCCTTGCCGTGTCCGAACTGGCCCTGTGGGGTGGACGGCAGCGGTCGGCCGCCAGCGAGCGGGCCGGCTACCTGGACGGCATCCGGGCCACCGCAGACCTTGCGGCAGGGGGTGCCTCGCAGCAGGACACCGTCGACGCGATCTCGCGCCACATCCTGCGGACTCTCGGGGTCGAGCAGGTCCGGTTTGTTGAGGGTGTTCCTGGCCCGGAGGTTGCCGTCCTGGGCAGGGACGGGACGCTGACCGCCGACGGCATCGTCCTCGACCCCCAGCGGGACGGGCTTCCCACCGATCGGTTCACTGCGATCCCGGTCGTCCGTCACGGGCAGGTCTTCGGGTCCTTCCAGGTATCGGCTGCGGCGACTCTGGTTCGGGTCAAGCCTGAACAGGTGGACGTCGTCGTCCTCCTCGCCGACCAACTCGCGGCACGGGCGAGCCTGGCCGCCTGACTCGCGCTGGTCACGCCTGCTCGCTCAGGGTTCGAAGCGGTAGCCAAGCCCGGGCTCGGTGATGAAGTAGCGGGGCACGCTCGGGTCCGGTTCCAGCTTGCGCCGAATCTGAGCGAAGAAGACTCTCAGGTAGTTCGTTTCCCGCTCGTAGCGCGGTCCCCACACTTCCGCCAGCAACTGGGTGCTCGGCACCAGGACCCCTGGACGACGCACCAGCGCCTCCACCAGATGCCACTCGGTCGGCGTCAGCCGCACGTCCGCACCACCCTTGCTGGCGCGCTTGGCGGCGAGGTCGATGACGAAGTCCGGCGTCGCCACGACCGGCACGGAACTCCCTTCGGCGGGTTCTGCTCGGCGGAGGGCGGCGCGGATTCGGGCCAGCAACTCTTCCATCCCGAACGGCTTGGTGACATAGTCGTCCGCGCCGGCGTCCAAGGCGTCCACCTTCTGCCATTGGGCCTCCCGAGCCGAAAGCACGATGACCGGGACGGAGGACCAGCCGCGAAGCCCCTGGAGGACCTCGATCCCGTCAATGTCAGGCAGGCCGAGATCCATCACCACCAGGTCGTAGCTGGTCGCCGCAGCCATCCGGAGCGCCGAGGCGCCGTCGCCGACGGCGTCGACGTCGTAATGGCGGGCCCGCAGCGTGATCCCCAGCGCCCGACGCAGGGTCGGGTCGTCCTCGACCACCAGCAGTCGAGTCATCGTGCCACCGCCAGGGCCAGCCGCATCGTGAGGCCACCGCCCGGGGTCGCAGCAGGGGTGAGGGTCCCGCCCATGGCCTCCGTGAAGCCTCGGGCGATGGCCAGGCCGAGCCCCACCCCGCCGGCGCCTCGGTCATCAAAACGCTGGAAGGGCTGGAACATCGAGTCGAAGCGCTCTTGCGGAACGCCGGGTCCGTGGTCGATCACGCTGACGTGCACCTGTTCCCCCTTGTCGCGGGCCTGCAACAGGACGACTTCTCCGGCCGGGATGTGCCGCTTCGCGTTGTCCACGAGGTTCTCCAGCACGCGCTCCAACAGCCCGGCGTCCGCGCGGACCAGCGGCAGGTCTTCAGGCAGGTCCAGTTCGACTCGACCGTCCGCCAGCCGCAACGCTCCCACCAGCACTTCGGCGATGGCGACCGGAGCGAATCTGA
>CAYUWV010000228.1:0-3977 GCA_964448385.1 uncultured Propionibacteriaceae bacterium | reverse complement strand
GTACCAGGCACCGAGCCGTCGGTTCTCCGCGATGATCCCGATCCTCAACTGCTGGGCACCGGCCTGCCGAGCCCGGTTCGCCGCCTCTTCGACGAGCCATTCCCCGTACCCACGGTGTCTCGCCTCGGGCAGTACCGCGAGATGACGAAGCTCCCAGGCCTGCGGGCGTGAGCCGGCCGCCCCGACGAAGGCGCACCCGGCGAGGGCGTCCAACTCCTCCACCGCGAAGAGTTGCATCGGCTTGGCGACCACCCGGGCCACCTCGGTAACGTCCCAGAAGGCGGGGTTGGAGGGGGTGTTGGCCCGGGTCAGGCCGAACTCGGTAGTCACGGTGCGGAACCCGCGACGCAGCACCTCAAGACATTCCGGATAGCGATCCTCGGCAACATCGACGATGCGGCAGGACGAAGAGACGTCGCGCGGCGGCGATCCGGTCACCGTTCAGCCAAGGCTGTGGGCGGTTGCCGCCTCGACGGCGGCCAGGCGGGCCTGCACGTCCTTGCGCGCGAAGTACTCCGCCACGAACGACAGGAACGGCACGGTGCCGGCCAAGGCAATCACCATCAGCCGTGCCCAGGGCCAGTGCACCCTCCGGCCCAGGTCGTAGGCCGTCACGATCAACAGCATGTACAGCCAGCCGTGCGGCACCCCCGTCCAGGTGACCACCGTGCTGTCGCCGGCCAGGTACTTCATGGGCATCCCGACCAGGACCAGGACCACCAGCAGCACCCCCACCACGTAGGCCATGATCCGGTAGCGCAGCAACGCGGCGCGGATAGCTGGCAGCTGATCGGGCGTGATGACAAGCCCGGCTGCCCCTGCTGGGTCGTCCGGCTTGGTGGTCAATGCGTCGTGGCTCATTCGTCCTCCTGGTCCGCCAGCGTACCGAGGTCACCGCGCCGACCGATCGTCCGGACGAACCGGACGGTCAGCAACACCGCGAAGGCCGCGAACACCCACCATTGCAGGGCGTAGCCGATGTTCTGCACCGAACCTTCCCCGGTGGGCAGGACGGGGGTGGCGGGGGAGAGGCCCTGCGCCGCGGCGTCCGCAGCCCCCAGGGTGACGAACCCCGGCAGGAGCGGCTGCGACCAGCGCTGCGCCAGCAGCGGCAACCTGACCGAACCCAGCGCGTCGGCGGGCACCGGGTGGTCAGCGCGCGCCTCCGACGGCAGGAAGACGCCCGTCTGTGTCACCGTCCCGGCGGGCGGGGGAGGCGCGGGGGCGGTCAGCGAGCCGACAGTGCCCCGAACCACGGGCAGCACCCGGCCGTCCGCCAACAGCAGCGCCGTCAAGACGCGCACCGTGCCGTCGTCCCCAGCCACCAGCACCTGGTCAGCAGGCTGGTAGCTGCCGGAGACCCAGACCGTCTTGCCGTAGATATCGCCGACGGTGCCGTCCGTCCCGACGAAGTCGAGCAACGGGACGGCCGGCTGCGCGGCACGAGCCACGGCCGAACTGTTCTCCTTGGACTCGAACACCTGCATCTGCCACAACCCCAGCCAGATCATGGCCAGGGCGAGGCCGAACCCGACCACACCGACCAGCGCCTGCTTGCCCCAGACGACCATCCGGCTAGCCCAGATGGCGCGCCCACGCATTGTCGACGAGCTGCGCGCAGAGCAGGCCGAAGTTGTACCCGGCAGCCTCCACCGACAGCGGCATGAGCGAGGTCTCCGTCATGCCGGGGGCGGAGTTGGTCTCGATGCAGACCGGGGTGCCGTCCGGCCGGACGATGATGTCGGCGCGGGAGAGGTCGCGCAGCCCCAAGACCTGGTGGGCGGCGACGGCCAGCGCAGCGCAGGCGGCGGCAACCTCGTCGCTCACGTCTGCCGGTGCGATGAACCGCGTCTCGCCCGCGGTGTAGCGAGCCGTGTAGTCGTAGATCCCGGAGTTCGGACGGATCTCGACCGCGGGCAGTGCGACGGGCTGCCCGTCCAGCTCGACGACCGGGACGGCGACCTCGACGCCGTCAATGAACTCCTCAATCACGGCCAAGTCCCCGTAGGCGTACGCGCCCACCATCGCGGTGGGCAGCTCCTCGGCCGACAGGACCTTGCTGCAGCCCAGGGCTGAGCCGCTCCGGGCGGGCTTGACGATCATCGGGTAGCCGAACCGCTCGCCGAGGGCCGCCACCAGGTGGGCTGCGCCCAACTCGCGGAACATGTCGTGGGGGAGAGCGGCCATCTGGGGAGTGGCCAGACCCGCGCGGGCCCGCAGCGGACCCCCGACCGCCTTGTTGAACGATCGGCGACACGCTCCGGGTTCTGATCCGACGTAGGCGACGCCGAGGAGGGCGAGCACCTGCTGCAGCCCGCCGTCCTCACCGACCCCGCCGTGCAGCAGCGGGAAGATGACCGGGTTCTCCAGGGACCGCAACAGGCCGATCAGGTCGGGGTTGACGTCGGCCTCGACGACTTCGCGACCCTGGTCGCGAAGGGCCTGGGCCACGCGCCGTCCGGAGCGCAGCGAGACTTCGCGTTCGTGGGAGAGCCCACCGGCGAGCACGACGATCGGGCCGTGGGGAGCAGTGTGGTTCATGTCGATGCCTAACTGGTGTTTGGAGCCGGGCCGGTCTGGAGCTCGTTGTGGGGAGTCGTGGTCTGGTGCAGGCCGAAGGTGCGGTGCATCTCAAGCTCGTTGGCGAGCACCTTGCCCAACCTGCGGGTGCCTTCGAGAATGCGCTCGGGCGTTGGGAAGCAGAACGACAGTCTCATGTTCCGGCTACCCAGGCCGTCGGCGTAGAACGCAGGGCCAGGGGTGAACGCGACCCGCTCCGAGACCGCCCGGGGCAGGATCGCCTGGGAGTCGAGCCCTTCGGGCAGCGTCACCCACACGAAGAAGCCGCCCTGGGGATGCGTCCAGGTGGTGCCGGGCGGCATGTTCTCGATCAGGCCCTCCATCATGGCGTCGCGGCGGGCTCGGTACATCTCACGGAATACGTCGATCTGCCCTCGCCAGTCGAACTGTTCGAGGTAGGACGAGATCACGTACTGGGAGAACACCGGGGGAGCGAGTGTGGCGGCCTCTTGGGTGAGCACCAACTTCTCCCTGACCGCTGGCGGAGCGACCACCCAACCGACCCGGAACCCCGGCGCGAAGGTCTTGGAGAACGAGCCGAGGTAGATCACGTGTTCGGCGTCCATCGCCCGCAGCGCGGGGAGCGGCTCGGTCTCGAGGGTGAGCAGGCCGTAGGGATTGTCCTCAAGGATCAGCAGGTCGTGCTCCTTGGCGATCGCGATGAGCTCGCGACGCCGTTCCACCGGCTGGGTGACCCCCGTCGGGTTCTGGAAGTTGGGGATCGTGTAGAGGAACTTGACCCGCTTGCCGGCTGCGCGCAGGGTCAGCAAGGCGTGGGTGAGGGCCACCGGATCGATGCCGTGATCGTCCATCGCGACGTGGACGATCTGACACTGATAGGCGCGGAAGGTGCCGAGCGCGCCCACGTAGCTGGGCCCCTCGGCGAGCACCACATCGCCGGGATCGCAGAACACCCGGGTGACGAGGTCGAGCGCCTGCTGCGAACCGCAACTGACCACGACGTCGTCGGCGTGGGCGTGAATCCCCTCTTCGGCCATCACCTCGACGATGTGCTCGCGCATGAACAGCTCGCCTTGGCCCGAGCCATACTGCATGGCCTGCGTGCCCTGCTCTCGAATCAGTCTGTCGACGGCCTGGCCGAGCGCCTCGCGGGGGAGGTCGGCGATGTTCGGCATGCCGCCGGCCAGCGAAACGACCTCTGGTCGATTGGCGACAGCGAACAGAGCTCGCACGGCTGACACCGTCAGGCCGTGGGTCCGTTCCGCGTACGCATCGACGTAGGTGTCCAGTCGGGTATCCCGACGGGACGGTTCTGGCAGGCTCACCGGACCAGACTGCCGCACTCGGCGCCTAGGATGAAAGCGGACCGCCGGGAACGCTCAAGATCGGGAGGTTTGGCCGTGGCCGAGGTGTCGTTCATCGGGCGTCCTGCGCTC
>CAYUWV010000227.1:0-3993 GCA_964448385.1 uncultured Propionibacteriaceae bacterium | reverse complement strand
GTGCCGTCGGGCGTGAGCCCGGCCACGGCCTGGAAAGCCTTGACCGCTTCCACCGTCGCCGGCCCGAAGGAGGCGCCGCTGGTGGGCTGGTAACCCAATCCGTTCAACAGGGCGTGCAGGGCACTCACCCGGTTACCGGTCGAGCCGGAGTCGATCGTGGCGATCAGCGCCGAGAGCGTTGCCGGGCCTGCTTCCCCGTCGACAGACAATCCCTTGGCGGATTGGAAGGCCTTGACCGCGGCGACGGTGGCGGCGTCGTAGGTCCCGGTCACCTTCACGCTCGAGCCCGCCTGCAGCAGGAGGTGCTGCAACGCGGTGACCTTCGCGCCCTTGGCGCCAGAGAACAGGACGACGCTCATCGGAACCACGTCGTAATCGGTGAGCTTGTAGGTGGAGATCAGGTTCTTCACAGTCTTGGCGTACGCGGCGGCGTCATCGGGTGCTTCGACCTTGGCGAGTGCTTCGACAAAGGCGGGAATGTCGGCCATCAGGGAACGAGCGCCCTTGTAGGCGGAATCGTTGGCGACGCTCGCCGCATGATCAGCGAACGAGTAGGTGATCGAGGAGTAACTGCGGTACTTCGTGACGGCGCCGGAGTTCGACGTGATCGAGAGGCAGCCGGACTGGTAATTGGACGAATTGGAGCTCAGCGCGACACCGTCCGAACCGGCGAACTTCAGCGAAGCGGAACGACGTAGCCCGGCGTAATAGCTGCGTTGCTTCCAGTAGCTCAGCGTGGACTTCACGACGCCGTAGGCGCGTCCCCGGGCCTCGACGATCTCCCAGTCGCCCGAGGCGAGCTTCGTGGTGAGCACGGCCACGTGGCCGATGCCATTCGACCGGGCGGGGTTGTTGCGCAGGAAGACCAAGTCCCCGGTCTTGGGCGAACCGCTGACCGGCTTGGTGGCGTCGTACTGCGCCGCTGCCAGATCGGTGATCTTGTTCCCCGAGCGGGCGTAGAGCCACTCAACCAACTCCGAGCAGTCGAACTTCTTCGGGTCAGGGTTGGACGCCAGCGCCTCGGCGCCGAGGACGTAGGCCTTACCGACCTGCGCGACGGCCAGGCTGGCGAAGCCAGCCGCGGTCATGGTCGCGCTGCACCGGATACCGAAGAAGTTGCGGGCCTTGGTGGCCAACGTGCTGGTACCGAACTCGGTGGACTCGATGGCTTGGGCAATGGAAACCGACGCCGGGATTCCCCATTGCCGCTGGCTGTTTTGCGCCGCCGTGGCGACACTGCTGATGAAAGCCTTCTTGGCATTTTCCGAAGGGGTTGCAGCCATCGATGCCGGAGCGCCCGCGAACGTGAGGCCGACAACCATGGCCAGTCCCAGGGTCAGCGACACCACTCGCGAGGAATACGTCATAAGGGGTTTCCTACCTACCCCTCACGATGTCGGCAAGGCTCCCCCTGAGACTCCACAGCCGGGGCCTCGGGGACGATCTGCGTGTGACAAGGGATTTTGCTGCGACCCGGCCTCAAGGTGACCTCGAGGGTTCTTGGTTGAGGGTTGGTGGCAGCCCTCAGGCGCAACGAAAGCAGCGCCTCTGGTGCCGCAGGGGTTTCCCCCTCCGATCGCCGGGCATCTTGGATAGGCTGCTGGGGTTGCAATCACCAGTTATCAGGAGGTCGGCAATGCGCACAGAATTCCCGGCTTTGACGGACACGAACTCCATTCCCACGGGGGACATGCCTGGCGACAAAGTCCAGATCACCGACAACCACGTGGCCAAGGCGAAGGCGATCTTCCCGGTCTTGTGGGACCTGCTTGAACCCGCGCTGGCGACCAGTCCCCACCACCGCGCCGTGGTGGCAGTGCATGGCGGTTCGGGGGTCGGCAAATCTGAGATCGGCTCGTTGCTGGCCTACGGCCTCAACTCCCTCGGCGTCGGGGCCTACGTGCTCTCGGGAGACAACTACCCGCGCCGGGTTCCGTCCGCCAACGACGCTGAACGGCTGCGCATCTTCCGCACCGGCGGCATCCGAGGCCTGGTCGCCACCGGCCGCTACGGCGCAGGCGTCCGAACCGAACTGGCCGCGCTGCAGGCGTCCGATCTCGACGCCGACTCGGCGCAGGTGGCTGCCCATCCCTGGCTCGCGACGTACCAGAAGTCAGGACGCAAGGCGCTGGCGAACTACCTGGGAACGCCGAACGAGATCGACTTCGATGAGGTCAGCACCATCCTGGCGGCCTTCCATGGCGGCGCTGCCTCTTTGCTGCTCAAGCGCATGGGGCGGACCCCGGACGCCCTGTGGTACGACGAGGTGGACGTCAGCGATACGAAGGTGATCGTGGTCGAGTGGACGCACGGCAACAACGACTTCCTGACGGGCGTGGACATCCCGATCCTGCTCAACAGCACGCCGGAGGAGACCCTGGCCCACCGCCGGGCCCGGAGCCGCGACGGCGCGGTGGACAGCCCCTTCACCTCCGTGGTGCTGGGTCTCGAGCAGGCCAAGCTGCACTCGCAGGCACGCAAGGCCAAGATCATCGTGGCGAAGTCAGGCGAACTGCTCGACTACGACGGCTACCTGACGTCGATGGGTGCCGACCTTCCCGGCGCCGGGCCGATGCTGAACGTTTACCCGGACAGCATCGGGGGCACCCTCTCCGATCTGGTGGACTTCGTCCGCCGCCCCGAGTTGAAAGACGTGTTCAGCTCCGCGTACCTGCTGCCGAGCATCTTCAACACCGATCTCGATCGCGGATTCTCGGTGATCGACTACGACCTGAGCGAGCGGTTCACCACGCCGGACGACCTGCCGGCGCTGGCTGAGGAGGGCATCGACTTCAAGTTCGACTTCATCCTCAACCACGCCTCGGTGCTCTCCCCGCAGTTCCAGGACATTCTCGCCAAGGGTGAGCGGTCGAAGTACGCCAACTTCTTCATCGACTGGAACGCGTTCTGGGCCGGCCACGGCGAGCTGACCCCAGAGGGCTACATCCAGCCCGATCCCGAGCTGATCAAGGACATGTTCTTCCGCAAGCCCGGCCTGCCGATCCTGATGGTGCGCCTGCCGGACGGCAGTGAGAAGCCGTACTGGAACACGTTCTACCAGGAGGTGCGCTACACCGCCCCCGACACCCAGGACCTGATGAAGGCGACCGGGCTGCAATACGGCCGGGCCGAAGTGTTGGCCGAACGACTGGCTGCCGCGATCAGTTCGGGCAAGAAGCCGGCCGAGGCGGACTTCGCAGGGTACGAAGCGGTTCGTGATGCCGTGGTCGACCTGGTCGAGTCGCAGCGGAAGTACCTCGGCCAGATGGACCTCAACATCAAGTCTCCGCTGGTCTGGGATTTCTACGCCGAGACCCTGGACAAGCTGGCCGGCTACGGGGCGCAGATCGTGCGGTTGGACGCGTTCGCCTACGCCCCCAAGGAGCCGGGCCTCAAGAACTTCCTCAACGATCCGGGCACGTGGGACGTGTTGGGCCAGGTCAAGGCGCTGGCCGACAAGCGCGGCTTGAAGCTCCTGCCGGAGATCCACTCCACGTATGCCGAGAAGATCCACGAGACCATCGCGGCCAAGGGGTTCATGACCTACGACTTCTTCCTGCCAGGGTTGCTGATCGACGCGTTCGACCGGCAGGACGCGACCACGCTGAAGCGGTGGATCGGCGACCTGCTTGAGAAGAACATTCGGACGGTGAACATGCTCGGCTGCCACGACGGCATCCCGCTGCTGGACCTGAAGGGGCTGCTGGACGAGGAGCGCATCCAGGGGCTGATCGACACCATCAAGGGCCGTGGCGGTTATGTGAAGGACCTGCATGGCGCGAAGAACATGTACTACCAGGTCAACGCGACCTACTACAGCGCCCTGGGGGAGAGCGACGCCCGGTTGCTGCTGGCGCGGGCGATCCAGCTGTTCATGCCCGGCAAGCCGCAGGTGTGGTACCTCGACCTGTTCGCGGGCCGGAACAACCACGCCGCGGTCGAAAAGGCCGGCTCGGGTGGCCACAAGGAGATCAACCGCACCAACCTCACCCC
>CAYUWV010000226.1:0-4012 GCA_964448385.1 uncultured Propionibacteriaceae bacterium | reverse complement strand
CCTCCGGCGAGCTCACCGGTCTGGTTTCCGACCAGACGTACTACATCAAGGTTCGGGCCATCACCGCTGACGGGGCGAACCTGAGTCCCTACTCGGCGGCGATCAAGGCCCGCACCCGAGGCAGCGGCGAGTACCCGTTCCTCAGCCCGGCCGCACTCACCGCCAGTGTCAGCAGCGAAACCGCGCTGGCAGTCACGTGGGCCGCACGAGGCACCGACAACCGCTACCGGATCAGTTGGGCCACGACCTCGGGCTTCACCGACCCTGGCTACCTGAGGGTGACTGGCACCAAAGCCACTGTGACTGGCCTCAAGGCAGGCACCAGGTACTACCTGAAGGTGCGAGTCATCGCTCCCGACGGGGGCAACCTCAGCGCGTATTCCACCCCCGTCACTGCCACGACCCGCGCCAAGGGGGGGACCCAGAACCCGACCCAGTCCTCCCTCCAGGCGCCCGCCGGACTGGCCGTCAGCAAGGCCGCGAGGACAAGCGTCGAGGTCAGCTGGAAGGCCGTGGCCGGCGCGCCGCGCTACCGCGTCCAGTACGCCACCACGCCAACCATGACCGGGGCAGCCGAGCTGCAGGCTACGGGCACCAGCCTCGAGATCACCGGGCTCGATCCAGGGACGACCTACCACATCAAGGTCCGCGTCATCACCGCAGCGGGCGTCAGCCTCAGCCCGTACTCGGCGGCGATTTCGGTCACCACCACGAAGGTCGCCCCCGGCCCCAGCCCCCTGCGCATCGCGACCTACAACGTCCATTGCGCCAACTGCTTTGCCGGCTTGGCCAACGAGCTGACGTGGTACCAGCGTCGCGACAGCGTCGTGAGCACCGTGCTGGCGCAGGCGCCCGACGTGATCGGCTTTCAGGAGGCGTCCCAGGGCTGGCTCAAGGACGGCAACGGCAAGCCGCTCTCCGATCTTGCCCAGTTCGAAGACTTGGTGAAGCGGTTGGGCAACCCCTACAAGCTCACGAATCCGCATCGCAACAACTGCGTCAAGTCGACCACGCCCACAAAGTGCGTCTATTCGAATCGGGGCGCCTCGCAGGGCGTGAAGATCGTCTACAACTCCGCCGTGCTGCGACTCGTGAATCAGGGCTCCCTGCAGCTCTCACAAATCAGCAAGTCCGACAACGAACGCTACCTGGCGTGGGCGATCCTTGAGGTCAAGCAGACCGGCCATCGGTTCTTCTTCGGCGACACCCATCTGGAACCCACCAAGGACGCATCCGGTGAGAGCTCCTACTTCAATCTGCGGGTCGCGCAGACGAAGGAGATTCTCGCCGAGGTGGCCAAGCGCAACCCTGCCAAGCTCCCCAGCTTGATCGTTGGCGACTTCAACTCCCACAAGTGGACGCCGCCCAGTAACGGGCCCTACGACACGATGCGTAGCGCCGGGTACGTCGATCCGCTGGGCAACAGCTACCGATCCACCCGCACCACCTCGGGAGCCACAGCCGCGCGGCGGATCCGGGCCAACTTCTCCAGCTACAACGGCTTCGCCCGGAAGGCCCCCAGCTTCGGCTATCTCAACGGAACGTACCTCGATTACATCTGGACGTCGTCCGGTGTCACTGTCGAGGAATGGGAGACGGTCGTCAACGTGGATGCCGAGGGCAGCTTCGTGGGGGTTATCCCCTCGGATCACAACATGTTGCGAGCCGACGTCCTGCTGCCCTGAACTGGTCACCCACCTTCACCGGTCACCCAGCTTCATCAGTCGGTCGATCACGCGAGCGGCACTCTGGCCGTCATCGTGGCTGTTGAACCGCCGCTGCCACTCACGGTATCGCTGCGCATAGCGCGCCGCGTTCCCTGGCAGGTCCCGCAACGCGTCCACGACGTCGTCCTGCAGGGCGAGGACGGGGCCAGGAGCAACCTCGGACAGGTCGAAGTAGACCCCGCGCACCGAGTCGCGGTACAGATCCATGTCAGGGACGAAGAAGATCATCGGCCGGCCGGTGACCGAGAAGTCGAACATGACCGACGAGTAGTCCGTGATCATGGCATCGGCCGCCAGGAACAGGTCGGTGATGTTCGGGTAGCTCGTCACGTCGATGACGCCGTCCAAGACGACATCGGCACCGTGCTTGATGGTTCGGGAATGGCCCCGCAGGAGCAGGACGTAGTTGTCCCCGAGGGCAGCCACGAGGCGTTCCAGGTCCAGGAAGGTGACCATTCCGGTCAGGTTGTCTCGCCACGTGGGCGCGTAGAGGATGGCAGTCTGGTCTGGGCGAATCCCCAGCAATTCCCGGACGGGTTCCCGTGGCGCGTTGACCAAGTCGTCGTTGCGCGGGTACCCCTCCTCCCAGATGTCCTTCGTCCAGCTGTACGCACTCTTGAAGATCTCTGTGCTGTGCGCGTTCTGCGACAACAAGATGTCCCATTTCGCTCGTTCCTGCAGCAACGAACGGCGCAGCACCGGATCCATCGCGGGGCGGTCCAACCCGATGCGCTTGAGCATTGTTCCGTGCCAGGTCTGCAGCACCACCTGGCCGGGACGGTGGGCGAAGCTGTTCTTCAGCCATTCGTTCGTGATCACATACCGGGAGGTTTCGCGAGCCTCCCACCAAGCCGTTGAGCTGTGCGGGACCGCGATGGCCCCCTCCGGCACGGCCACGGAGTTGTCCATCACGCCCCAGTAGCGCGGCAACTCCGGGAAGCGGCGTGCCACCTCCCGATCGAGCGCCAACGGGTTGCAGGTCGCTTGTCGGCCATTGAAGCTCTCGAAGTAGAACTGATCCTTCACGGGCAGGTCCGGCCGATGGAAGTGGGTCTGCAGCCGCTTCTGGTGGTAGGAGCCGATCTCATCGGGCCGCAAGGGCTTGCTGAGCTGCACTGCCAAGCGTCGACCAGTCCCAACCCCGATGGACGAGTTGAACTCAGTCCCGTAGTCGAGTTGGGGAGCCTGGGCGATCAGGCTCGGGGCGCAGGCGATCCGGAACCACTTCCCCTCGGCGGTGTGCCCGAGCAGGGTGTAGCGACCCGCCATCGGCGGACGCGGTTCAGCACCCCAGCTTCCTTTGAGCCACTCGCAGGTGCCGGTGATGACCCGATCCGGTCCCACGGTGTAACGGACAGGTCGCTCCCCTCGGGCGCCGACGAAGTCGAGCCGGGCCCCGGCGAGATCACCCAGCACGACGCCGGTGAAGTGCAGCGCAGGCTTCTCACCGGAGTCCGTAGCCACCGACGTCAGCACGATCATGGCTGCGCAGTCGCGGATCCGCACCGTCCCGGTCGGGCTCGGATAGAGGAACGGCGGCTGGTCGGGCCACGTGGCATGCAACAAGGGATCCAGAGTGGTCCGCGCTTGATGCGCCCTCCCCCCCGCGTCCGTGACCAAGAGTTGATAGCTCAGGATTGGCAGCGCCAGACCTTCGAGTTCGGGGTTGAAGAGGCCCTCGTCCTCCTCCGGATCAACCAAGCTGGTCGGGCCGTCCGGCCTGATCGCGGGGAGCCGTCCGCTCACGCGGATCCGTCCGTTCGGCAATCGCTCGGTGTCGAGCACCGTGACGCCCTGGGGCGACACCAGTTCCGCGGAGCTGAACGAGGTGCGGCTCAGCAACAGCTCGGCACTGAACTGCCGACCGTCCAGTTGCGCGAGCTCGGCCAGGACTCGCGGCCTTCCGACGTGCAGGCACAGACCCTCGCCCGGCCTCCCCCACAGCGGGGTGACCTGCACCTCGTCGAACACCCTGCTCGACAGGTGATGGGCCGAGCCGAGCGGTGCGCGCCGCTTGAACGTGGTTCGCCCCGAGTGCCCCCCACCGGACACCTCGACCACCGCGCGCCAGCGTCGCCGGCGATCCGCCAGGCGCACCGCCTCACTGAGGTCGAACCGCGCCACGAAGCCGGTGTTCGAGTAGTCGAAGTCCGAGAACCTCAGCCGCGTGTTCGCCAGGGGTTCGCTGGCGTGCTGCACCGTCGCCTCGATCCGGGGCATCCCGCGAGAATGCAGCCAGACGCGGATGGTGGGGGGCGCCTCGGGGAAGCCGAATCCCCGCTCAT
>CAYUWV010000225.1:0-4056 GCA_964448385.1 uncultured Propionibacteriaceae bacterium | reverse complement strand
TCTGGCCGAGCGCCTCGATGAAGTGGGCAACGGTGGAGCCGGTCCCGACCCCGACTATCGTCCCGGGCGTGACGTAGGCGATGGCCGCGCGGCCGACGTCCCGCTTCAACTCGTCCTGCGACAGCTGAGCCATGTGGCTTCCCCTTTCGTGTGTCACACCCAACCCTGCCGGAGGCGAGATCCGGGTGCGGCCCAATCGTCAATGATGCACCGCGAGTGAGCCAATTGGGTGCCGCCGGGAGCGTTGTGGGGGTCTCGGCGCGGTCGTAGGCTGGACGGTATCGGCGCCCGCCGCTCGCTTGCTCCCGTGGGGCGGGACGACGGAAGGAGCGGGTGTGGAGATCTATCTCATGCAGCATGGGGCCGCGACCTCCGCGGAGGAGGATCCGTCGCGCCCCCTCACCGCAGCCGGTCGAGCCGGTGTCGATCGGGTCGCCTCGCGGGCGCGTACCGCGGGCGTCCGGGTCGACCGGTGCCTCCACAGCGGCAAGTTGCGCGCCGAGCAGACCGCTCGCATCCTCGGCGACGCGGTCGGCGCGAGCGTCGAGACCCGTGCCGGTCTGGATCCGTCAGACCCGGTCCAGCCGATCGCGGACTGGCTCCAGGCGCAGGCGCGAGTCGCGCCCGGGGGTGCGATCGCCGTGGTCGGCCACCTGCCGTTCCTGGATCGCCTGGCGTCGCTGCTCGTCGCTGGGCGCGTCGATGCCCACGCGGTCGCGTTCCAGAATGCCGCGCTGGTGCGGCTGGTGCCGAAGGTCGACGCGCCGGGGTTCGCGGTGGCGTGGATCCTGTCGCCGGATCTGGTCTAGCAGCGCCGGGGGGTTTGGAAGCGGGCGTGGAGTCGTGGTCGTTGGTGGGGGTCGACTCGTCGGGGTGGGATGACTTCGTGGATACCGTCGGGGCGGAGTCTGACGTGCCAGCGGTCGGCGGTGGGGTCGGGTCCAGGTTCGACGATGCCGTGGTGGTGTGGGCAGACGAGGACGAGGCCGGTCAGTGAGGTGGTTCCGCCGAGTCGCCAGGGGGTGGTGTGGTGGGCTTGGCAGGCGTGGGGTGGTTTGTCGCAGCCGGCGAAGACGCAGCCGCCGTCGCGGAGGTCGAGCGCGGCTCGGATGGCGGGGGTGACGAGGCGTTGGGTGCGGCCGACGTCGAGGATTTCGGAGGGGCCGCCGAGGACGACGGGCATGATGTCGGCGTCGCACAGCAGTTGGCGTACCGCGGAGGGGGCGATCGGTTCGCCGGTGGCAACCAGCCGGGCCCGGCAGGCGGGGCCTTGGTCAGAGCCGGTGTCGGTGATCAGGCCGTGGTCGCAGCCGAGTCGGATCAGCTGGTCGTAGGGGAGGGTGACGACGATGCGGGGCCGGTCGCCGCCGTTGCCGGGGGCGAGGGATTCCTGGGTGTGTCGGTAGGTCATGGCGAGGAGTCCGTCGGCTCGCCGCATGGCGGGGGTGATGTCCTCGGCGTGGGGGTCGAGGGTGTCGAGGGCTCGTTTCTCGGCGGCGGCGTAGGCATCGACGATCCGGATGAACGGTTCGGCGGCGGCGCTGGGGAGGCTGCCGCGGATCAGGACTGACCCGTGTCCGTCGTGGTGGAAGGCGAGGTGCCGGTTGCGTTGGGCGGTGGCGAGTTCGCGTTCCAGCCGGGCCGCTTCCAGCTGGTCGGCGGTGTCGGGGGCGAGCACGTCGAGCAGGTGCCCGGTGAGCCGACGCAGTTCGGCCGAGTTGTGGCTGGCCGCGAAGCCCACCATCACCTCTTGCGCGTCGCCGACGGTTTCAGTGGGGAACTCCTCAGGAAGGTTCCGGAGCACTGAGGTGATGGCTTCGGCCTGGCCGGGTAACACCTGGCCGCGGGCGGCTGCGGCGCCGACGATCGGGAACCGGGCCAGTTCCTGGCCGGCTTTCACGAGCCGGGCGGCCTCCCGGGCGGTCAGGTTCGCGGCTTCGGCGAGCCAGGTGGTGGTGGAGGTGCGGTGTTCGTGCCACGCAGCTCCGGCGGCTTCGATCCGGGCGGCGAGGTGCTGTTGCCAGGCGCGGAGCCGGGCGTCGACTCGCAGCCCGGCGCGCAGCTGGTCGAGGAGTTCCCGGTCGGTCGGCAGCCGCAACCGGTCGTCGCTCAACGCGTCCAGCGCGGCGTCGATCACGGCCACCAGCTGGCCGTCCGTCAGCTCCTCGAACCCGGCTTCCATACCTTCACGCTAAACGCGGCCACTGACAGTTTTGGCCCCCCAAACCCGTTATCCACAAGCACTTTCACAACGAATCGTGGTCCACAATTCCGCCGCCAACCCTTGACACGGGACCCGCTGTACCCCTTGGAATACTGGCACCGACGTTCATCGACGGTGAGTGCCGGCGGTCCTCCCCCGGGTCGCAGCGTGGTTGCGGGCAGGCCGGCGCCGCTACATCCACGGGGGAAGATCATCTGGATCAAGAGAGCTGCCCTGGCAGGTGAGTGCATGACTCCCCAGTGCCACGTCGCTGGTGAAACGACGCCCGCATTTCCCGCACCGCGAATGTCCGTTGACGTGCCTCCGAAACTGTTCGCGGTCATCGTAAGTAACGTCTTCGTCGCACACAGGGCAGGTAGCGGTCGGCACAAGTCCTCCTGAAACTCGACACCAATAACGTACTTCGTCCTACCACTTTCGGAGTGCGGATCTGACCCCACACTCCGCACCCTGGAAGGCCTGCCGGGCCGGTCCGATCTCGGGTGTCACTGGCATCAGTCGCTCGTGTTGTCGACTGGCCTCTCCTCCTGTGCGATACGACCTTCGACAGCAGGTTCGCGAACCAACCCCCCGGCCGCCACCGCCGCGAGGCTTCCTGACAGACTGAGTCGACGACGATAGCGGCCAGCCCCCCACGCTCTTTGGCCGTGAGTGCCAAGCTGGGTACGTGAACCCGCAGTCGCTAGGAAGCGAGTCCACAGCAGTGGCATCCCGTGGTACCGGCGCCGATTCGGTGGCGGTGAGCGATCGCGTGCGGCCGGATGCCGCAGCCCCGCGGCCCGAGGTCATCGCCATGCGCGACGTGTGCAAGAGCTACGTCATGGGCGATGACGAGGTGGAAGTCCTCCACCACGTCAATCTGCGCGTTCGGAAAGGGGAGTTCGTGTCGATTCTCGGGCCCTCCGGCTCGGGCAAGTCCACGCTGATGAACATCCTCGGTTGCCTGGACGTGCCGACCAGCGGCAGTTACGTCCTCGCCGGCCACGATGTCGGGAGCCTGAGCGAAACCGAACTCGCGCACATCCGCAACAGCGAGGTGGGGTTCGTCTTCCAGAGCTTCCAGTTACTGCCCCGACTCAACGCCCTCGAGAACGTCGAACTGCCCCTCATCTACTCCAGCGCCAGCTCCGCCGAGCGCCGTCGCCGTGCGCTGAAGCTCCTGGACCAGGTCGGTCTGTCGGACAAGACGCACCACCTGCCCAACCAGCTGTCCGGCGGCCAGCAGCAGCGGGTCGCGATCGCGCGCGCGCTGGTCACCGAACCATCTGTGCTGCTGGCGGACGAACCGACGGGGGCGCTCGACCAGAAGACGGGAGAGCAGGTGATGGACCTCTTCGGGGAGATCCATCGCAACGGACGCACGGTCATCATGATCACTCACGAGAACGACATCGCCCGGCGCGCGAAACGGATCGTGAAAATTCTGGACGGCTTCCTGACCGAGCATGACCTATGAGCGAGACGGAGGGGGCTCCCCTGGACGTGACCGAACCGGATGACGCCGCCGACGCGCCTCGAAAAGACTCCCCTGTGCTGGCGCGACGCAGGCGCCGGCGGCGCTGGCTCATAGGCGGTGCCGCAGTCCTGCTGGTGGTGATGTCTCTGGTCGCGGTCACGATGCTCCAGCCCCGGGTGACCGCGGTCGCCGCCCTAGACACGACTGTGCTGGCACCCACGACGATCCAGGACAGCATCGCCGCGACCGGGACGGTGGCCAGCGCTCGCACGTTCAAGGTGTTCTCTTCGTTGACCTACGCGGTCGACCGAATCGACGTGTCGGTCGGCCAAGTGGTCGAACAGGGCGACATCCTGGGCCGGCTGAGCACGACGAC
>CAYUWV010000224.1:0-4067 GCA_964448385.1 uncultured Propionibacteriaceae bacterium | reverse complement strand
AAGACGCGCTCACCCAGGATCGAGGTGTCACGAGAGAGGCTGACCAGGGTCGGGAAGTCGTCGTCGGGCTCGAATGGGTAGCGGATTTCCAGCTTCCCGTCGGCCCACGACAGGAACACGGGCTTCTTGTGGAACGCTCGCCGGAGTATCAGGAGCTTCGGGCCGGGCTCCTGGGAGTCGTGAAGGGCGATCCTGAGGGGGGATTCCGGACTGGGCGAGATTCGCACGATCTCCTCGGCGGTGAGCAGGTGCATCAGGTCGAGTTCGGGTCCGGTGAACACATCCAACGTGTGCGAGTAGGACATCAGCGAGGACTCATCCGCGGTCGGCTGGACGTCGCAGCGCGCGATCCTGATCGGGTCGTCGCACCACGCGGTGCCGGCGTGGGCCAACCCAGCATCGTGCCCGTACTCGTGGAGCACCGTGTGCAACAACTCGTTCACACTGTCGAGAGAGGTCCACAGCGCGACCGGCATCGTGTCGGGTCCGTCGTAGCCAGCCCACTTCTGGTCTTCAGTGTCGTCGCAGTCGAACGCCTCGACCACCACCACGTTCATGGCGCCCTCCTTGCGGTACGGTCGCGCTGCAGCCTCCACCTCTTCGGTGTTGAAGCCGTAGTTGTGGTCGATGCAGCCGGGGTCGAGCCGCAAGGTGTCGCGGGCCACCGTCACGCGCACCCAGGCGGGTTCCATGCGTCCACCTGTTGCCCCGACGAAACCTTGCCGGAAGGCGTCTAGCAGTGTCGGTTCGCGAGACCGAAGCCGCCGTCCCACCGCCTCACGCGCCTGCCTTGACCATCGGGGCTGGCCTGTCGTCACGTCGAGGTCGGTGTCGAGGTAGATGACATGGATCGGCCGCGTGTCAGCGACCTGGGCGAGTGGGCGCGGGGAGCCTACGGCGACGGGAACGCTGCTGTCCGTCCGGGTGCCGTCGCCCAGTTGGCCGGAGTCGTTGGCGCCCCAGCAGATGACACCAGTGGCGGTCGCCGCGCAGGTGTGCCTACCGCCCGCCGCGATGGCAAACACCTCAGACGGGAGACCTACGACGTTCACGGGGATGGCGCTGCTCGCGAGGGTGCCGTCGCCGAGCTGCCCGGAGCTGTTGTCTCCCCAGCATGTGACGCCGCCGGCCCTGGTGATCACGCATGAGTGAGAACTTCCCGCTGACACCGCTACGGCCCCGGGCGTGAGCCCGACCACCGTTACCGGAACCCGCGAGTCGATCACCGCGCGAACCCCTAGTTGGCCCTGACGGCCCGAGCCCCAGCAGCGGACCTTGCCCGTCTCGGTGATCGCGCAGGTGTGAGAGCTGCCGGCGGAGATGGCCGTCACGCCCGACGAGAGGCCCCGGACGGCGACGGGGGACCGGCTGTTCTGCTTCTTCTGGTTGCCCAGCTGGCCTTCGGTATTGGCCCCCCAACACAGGACGCCACCGGCGCGGGTGAGCGCGCAGGTGTGGCTGCTCCCGCTGGCGATGGCTCTGATTGGGCCCGGCAACCCGGCCACAACCACCGGCGTGGCACGGGCTGCTGTGGTCCCGTCACCGAGTTGGCCTTCGGTGTTGTCCCCCCAGCACTTCACCCCGCCGGATTTCGTCACGGCGCATTGGTGCAACCCACCCACCGACAGCGCGGTGATCTTGGACCCCGCTCCGGCCACGTCGGCCGTTCCGGGGCCGTTCTCGGCGGCACCCCGGATGCCCCAGCAGCGGACGCCGCCCGCACCGGTGATCAGGCAACTGCCCGACTCGCCGGCGGAGACGGACGCGTTCCCTGCGTCGGATTCGAGAACGTCCTTCGGGCGGCGGACGTCGGGGGTGACGCTGCCGCTACCCGCCTGGCCCGAGAAGTTGCCGCCCCAACATCGCGCCAGGCCGGTCGAGGTCAGGACGCACGAGTGTGAGGCGCCGGCGTCGAGCGCCCTTGGCCCTTCCGGCAGGGCCACTTGTCCGGCTGCCGGGGCGGGATCCTTCGCCGGTGACCGTCCGGAGGTCACGAGGAACAGTGATGCTCCGAGCAGAACCGCGGTGGCGACGACAGCCGCTGCCAGTGGCCAGCGCCTCCGGCGTCCCGCAGCCGCCGCCTGCGATCCCGAATCCTCTTCTGACATGGACTCCCCCTGGGGGCAGCCTATGACCGGGGTGCCGCGCTGCGGGCGCTTTCAGTGACCCGTGAGGTTCGGCGTTTCCCGAGCGGCGCGAGTGGTGGGCGCTCGGACGACTGCCGGCGGGACTATTGCAGTCGGCAAAAGGCGTCGACATTGGTGGTTTGTCCGGAGACGATGAGTTCGTCGCCGCGGTGGATCACCGTCTCGGGAACGGCGTAGATGAAGTCCTGATTGATCCGCTTCACCCCCACGACGGTGACGTTGTTCACGGTGCGCACCACCGATTCCCGCAACGGTTTGTCCCAGGTGATGCGGGGCGCCCTCGTGCGGGCCATGGCGAAGCCGTCCTCGAACTCGAAGTAGTCGATCATGTAGCCCGACACCGCGTGGGCCACGCGCCGTCCGGTCGAGGCTTCGGAGTAGACCACGTGGTGGGCACCGATGCGTTCCAGGATCGCCCCGTGTGCTTTGGTGGCGGCCCGCGCCCAGATCTCCTTGACCCCGGCCTCGGACAGGGCCAGCACGGTCATGATGGACAGTTCCACCTTGCTCAACGCGACGACCGCCTTGCGGATCTGCTTGATCCCAATCTGCTCCAGGGCCTCCCGGTCGGACGGGTCCATCTCGATGACGTGGGTGAAGTCGTCGGCATAGTGCACGGCCTGGAGGTGGTCGTCCGTGATGGCGATGATCGGTACGTGCATTTCGGTGAGCGCCCGGGCGACTGCCGAGCCGAACAAGCCCAAGCCCACGACCAGGACGGTTTCTTCGCTGATCTTTCGACCGCGTGATCTACCCAACAATTGGCTGCTCCTCTGGTAGTAGGAAGCGGCGGTGCCGGGCTCGGACAGCGAGCGCGGTTGCCACGGAGATGGTGCCCACACGTCCCAGGTACATGAGGCCCATGAGGACGATCAGTGCGGGGGGTGTGAGCTTGGGGGTGATACCGGTGGTCAGCCCCACGGTGCCGAACGCCGAAATGGTCTCGAAGAGCGCCTGCTGGAAGGTGAAGCGATGGTCGGCGACCAAGAACAGGGTGGCCAATCCCACGGCGACGCCGCCGAGCAGGACGATTGCCATCGCCGAGCGCTGCACAGCTTTGGGGATGCCCCGATGGGCGACGGCCACCTGATCCTCGCCCCGCAGTTCGGCAAGGACCGTGGCGATGATGATCCCGACGGTGCCGACCTTGACGCCTCCCGCGGTGCCGGCGGAGCCGCCGCCGATGAACATCAGCACGTAGGACACGCCGAGCGTGGATTCGCTGGCAACCCCGTAGTCGATGCTGTTGAAACCGGCTGTGCGCGGGAAGACGGTCCCCGCGAGTGAGGCGAGCAGCTTGTCGCTCAACGGCAGCGGCCCCAACGTGCGGGGGTTGTTCCATTCGAACAGGGCAAATGCCACGAACCCCACCACGAGCAGGATGAGGCTCCCGTAGATCGTCATGCGAGTGTGCGCGGACCAATAGGACGCGCCTCGGTTTCGCCATTGACGGGTGAACTCGAACAGGACGGGGAAACCGACGCCGCCCAAGACGATCGCCAGGCAGATCGGAATGATGATGAACGGATCACCGACGAACCCGATCAGGTTGTCGGTGAACAGCGCGAAGCCGGCGTTGTTGAAGGCGGATATGGCGTGGAATACGCCGTACCACACCGCAGTGCCCCAGTCGTCGGTAGTGCGGCGGAAGGCGAGAGTCAGGACGACGGCGGTTACCGCCTCTGCGCCCAACATGACCGCGCCGATGCGGGCGGGCATCCGGAGAGTGTCGGAAAGGTTCCGCTGGTGAAGTTCCTGGCTCGCCAGTAGCGAGCCCTGCAGGGAAATCCGGCCGGTCGCGATCAGGGTGAGGAAGCTGGCCACGGTGACGATACCGAACCCGCCGATCTGGATGAGCGCCATGATGACGACCTGCCCGAAGGGGCTCCAGAAGGTTCGAGTGTCGACGGTGGTCAGCCC
>CAYUWV010000223.1:0-4073 GCA_964448385.1 uncultured Propionibacteriaceae bacterium | reverse complement strand
GTCGGCGGAGTCGGTCGTGGCGCACTTCAACGCGTGCGTCGGGAGTGCGGGTGCCGAAGTGGTGCAGAACCTGGATGCGCCGGAACTGTGGGCCATCATCAGCCGCTGGCGGGACGTCGGTTCGTACCGTCGGGCGTTCAACGGGACGGACGCGAAGCTGTTGCTGATTCCGCTGCTTTCGCTGGCGATCGACGAGCCCAGCGCCTATGCCGCACCGGCGGCGGTAGGAGAGAACCGGCCGCGGGGAACGGTAGGCTAGCCGGGCTGCCAGCCGGGCAGCACGTCGCGACGACAAGGAGTGCATGGTGGCCAGCCGCCTGGAGAACGTGATCAGCCTGACCAAGCGTCGGGGGTTCGTCTACCCCTGCGGGGAGATCTACGGCGGCACGAGGGCGGCGTGGGACTACGGGCCCTTCGGTGTGGAGTTGAAAGAGAACATCAAGCGCCAATGGTGGCGTTCGGTGGTCCAGGGACGTGACGATGTGGTCGGTCTTGACTCCTCGATCATCCTTCCTCGTCAGGTCTGGGTGGCCTCCGGCCACGTCGGCGTCTTCTCCGACCCGTTGACCGAGTGCCTGTCTTGTCACAAGCGGATGCGGGCCGATGAGCTTGAAGAGGCCTTCGAGCGCAAGCACGGCCGGGCCCCGTCCGGGCTCTTCGAGGTCAACTGTCCCCACTGCGGCAACCTCGGCCAGTTCACCGTGCCGCGCGACTTCAACATGATGCTGAAGACGCACCTCGGCGTCTTCGAGGACGAAACCGGGCTGCACTACCTGCGTCCGGAAACCGCGCAGGGCATCTTCGTGAACTTCAAGAACGTCGAGAATACGTCGCGCATGAAGGTGCCGTTCGGCATCGGGCAGGTCGGCAAGTCCTTCCGCAATGAGATCACTCCCGGCAACTTCATCTTCCGGACCCGCGAGTTCGAGCAGATGGAAATGGAGTTCTTCGTCAAACCGGGCACGGACGAGGAATGGCACCAGCACTGGATCGATGCCCGCACCGACTGGTACGTCGGTCTGGGGATCAGCCCGGAGAACCTGCGGCACTACGAACACCCCAAGGAGAAGCTGTCGCACTACTCCAAGCGGACGGTCGACATCGAGTATCGCTTTGGGTTCGCCGGGAACGATTGGGGTGAGCTGGAAGGCATCGCGAACCGCACTGACTTCGACCTGGGCACCCACTCGGAGTTTTCAGGCACTGACCTGTCCTACTTCGAGCAGGCGACCGGCGAGCGGTACCTGCCCTACGTCATCGAGCCGGCCGCTGGCCTGACGCGTTCGCTGATGGCCTTCCTGGTGGAGGCTTACACCGAGGACGAGGCTCCCAATACCAAGGGTGGTGTGGACGTCCGGACCGTGCTCAGGCTCGACCCGCGGCTGGCCCCGGTGAAAGCCGCGGTGCTGCCGCTGTCGCGCAATGAGGCGCTGTCGCCGAAGGCGCGGGACTTGGCCAAGGAGCTGCGGCAGTACTGGAACGTGGAGTTCGACGACGCGCAGGCGATCGGGCGGCGATACCGTCGCCAGGACGAGATTGGGACGCCGTTCTGCATCACGGTCGACTTCGACACCCTCGATGATCAAGCGGTCACGATCCGTGAACGCGACACGATGACCCAGCAGCGGGTCGCCCTCGATCAGGTGAAGGCGTACCTGGCGGAGCGCCTGATCGGCTGCTGACCTCGCCGCGTCGCCGTCACACGAGCGGGACGAAACTGAACCGGTGCTCGTTGACCGGAACCCGGTGCCAGTCGTCCTGCTCGCGGTCGACCACCCACATCACGCCGGCCGCCGGCAGCACCATGCGTCCGCCGGTGGCGAGCTGCGCCTCCAGTTCCGTGGGAATCCGGCCAGCATCGGCCGAGACCAGGATCCGGTCGAACGGGCCTGCCTCCGGTGCACCCAGCACGGTCGTGGCCAGTTCGATCGTCGCCCAGCCGAACCCAGCGGCGGCCAGGTTCCGCTGTCCCATGGCGACCAGGGCGGGAACGATTTCCACGCCCAGCACCGAGCCTCCCGGCCCGGTGAGGTAGGCCAGGAGCGCGGTCGTCCACCCGGAGCCGCTCCCGACGTCGAGCAGCCGCGCCCCCGTGGGCACCTCAAGGAGTTCCAGCATGAACCGCACCGTCCACGGTTGGGAGTTGGTGGCGCCGTGGCCGATCGGCAGCGGCCGGTCGGCTCCAGCGAGCGCACGCACCTGAAGCGGGAGGAATCCAGCTCGCGGCACCCTGTGCAGCGCTTCGACAACGCGATCGTGCTCAGTACCCACCTCACCAGATCACACCGATCCGGACCCGAGCGCAAGGGGTGGGTAGGCTGACCTCCGGTCGGCCAACTCCGGCGGCCCGGCGCCTGAGTGAGGGAGACGGGAGGCGGCATGGTCGAGACACTGCGGCTGGTGACGCAGTCCGGCAGCGCCGTCGAGGTGGATCCGCCGGTGGTCCTGGCACCGATGGCCGGGATCACCAACGCCGCGTATCGGCAGCTGTGCCGTGAACAGGGCGCGGGCCTGTACGTGTGCGAGATGATCACCTCGCGGGGAGTCGTCGAACGAAATCCCAAGACCTTCGCCATGTTGGGCTTCGACCCGGGCGAGACCGTCCGCTCCGTCCAGCTGTATGGGGTCGACCCGGCGGTGATGGCGAAGGCCGCCAGCATCCTGTGCGAGGAGTTCGGGGTGTCCCACATCGACCTCAACTTCGGGTGCCCGGTGCCCAAAGTGACGCGGCGCGGCGGCGGGGGAGTGCTCCCCTGGAAGCGGGACCGGCTCTCGGAGATCGTGCGAGCCACCGTTCAGGCCGCCGAACCACACGGGGTGCCGGTGACCATCAAGACCCGGTTGGGGATCGACGCCGACCATCTCACCTACCGCGACGCCGGTCGGATCGCCCAGGACGCGGGCTGCGCCGCGATCTCACTGCATGCGCGGACGGTGCAGCAGGCCTACTCGGGCAACGCTCAGTGGGAGACCATCGCCACCCTGGTGGAGGATCTGGAGATCCCTGTGCTCGGCAACGGCGACATCTGGGAGGCCAGCGACGCTCTGGCCATGATGCGTGAGACCGGTTGCGCTGGCGTGGTGATCGGACGCGGCTGCCTCGGCCGTCCCTGGCTGTTCCGGGACTTGGCGGACGCCTTCGCAGGGCGGCCAACCCGCTCGCTGCCGACGCTGGGCGAGGTCGCCGCAATGGTGCGCCGGCACGGTGAACTCCTCAGTGCTCGGTACGGGGAGCGGCACGGACTCACCGACCTGCGCAAACACATGGCCTGGTACTTCAAGGGTTTCCCGGTGGGCGGCGACCTACGCCGCAGTCTCGCGATGGTGTCGAGCCTCGCCGAACTGGACGACCGCTTAGGACAGCTGGACTCCACCGCTCCGTTCCCGACCAGTGAACTGGGTTCGCCTCGCGGCCGGCAGGGGACACCGCGCGCCAAGGTCGTGCTGCCCTACGGGTGGTTGGATTCAACCGAACTAGGCTCTGGCGACATCAGTGCGGCCGAGTCGGACGCCTCTGGCGGCTGAACGATCGTCGATCAGCCCTGGATGACGGCCACGGCGCCCGCGACGGCGACCAAGTACATCGCGATCGGAGCCAGGATGCCTAGGACGATGCCGGCGATACCCCAGGCGCGACCGGCAGCCTTGGCGGTGGCCACGATGCTGATGACCCAGCCGACGATGCCCACCACGCTGGCTCCCAGCACGCCGAGCATCGGCCCCATGACCTGGGACAGCTGGTCGGGGGTGATGTCCTCAGGTTGCAGGTTGTAGGAGCCGGCGGCCAGGAAGATCTGACCGTACCCGGCGCCGAGGGAGTAGCTGACCAGCGTGCCGACAACCAGTCCGACCAGCACGAGGCCGAGGCCGACCATCCCCTGGGTCGACTTCTGACGGACCGGCTTCGCGGGCTGGTAGCCGGCGGCGGCCGCGGGGTAAGGCTGGGGGGTTGCGCCCCACTGCTGGTACGGCTGGGTCTGGGTTCCCTGGTAGGGCTGATTTGGCTGGTAGGGCTGGGAGCCTGGGTAAGGGGTCGGCTGGTAGGGCTGGGAACCCTGGTATGGCTGAGTGCC
>CAYUWV010000222.1:0-4129 GCA_964448385.1 uncultured Propionibacteriaceae bacterium | reverse complement strand
TCGTGGTAGTGGACGCCTACCTGCCGCACCGGCAGGTAGGCCTCAGGCGCCAGGATCAACACGAACAGTGCCGTCGCCAGGTCCAGCTGCTCGAACACCACCCGGAACCCGACGGTCACCGCGATGATCGCCACGCTCAAGGTCGCCAGCAGCTCCAGCACCAGGGCGGACAGGAACGACACCCGCAGGGTCCGCATCGTCTCGTAGCGGTGCGCGGCCTCGGAGCGCCGCAGCCCTTCGGCCTGGGCCCTCGCCCGTCCGAACACCTGCAGGGTGGGCAAGCCCATCACCAGGTCGGCGAAGTGGTTGGCGAGCCGGGTCTGCACCACCCAACGCCGCTTGGTGATGGCCTCGGTCGTCCAGCCGACCAGCGCCATGAACACGGGGATCAACGGCAGCGTGACCGCCAGGATGATCGCCGAGGTCAGGTCGGCCCCCACGATGGCCACTCCCACGATCAGGGGAACCGTGATCGCCAGCACCAGCTGCGGGAGGTACTTGGCGAAGTAGCCGTCGAGCGCGTCCAGGCCCTGGGTGACGAGGCTGATCAGGCCGCCCGTCGACGTCGACTCGAGCGGACGGGCCAGCCGGGCGCTCATGATGTCGCGCCGCAACTGGGACTTGACGGCCGCGGCCGCGCGGTGGGCCAGCCATTCGCTGAGCCAGGTCAACAACGCTTTGCCACCGAACACGAGGGCGAGCCCGGCCACCGCCCACCCGAGCGTGCCCAGACTGCCCGTGGCGAAGATGTCCGCCACTGAACGCGACAACAGCCATGCCTGACCGAGGGTCAGGATGGCTGTCGCGCTGCCCACTGCGACCCCGGCGACCAAGTAGGACCTGGTCGCGCGGGCTCGTCGCAGCAGGCGGGGGTCGATCGGCCCCGCCATCAGCTCGCTAGCGCGGGCTCGGGGGCGTCATCGGGAATGTTGTGAACGCTGATCCGCTTCCGGAACACCCAGTAGACCCAGCCCTGGTAGGCCAGGACGATCGGGACGAAGATGCCGGCGGCCACCAGCATGATCGTCAGCGTGCCGTCCGTGGACGCCGCGGTGACCCGGTTGAGGGGGGACTCGGCCCCGCCCATCGCATCCTTGAAGCCCAGGCCCTCCCACATCGTGAGGAAGATCCCCACCGCCACGAACAGGATGGTCAACGTCGTGCCGACGAACGCGGCACCGTCGCGACCCTGCCTGATCAGCAGGACCGCGCCGCCCAGCGCGACAGCAGCGAGCAGGGCCACCAGCAGGCCGGGCAGCCCGGTGGGATGCACCACGACGTTGGACAGCACCAGGAACACGGCGCCGCCGGCCAAAGCCACCCAGCCGATCTGTTGGGCGAACTTCTCGGCCCGGTCGTGGATGACGCCCTTGGTCTTCAGGGCGAGGTAGACCGACCCGTGGAACAGGAACAGGACGGGGAGCACGATCCCGCACAGCAGCCCCAGCGGGGTGAGGAACAGCTGGAAGAAGTACGGGCTCGGGGTCAGCACGAACAACTGCGAACCCGGAGCCACCGGGGCTACCGGCAGACCGTAGACGAAGTTGCCGAAGGCCACGCCGAACACCAGGGCCACGACGAACGACCCGATGCAGGCCATCCAGTCGAAGGTCCGGCGCCATTGCGTGTCCGGGCGCTTCGAGCGGTACTCAAAGGCGACCCCGCGAATGATCAGGCCGACCAGGATCAGGAACAGCGGCAGGTAGAGGCCGGAGAACAAGGTGGCGTACCAGCCCGGGAAGGCGGCGAACATGGCGCCTCCCGCGGTGAGTAGCCAGACCTCGTTGCCGTCCCAGACCGGGCCGACGGTGTGAACGATGACTCGCTTTTCCGTCTCGGTCTTGCCGAGGAAGGGGATGAGCATGGCCACGCCGTAGTCGAAGCCCTCGAGCACGAGGTACCCGATCCACAGCACGGCAATCAGAATGAACCAGACGACCTGCAGGGTCGTGGGTTCGACAGCCAAGGGAAGCATCGGATTCCTCCTCTCAGTAGGCGAAGGTCAGGGGAGCGTCGTCGTCAGTGAGCACCGTGGGCTCCTTGACCTCGGGCAGTCCCTTCTTGATGTAGGTGCGCAGCAGGCCCACCTCCACCACGGCGAGGGCGCCGTAGATCAGGGTGTAGAGCACCATGGTCGTCCCGACCTCGAAGGCGCTCACGCCCGGCGAGTTCGCCGAAGCCGTGGTCAGCACGCCGGTCACGAGGAACGGCTGGCGTCCCATCTCGGTGAAGATCCAGCCGAACGAGTTGGCGAAGAGCGGGCTGAGCGGGGCCGCGATCATGACGGCGTTCCACAGCTTGGTGTCCTTCGGCAGCCCGCCCTTGCGCAGGGTGAACAGCACCCACGCCGCGATCGCCATCGCGGCGAACCCGAGGCCCATCATCAGCCGGAAGGTCCAGTAGGTCACGGGGATGTTCGGCACCCAGTTGTCGATCCCGATCTCCTTCAGGCGCTCCTGCGCTTCGACCTGCAGTTGGCTGTCGGGGTTGATCAGCCGTCCGTCGGCGTACGCGGTCGCGAGGTCGTTGATGCCCTCGACCTTGGCGTCGAAACTGCCGGTGGCCAGGAAGGACAGCAGCCCGGGCACCTTGATCTCGAAGATCGGGGCGCTGGCGTCCAGCGTGCCGATGGTGAGGATCGAGAACGCGGCCGGCTGCTCGGTCGTCCACAGCGCCTCGGCGGCGGCCATCTTCATCGGCTGGACCTCGGTCATGATCTTGCCCTGGATGTCGCCGGTGATGAGGATGCCGACGCCGGCGCCCAGCAGCACCCAGGCGCCGAACTTGGTCGCGAAGCGGTGGGCCTCGAGGTCAGCCGACTGCTTGGCGGTGAGTTTCCCGGCCTTCGAGGCCGCGCTCAACTTGGCCAGGTGCCACCCGCCGACTCCCATCATGAAGCCGGAGGCCGCCATGTAGGCACCCAGCAGCACGTGCGGCACGGTGACGAGCGTGACGGGGTTGGTCAGGACGGCCAGCAGGCTGGTCATCTCGGCGCGGTCCGTCGCCGGGTTGAAGGTGGAACCGACCGGGTTCTGCATCCAGGAGTTGGCTGCCAGGATGAAGACCGAGGACAGCATCGTCCCGATCGCGGCGAGGTAGATGCTCGCCAGGTGCAGGTGCTTGGGCAGTTTGTCCCAGCCGAAGATCCACAGGCCGAGGAACACGGATTCGAGGAAGAAGGCCAGCAGCGCCTCAAGTGCCAGCGGGGCCCCGAAGATATCGCCGACGAATCGGGAGTATTCGCTCCAGTTCATGCCGAACTGGAACTCCTGGACGATGCCGGTCACGACACCCATCGCGAAATTGATCAGGAACAGTTTCCCGAAAAACTTCGTCAGCTTGAGGTATTTCTCCTGGCCAGTCCTCACCCAGATCGTCTGCAGGATGGCCACCAGCATCGAAAGCGCGATGGTCAGCGGGACGAAGAAGTAGTGATAGACCGTTGTAATGCCAAACTGCCATCTGGCAAGGGTCTCCGCACTCATGGCGGGCAATCTACTACGGGGTGTCGGAGGGGCGCAACGACTGAACTACCATGGGCGAATGGCCCTGTTGGGAGAACTCGAAAGCGTGGTAATGGGCATCTTGTGGGCCCATCAGGGCCCCTTGGCGGTCCGGGAGGTGCATGCCCGGGTGGGTATCGAGCGCAAGCTCGCCTACACGACCGTAATGACGGTCCTCGACAGGCTGTCCAAGAAGGGCGTCGTGCAGCGGCGACTGGAAGGTCGGGCCTGGCTGTACTCGCCGGCGACCAGCCGCGTCGACCTGATCGTCGCCGAGATCGAGGACTTGCTGCGCGACCTGACCGGCGCCGAGCGTGACGAGGTGGGGCGGCGGCTCCGGATCCGGTTCGAGAGTGGGGCCGCTGCCCGCTGAAAGCTGGCGCGTAGCGTGGGGCCATGACCGATTGGCTGACTCCCTTCATCACCATGGACATCTCGCTGGCCGAGAAGGTGCTCCGCACGATCGTGGTCTACCTCGGCATCGCGATCCTGCTCCGGTTGGCGGGCAAGCGGCTGCTGGCGCAGATGAACTCCCTCGACCTGCTCGTCGTCTTGTTGCTGAGCAATGTGGTGCAGAACGCCATCATCGGCCCGGACAATTCCGTCCTGGGTGGGCTGGTGGGGGC
>CAYUWV010000221.1:0-4214 GCA_964448385.1 uncultured Propionibacteriaceae bacterium | reverse complement strand
CGCGGTCTGGGCGATGGAGGCGTCGGCCCGGGCGGACACCTTGTTGCTGGCCAGCATGCCGCCGACGCCCTTGCCGTTGGCGCCCTGAAGGGCGGAGGCGTTGGAGATCGCGGCGTTGCTGAGGGTGGCGTTGAGCTTGGCGGCGTTTTCGGCGAGCACGGTGAGGTCACCGGCCACGTGGAGTTCGGAGTTGGTGATCGAGGCCACCGCCTCGGACGGCTGCTCACCACCCAGTGCCCCCGAGATGAGCGGGTCGCCGAGCAGGGCGTCCACCGCGTTGAACAGGACGTTCTGGGACTTCCAGCCGAGGGTGTTGAACGCCAGGGTGACGCCCACGGCCGTGTCGCCGCTGGTGACGGAACTGAGCACCGTGGCGTCGATCCCGGCCGTGTTCAACGCGGTCACCGTGACGTCCCCGGTCGTGGTGGTGACGTCGCTGGCCGTGATGGCGGCGTGCGCCTCGGCCAACACGACGTTCGTCGCGATCTGGCCGCCGCCGGCCACGACCTTGCCCTGGCCCCACATGCTGCCGCCCGCGGCAGCCACCGTCAGCACACCGGACGCCTGCAGCCACGCGTTCTCCAGGGCGGTGACGCTCACGGACGCGGCCCGGACAGCCGCGTTGCTGAGGTGGGCCTCGACGGCCGAGCGCAGGTCGTTCATCACGATGAGGATGCCGACAGCGCGGGCGTCGGAGTTGGTGAAGTTGCCGAGGTTCGGGTACCAGCTCTCCGGGTCAGTCACCCCGCCGACGAACTTGTACCACAGCGTGGCGTCGCTGTAGTCGGTGGCTCCCAGGGTGATGGTGGCGTCGTCCCCGAGGTACAAGTAGATGCTGCCGCCATCGCCGCACCCGGTCTGCCACGGGCAGGTGGTCAGGCTGTAGTGGTCGCCCAAGCGCACGGTGTCGCCCGTCTCAAGCCACCGCTCCCCCGACGCGGTGGTGTAGGTGTAGCCGCCGGGGATCGCGTAGTTGAGCACGTTCTTGGCCAGGTCCACGAGCCCGGAGAGGTCGTTCTTGGCCACCACGTCCTGCACCACCGTGCTCTGGGCGTTCACCCCGGCGGTGTCCTGGGCCAGCACGGTGATCGCCCCGCCGGCCTGCACCACGCCCTGCACGGCTGCGTAGCCGGCGCCGGTGAACTCGATCGCCGCCTCGGCGAGGCTCGACACCTTGTTCGAGGCGAGCAGCAGGCCGCCGGCCGCCCCCGAGGCGCCGTAGCCGCTGGTCTTCTGCTTGGCGGCCGCGTCGGTGGGGCTGGTCTGCGTCCCAGAGAAGATGAGACTCCGCACGGCCCGGACGACGCTCTCGTTGCCGGTCACCGCGTTGAGCTGGGTGGCCGATTCCGCCGTGACGCTGATCGCGCCGGTGATGGCCAGTGCGGAGTCCGTCACCAGGGCGCGGGCCGCGGCAGGCTGCTCGCCGTTGAACGCCGACGAGATGAGCGGGTCACCGAGCAGTGCATCGATGGCGTTGAAGAGCAGGTTGGACGACTTCCAGCCGAGCGAGTTGAAGGTCAGGATGGCGCTCTTGGCGTCCTTGGAGCCCTCGATGACGGTGGACGCGAAGGCCTCCAATTGGCCGGTCTGGGTGGCGCTCACGACCAGGGAACCCGCGGTGACCGGGCTGCGAGTCACCAGGGCGTCCGCCGCGCTCAGCACCACGTTGGTGACGATGACGACGCTGCCACCCTCGCGGGCCGAGATGACGCTGGAGTCGGAAGAGGCGATCTCGGCCTCGTTGCCGGCCACCACCCGGACGGCGCCGGTGGCCTTCACCTGAACGTCACGCACCTCCGCGGTGGTCGCCGTGCGTACGTCGTTGTACGCGACGTTCCCGAGGTAGGCAGTCGCCGAGCCGGTCATGCCGGTCTTGTTGCGGGCCATCCCGATCTCGCTGAGCACCGCGAAGCTGACGGCCTCGGTGATCAGGTTGGTGGAGGTCAGTTCTTTCCAGTACTCGAGATTCGTGTAGGGGATGGCCAGACCGCCGATGGCGGGGGCGGCGAGGTCGAGCGTCGCCGCCACGCCCATGAACTGGAACACCTTGCCGGCGACGGCGTCGACGGTCCCATCGAGGTCTGCGTCGTAATCGTCCGCCACCCGGACCCGGTCACCGAACGCTAGGGCCTGGGTGCCCGAATTCGAGGTGTACCGGTAGTCGTCGAGGAGGTTGCTCGCCCACATGTTGAGGATCCCGGCCCCAGCGTCATTGGTGGGGGAGACCTTGCCGAGCAGGGCGGTGGTGGCGTCGATCCGACCGGCGGTGTGTGCCTCGACGGTGAGGGAGGCGGCTTCGACAAGGTCGACACGGCGCCAGTCGAGGGAAGTTGGGAAGGAGATGAGGTTGAGGTTGATCGTGGTTTCGCCCACCGGCGGATCCAGCCCCGTGCCGAGGTACTCATAGACGTGGCCCAGTTCGCCCCGCACCAGGTCCCCGGCGCGGATGCCCGTGGGGTGGTCGGCGAGGGTGAAGTCCACCGGCACGTCACCGTTCACCAGCGCCGTCGCCCCGCTGCTCACGCGGTTGGACGACAAGACGGCGCCCACGCTGGTGCCGCCGGCCCCGAACAGGGCTGCCGGCGCCGAGGTGGCGTCGTTGCCGACGTACGCACGGATGGTGGCCTCGGTCGTCGCCAGCACCTGCACCGCACCGGCGGCGGCGACCGGGGTGCGTTCGATGACGGCGCACGCCGTGACCGGCTCCTCGCCGTCGAACGCCTCGGAGACCAGCGGGTCGCCCAGGAGGGCGTCGACCGTGGCGAAGAACAGGTTGGTGGGTTTCCAGCCGAGGGTGTTGAACGCCAGCACGAGGCCGAACGCGTTCGCGCCCGACGACGAGGCCGTACGGGTGGTCGCGTCGATCTCGGCCACGTTGAGCGCCTCGACGAGCACGTCGCCAGCGATCTTCAGGACGCTGTCCGCGACGGTCGCGTCGGCGCTGCCGAGGATCCGGTTGGTGGCGATGATGCCGCTCACCGCGAGCGAGGTGCCCTGCCCGTTGAAGGAACTGCCGCCCGAGGAGTTGGCGGTCACGTCGGCGTCCGCCCGGATCACCGCTTGCTCGAGCGCCTGCACGGTGAGCGCGTCCGCCGTGACGACAGTTGAACGGATGGACGCCTCGACGTCACTGCGCACGTCGTTCAGCACGACGGCGGCGGCCACCCCGACGGACGGGGAGGTGGTGACGTTGAAACCCTCGGGGAAGTAGTCGGTGACCGAGACGGACTTCCACCAGCCGAGGTCGGTGTACGGGACAGCGGTACCGTCCGGCAGGGTGGGGGCCCCCAGATCGGCGAGGTACTTCTCCCCGCCCATCCACTCGTACACTCCCAGCGGCGTCCCGGCGATGCGGGTCCACAGCGCACTGTTCGAGTAGTCCTGCGCGTTCAAGTCGAGGGTGGCCCCGGCGCCGATGTACTGATAGGTACTGCCCGCCTCACCGCCGACGACGCGCCAGCGATTCGGGTTCGCGTAGTCTTCGCCGCCGAGGTCGAGCCGGCCGCTGGGGCCCACGTACCGGTAGGTGGTCTCCCAGGCGCCACCCAGTTCGTAGCCCGCATCCACCCGCACGACGTCGCCCCGCGCCACGAGCCGCACCCCGGACGCGGTGGTGTAGCGGACCTGACCGTAGTCGTCGGCCAGCGCCACGACGGTCGCCTCGTTCACGAGGGTCGCCGGGTCGTCCACGGCGGTGACGGCCTTGGGCTGCGCCGCGCCGTTCTCGGCGGTGAAGTCCGGGTCGCCGTAGTCGAACTCGGCGATACGGACTCGGTCGCCGAAGTGGAGGGTCTGGGCGCCATCGGTTGTCCAGTAGTCGGCGTCCACGAGCAGGTTGGCAGCCTGGCCGTAGGCGTGCATGCCACCGTCGTTGGTGGTGATGGAGGACGCCGTCAGCTTCACGTTGGAGTAGATGCCGGCCGAGTCGTCGGCGAGGACGGTGACTGCACCATCGGCGGTTACCGCCACCCGCTCCTGGGTGGTCGAAGCGATGACCGCCTTCGCCGCGCTGCTGATCTTGTTGGTGGCCAGCGCCGCGCCCGCCGCGCCGGAGAACGTGAACGCCACCCCTGCGGTCTCCGCGGTGGAGGTGTTGCTGATCGTCGCGTTGACCAGTTCGGCCGTGCGGGCCCGGACGGTCAGGTCGCCCGCGGAGCCGGCGCCGGCCTTCGCGGTGAGATCCGAGTCCACCGCCGACGCGGTGACGTCCCAGG
>CAYUWV010000220.1:0-4221 GCA_964448385.1 uncultured Propionibacteriaceae bacterium | reverse complement strand
GAGAACGCCAAGAAAGTCACCGACGACACCGTCACAGCCGTCAAGGACTTCAGCGCACACGCAGTGGAGACCGTGAAGGATTTCGTCGACCAGGACGATTCGCCGAAGCCTGAGGCGTAACTGCTCCGAAGCGGGGTGGTGGGGACGCGGGTGTCCCCACCACCCCGCTTCGTTTCCCCTAGTGACCCAAGCCTTGGCCTGGGTCTATAGTTGCCCTCGTTGGTTTCACGAGGGGAAACCGGTGAGATTCCGGTACTGACCCGCAGCCGTGTTGCAGCCCTGGAGGGGCTGCCAGTCGGAATGCCTCGCGTCACCGCGCTCATCATCACCCGTCGTGGTCCGCGGGTTGAGCCGGGAGCGTCTCATCGCAGGCGTACCTCGTTCATTCCGGGGACACAGCGTTGAAAGGACGCCCGTGTCTCTCCTCCCCCGCCGCCTGGCGGCTCTCCTGACGGCAGGAACGTTGCTGACCGCGCTGGTCAGTCTCGGTTCCGCCCCCCTCAGCCAAGCCGCCCCTGCCGCCTGCACTGGCGCCTGGGTTGTGGTCCAGCCCGAAGCGGACGCAGCGTCCGCCACCGTCACCTGCGCGACCGAGTCGAGCGACGGCGTCGCGGCGCTGCGCAGCGCCGGCTTCACGGCCGTCGGCAGTGACTTCATCACTCAGATCAATGGCCTGCCCAAGAACCCCGATTTCACCAAGAACGGTGGCGTCTACTGGGCGTTCTGCACCGCCGACGTCGACGCCGCGACCGGCTCCATCGGGAAGTGGACATATTCGCAGGTGGCCGCTGACAAGTCCAAGCCGACCGCCGGGAGCGCTACCGGCTGGCTACTGACCGCGAGCATGGACGGTTGCCCCACCGTGACCAGAGTGGCCGAGGCCGAGCCACCAACCACCCCCGCTGCCACCACCCAGCCCGCCCCGGTGGGCGGAGGAACGCCGTGGGGCGTGCTGGCGGTCGGCGGGACGGTGCTGGTTGCAGCCCTCGCCCTGGGCGGCTGGTGGTGGCTGAAGGGACGGTCACGCTGAACTCACTGCACCCGTGGGCCTGGTGGTGCTGGGCGATTGGGCTCGGGCTCGCCGCCAGCGGCACCACCAACCCGTTGCTGCTCACCTTGATCGCGCTGGCCGCGATCGCTGTGGTCATGCTCCGCCGAACCTCGGCGCCTTGGGCACGTTCGGTCGGGGTGTACCTGGCATTGGCGGGCTTCATCCTGCTGAGTCGGCTGTTCTTCCAGATCCTGATCGGTTCGGGCGGTGGCCCCACCGTGCTGTTCACGCTGCCTCAACTTCCGTTGCCCGACTGGGCTGCAGGCATCCGGCTGGGTGGCCCGGTTTCCGCCGAGGCCGTGCTGGCCACCGTCTACGACGCGCTGCGCCTAGCTGTGATGTTGCTCTGCCTGGGTGCCGCGAACGCCCTCGCCAATCCCCGCCAAGCGTTGCGTTCCGTGCCAGCCGCCCTGTACGAAGCGTCCGTGGCTGTCGTGATCGCGCTGAGCGTCGCCCCTCAGCTGATCGAGAGCATCCAGCGGGTCAGGAAAGCGAGGCGGTTGCGGGGTGACACCAGCCGGGGATTGCACGCACTCACTGCCATCGTCCTGCCCGTCCTCAGCGACGCCATCGACCGTTCCCTCAGCCTGGCTGCAGGCATGGACGCGCGCGGGTTCGCGCGCACCAATGGGCTTCCGGTGAAGGGGACCCTCCCGGTGATGCTGGGTTCGGCGATGGTCGCGACCTGTGGCGTGTTCTTGTTGCTGAGCACCAGTGCGACCGTGGTGGCTGTGACCATCATGGCGGCCGGAATCCTCGGCACCGCTGCCGGACTGCGCCGCGCCGGACGACGGCTTCGAGTCACCCGCTACCGTCCCCACCCCTGGGGCTGGCGCGAATCGGCGGTCGCTGGGTGCGGTGTGTTGGCCGCGGCGATCGTGACCGTGGCGGGGAGTCTCAATCCCGAGGCCATGCTGACACCGACGTATCCCTTGACCTGGCCGGAACTCAGCGGCGCCATGCTGGCAACGGGCGGCTTCGCCCTGCTGCCGCTGGCCTTCACCCGGTCCGCTGTGATCAGGCCGGAAGACCCCAGGCATGATGCCCCGCAGCGGACGGTCCGCCCCCGAGACGTTGAACTGGTGCGGCCATGATCGAGTTTGATCGGGTCACCATCACCTATCCCGGCGCGTCCCAGCCGACGCTGCGTCAGGTGAGTCTGCACGTCAGGGAGGGCGACCTCTGCCTCGTGGTGGGCGCCACCGGTTCGGGCAAGTCGACCGTGTTGGGGGCGATCAATGGGCTGGTGCCCCACTTCACCGGCGGAGTGCTGCAGGGCGACGTCCGCGTCGACGGCCGCAGCACAGCTGAGCATCGCCCCCGCCACCTAGCCGATGTGGTCGGGTACGTGGGGCAGGACCCGCTGCGCGGGTTCGTGACCGACACGGTGGAGGACGAGATCGCCTACGGCATGGAACAGCTCGGCATCGACCCGACCGCGATGCGCAAGCGGGTTGAGGAGACGCTCGACCTGATGGGCATCGCCGACCTGCGGCGGCGTCCGCTGACGGGACTGTCGGGAGGGCAACAGCAGCGCGTGGCGATCGCCGCCGTGCTGGCGGCGCAACCGAAGGTGCTCGTCCTGGACGAACCCACCTCGGCGCTCGACCCCACCGCAGCCCAGGACGTGCTCGCGGCGATCACCACCCTGGTGCATGACGTCGGCCTGACGGTCGTGTTGGCCGAGCACCGGCTGGAACGAGTGATGCAGGCCGCGGACTCGGTCATTTGGGTTCCCGGCGACGGCTCGGTGTGCGTCGGTCCGGCCGCCAGCGTCCTGGCACGCTCCACCGTCGTCCCGCCGCTGGCCGGCCTCGCCCGGGCGTTGGGATGGTCCGTGGTTCCCCTGAGCGTCCGGGAGGCCCGCCGTCGGGTGCAGGCCGAAGGCCAACACCCCACGCCGCCCCCCGAGCCGGACCCCCGGGGCGGCCAGATCGTCCTTACCGCGCGCGGGCTGTCGGTCCGCTACGGCGACCTGCAGGCCGTGCGGGGCATCGATCTCGACCTGCGCGCCGGCAGCATCGTCACGGTGCTGGGCCGCAATGGTGCGGGGAAGTCGTCTCTGCTGTGGGCCCTGCAGGGGGCATTGTCGTGCGAGGGGGACCTCCTGGTCGCCGGACGCGACCCGCGCGGCCTCACCGCTGCTCACGCCCGTCGCGTCGTCACGCTGGTGCCCCAAACCGCGGCCGACCTGCTCTATCTGCCGACCGTGGCCGACGAGTGCGCCCAGGCAGACTCCGAGAGCGGCGCCGAGCCAGGAACCGCGGCCACCCTGCTGGCTGAACTCGGCAGCTATCTGCCTGGCGATCGCGATCCGCGCGACCTGTCCGAAGGGCAACGGCTGGCCCTCGTGCTCGCGATTCAGCTGACCGCCAGCCCACCGGTCGTCCTGCTGGACGAGCCCACCCGAGGCCTCGACTACCAGACCAAAGCCGACCTGCAGCGGATCGTGACCCGACTCGCCGCGTCCGGGGTGGCCGTCCTGATCAGCACCCATGACGTGGAATTCGCCGCCGGGGTTAGCGATCGGTCCATCCTGATGGCTGACGGGGAGATCGTCGCCGAGGGCAGCACCCGCCAACTGCTGACCTCGTCCGCCGCCTACGCTCCCCAGATGGCGAAGGTCTTCGCCCCGCTGCCCTTCCTCACCGCCGACGACGTGGCGAGAGGCATGCCATGAGTAGCTCGCAACGGCTGGGAACCCGAGTCTCGTGGGCGCTCGTCGTGGCTCTCGGGATGGGACTGGTGGCCTTCACCTGGCCGCTGTTCCTGTCGCCCGCATCGGCGATGTCCCCCGTCCAGGCGCCCGTGGTGTTCGCCCTGGTGCTGCCGTTGATCCTCGCCGTCGTGCTGTCGGAGCTGGCGGGCGGACGGATGGACGTCAAGCAGCTGGCCATGCTGGGGGTGCTGGCCGCCGTCGGCACCCTCCTGCGGCCACTCAGCGCTGGGACTGCGGGTTTCGAGCTCGTGTTCTTCCTGATGATCCTTGCCGGCCGGGTGTTCGGCCCCGCCTTCGGGTTCGCCCTCGGCGCGATCACCATGTTCACCTCCGGGTTGCTCACCAGCGGGGTTGGGCCCTGGCTGCCCTACCAGATGCTCGCCGCGGGCTTCGTCGGCCTGTTCGCCGGGTGGCTGCCGCGCGCCCACGGACGCCGTGAGCTCTGGGTGCT
>CAYUWV010000219.1:0-4224 GCA_964448385.1 uncultured Propionibacteriaceae bacterium | reverse complement strand
ACACGGCGTCGAGCACCACCCCGGCCGGGTTGCCGCTGTTCGGGTCATCAGCGAACGCGGCGAAGCGCTCCACGATCACGTCACCTGGGACGACACCGGTCATCGCTCCCAACCCCTTCTTCATCGGTTCTCGGTCTCGTTCCTGGCGGGTCAGGAAGGCGCGCCGGACTGGATGATCTGGAGGTGCCCCACCTCCGAGGAGACGATGCACTTGGCCAGGTAGACGGGGCGGTCGCCGACGCGTGCGGTCTGCGTGAGGATCAGGGCGGGCGACGTCGGGCCCAAGTCGAGGAGCTTGGCACGCGTGGCGCCCACCACGTTGGCCGCCACCTCGCACACGCCCGAGGTGAAGATCGGGCCGCAGAGTCTGACCAGCGCGGCGAACAGGGTTCCGGCCTCCGCATGGGCCCGCTGCACGTTCTCAGCGATCGCAGGGCTGACGTCGCTCAGATACCTGCCCGCTGGAAGGTGCTCCTGAATGATGGCCAGTGGACGTCCGTCGGCCTCCATGATGCTCTCGCAGAACCAGGTGTTGGCGGTGTCGTCCAAGCCCAGGTGGCGGCTGACGAACGGCGTGGTGGTCTGCAGTTCCAGCTCGCCCGGTCGAACGGTCAGCGGGGCGTGGCTCGTGCTGAGCACGTCCTCGAACGCCCGCACTTCCTCGAGCCCTACCTCGGGCAATCGGTCGGCGACGAATCGGCCCACGCCGCGGCGGGTGACCACCAGGCCGTCCTCTTCCAGCAGCATCAAGGCCTCGCGGACCACGGTCCGGGACACGCCGACCGCTGCGCCAAGCTCGGTTTCGCGGGGGAGCAGCGAGCCCAGTGGGAAGACGCCGGAGCGGATTCCGTCGGCGATGCGAGCGTAGAGAGCCACGCGCATGGGGTGGCCGGTGCGGGTCTGCAGTGATCCGCTCAGAAACTCTGCGATCGACGTGGTCATGACCACCATTCAAGCACGAATCAGACTCCTCTTGGACAAGTCCGATCAAGAGGTATAACATCATACCCATGGGGATGCAAAGGGTGCATCCGCTTCACAAGGGGTCACAACACATGGCAATCAGTCCCACTCTCACTCGCGGCGAGGCCACCGCCTCACCCACTCGCTATGGGGGCAACGTGCCCCTCCTCGTAGGAACCTTGATCCTGGGCGTGCTGGCCTTCCAGCTCTGCGCGTCCATGGTCACGCCCGCGCTGCCCTCGATCGCCGAGCAACTCGGCGTCGACACCACGGCGGTGTCCCAAGTGTCCAGCCTGTTCTTCCTCGCCAGCGCCGTTGGCGGCGTCTTCCTCTCGCGTTGGAGCGACTTCCTGGGTCGCAAGAAGACCTTCATGATCGTCATGGCTCTGCTGGTGGGGGGCACGATCCTGTCCCTGTTCGCCACGAGCCTCCCCATGCTCCTGGTCGGCCGCATCCTCCAAGGAGCCTCCGGCGCTGCCTTCCAGCTTGCCTACGTCACGCTCAACGAGACTCTCTCGGCCAAGACTTTCGCCACCGCCATTGGCGTTATCACGGCGGTCAACGGTGGCGTCGGCGGCCTCGACGGTTGGTGGGGCGGGATCCTGACCGAGCGGTTCGGGTTCCAATCGATCTTCGTCGTCATCCTCGCCGTGGCGGTTCTCGCCTGGCTGGCGATCGCCGTGGTTGTGCCCAACACCCGACCCGCCGCAGAGACCGGAACCATGGACTGGGCGGGCGCGTCGATGCTCGGCCTGGCCCTCATCAGCCTGACCTACTTCATGTCCCAGGGTCCCTCCGCCGGCTGGACGCACTGGAGCACCCTTGCCCTGGCTGCCGGCGCGGTCGCCTTCTTCGCCGCCTTCTGGCTGGTTGAGAAGCGCGTCGTGACGCCGATGTTCCCCGTCGAGCACATGAAGTCGCGTCAGGTGTGGCCCGTCATCCTCACCACGGTGCTCGCCTTGTCGTCGGTGTTCGCAGTCATCAACTTCACCATCGTGCTGCTGAGCCAGGACACCACCGTGGGCTACGGCCTCGACGCCGCCACCGCTTCACTGCTGTTCCTGACGCCGCCCGCCATGATCGGACTCCTCTCCGCGCCCCTGTCGGGCTGGCTGGCCGGCCGCTTCGGCTGGATCCGGATCGCCCGACTGGGCATCATCGCGGCCATCGTCGCGCTGTTGGTGATCGCCCTGTTCGCGGAGAACCGCTGGGTCGTCTTCGCCATGGTCGCCGTCCTGGGCGTCGCCTACAACGGCATGATCCTCACCACCATCAACGGCCTCGGCGTCGTCATGTCGCCCCCGGAGGCCCCCGGCGCCCTGCCCGGCCTCAACAGCGCGGCCTTCGGGATCGGCGCCAGCCTCGGCATCGGCATCGTCGCGCCGATCGTGACGCTCGGCACCATGGGCGGCTACGTGACTGCGCTGTGGGTGTCGCTCGGCATCACCGTGCTGGCCCTCGGCGCAGCGCTGCTCATCAAGCCCCGTCCCGGTCAGACGGTCTGACGGCGAAGAATCGAAAGGAACCGAACCATGCTGAAGAACGCCAGTGAAATCCGTCCGGTCTACTACGACTGTGACACCGGTATTGACGACTCGATGGCCCTGGGTTACCTCATGCTCTCGCCCGAGATCCAGCTCGTAGGAGTTGGGACGGTGAGCGGCAACATCGATGCCCGCCAGGCGGCGGACAACACGCTGCGGCTCATGGGGCTGGCGGGTCGCACCGACATCCCGGTGGCCATCGGCGAGGAGCATTTCCTGACCACCCGGTACGCCGGTGGCCCGACCCACATCCACGGCTCGAACGGCGTCGGCAACGTTGACCTCCCCGAGGTCGACATGCTGCCGGTGTCGGAGTCGGCCGCGGAGATGATCGTGCGCCTCGCGAGGCAGCACGAGGGTCGCCTCGAGATCATCTCCGTGGGGCCCATGACAAACTTGGCCAAGGCGCTCGAACTCGATCCCGAGCTCCCGAGCTTGGTCAAGCAGGTCACGTCGATGGGTGGTGCGGCCCTCGTGCCGGGTAACGCCTCGCCCGTAGGGGAGGCAAACGTGTGGAACGATCCCGAGGCGGCGGCCATGGTGGTCAACGCGGAATGGCAGGTGACGTTCGTGGGGCTCGATGTGACCCTGGAGAACATCCTCGAGGAGTCACACCGCGAGCAGCTCCTGGCCTCCGATAGCCCGCTGGCGCAGGCGATCGGGGAGATCCTCGACCTGTACTTCGACTTCTACCAGCCGCAGTACGGCCGACGCTGCAGTGCGTTGCACGACCCGCTCGCCGCCGCGATCGGCGTGGGCACCATCACCCCGGTGAACTCGCCGTGGGTGGACATCAGGATCGACGAGAGCGACGGGCCGGGCCGCGGCCAGACGATCGCCGACCTGCGCGGTCAGCGGCTGGGCGCCGTGGACCAACCGGGCGCCAACGTCCGCATGGTGCTCGACACCGACCGGAAGCTGCAGGACCACCTGGTCGAGCGGCTCACCGCGCCCGTCGGGATGAGGAGCTGACGATGACGGGGCACGTCGTGGTGGTGGGGTCGATCAACGCGGACCTTTCCGTGGCGGTCGCCCGCCACCCCATGCCCGGGGAGACCCTCCCCGGCAGTGACGCCTCCATGCGGCCCGGCGGGAAGGGGGCGAACCAGGCGGTGGCGGCCGCGCGCCTGGGCGCCGCCGTCTCGCTGGTGGGTGCCGTCGGGGACGATGCCAACGCCCTGGTGGCGCTTGAACGCATCAGCACCTCAGGCCTCGACCACTCCCACGTGCGGCGCGTCCCCGGCCCCACCGGGTTGGCCATCGTGGTGGTGGACGACGCTGGGGAGAACTCCATCATTGTCGTGCCGGGCGCCAATGGGCAGGTGGATGCGGCGTTCGTGGATCAGGCTGCCGAAGCGATCCGCGCCGCGGACGTCGTCGTGGTGCAGGGCGAGATTCCGGCGTCCGGGACGGTGCGGGCTGCCGAGCTGGCCACCGGCCGCTTCGTGCTGAACCTCGCGCCCGTGATGCCGCTACCCGTTGCGGTCATCCGTCGGGCGGACCCGCTCGTGGTCAATGAGCACGAGGCCGACCTGGTGCTGCGGATGCTCGAGCCGGACCGACGTCCCTCGACCGACGTGTCTCACGCCGACGTCGCCCGTGCGCTCGTTGCGGCGGGGGTGCCGTCCGTGGTCATGACACTCGGATCCCACGGTTCGCTCGTGGTCGGGCGTGACACGGAGCTGACGGCTGTGCCGCCCGCACCGGTCACCTCCGT
>CAYUWV010000218.1:0-4242 GCA_964448385.1 uncultured Propionibacteriaceae bacterium | reverse complement strand
TTCACTAGACTCAACTATTCTAGCCGCCTCGGCATTCCGCGGGATCAGTTCCCCGCGCGTCGCCCGGATCGGTTCCCGAGCGCCGCCCGATCGGTTCCCGAGCGCCGCCCGATCAGCTCCCGAGCGCCGCCCGATCAGCTCCCGAGCGTCGAGTCCAACCAGGCCCGCAGCTGCGGCAGCGGCACCGCTCCCACCTGCCTGCCGACTTCCTTTCCGCCCTGCAGCAGCACCAGGGTCGGGATGGACTGCGCGCGGAAGACCGCCTGAGTTCGTGGCGCCTGGTCGACGTTGACCTTGACCAGCTTGAGCGCCCCGGCCCGCTCAACCGCCAGCCGCTCCAGCAGCGGGCTGACCATGCGGCACGGTCCGCACCACGGCGCCCACAGGTCGAGCAGGACGGGCAGCCGGGTCGAGTCGGCGACCTGGCTGAAGTCGGAATCGCCGGCGTCGGCGATCCAGGGGACCAAGGCCTGGCAGGACGGGCAACGCGGCCGCCCGGTCGCCACCGCAGGCACCCGGACGCGCTTGCCGCAGGACGGGCACGTGGTGATCTCAGCCATGGCACTCCTCAGCGAGTATCGGCACCTCCCAAGATAGCCCCCGGCACCCCGCCACCGCCGAGGCTCAGGCAGTCACCATGAGGCGTTGCCACTGGCAAGCCTCAGTCAGTCACCGCGACGCACCGCCACCGCCAAGCCCCACGCAGTCACCCCGAGCGACGCGCCGCCCAGCCTCACGCAGTCCACCGCGACGCACCGCCACCGCCCAGCCCCACGCACTCACCCCGACGCACCGCCACCCGCACCGCTCACAGCCCCCGCAAGACGATCACGCCCCCACGAACCCCAGGAGATGACCACCGCCCCCACCAGCAGGCCCACCCCCGCAACGACCCCGATGTTGTCCACGAGCTGCTGCCACCAGGAGTAGCTCAGCTCGACGTCGTCCCCGCGCGGCAGCCACTTGAACGGCGCCACCACGCCCCAAGCCACGTAGCCCAGTCCGAACCAGCGATACCAGCCGGGCAGGTCGCGCGCCTGCCACAGCACGATGCCCAGCGGCACGATCCAGACGTAGTGGTGCGACCACGAGATCGGGGACGCGAGCAGGCTGGTCACGCCGGCCAGGCAGATTGCCAGCGGGATCTCGCCGCGTCGATGGACGGCGACCGCCGCCGCGATGCCCAGCACGACGACCAGGGCCGACAGCAGCAGGCCACCCCGGCCGGTGTACCCCAGCATCCGGGTCCAGACGCCCATGATCGACTGGTTGGTGGCGTAGACGATCCCCGAGTTCATCCCGGTGTCGCCCATCGCCAGCTTCGTCCAGTAGTAGAGCGATGCCGCGGGCAGCAGGGCGAAGCCGAGCGCGGTGGCCGCCACGAACGAGAAGAAGGCGACCAGGCCGGGCTTGCGGCGTCCGGCGAAGAAGTTGTAGGCGGCCACGACCGCTGGGGTGAGCTTGACGGCCGTCGCCACGCCGGTCAGCCAGCCTTCGGGCAGCAGCCGGCGCTTGAACACCCGCGGGCCCGGCATCGAATCGAGCACGGCCGCGGCCACCAGGAAGATGGCCAGCTGGCCGAAGCCCAGGGTTTCGCGGACCGGCTCCACGAACAACACGACCAGCGTGGTCGCCAGGCTCAACCGCCACTCGGTGAACCCGAGCCGGTACAGCACCGCGGCCAGCGCGGCCACGCTGAGCGCCAGCCAGGTCACCGCGGCCACCTCGAACGACACCCAGGCGAAGGGGACGGTGAGCAGCGCGGCGAACGGTGGGTAGATCCAGGGCAGGCCCTCGGCGCCGAAGAAGTCGCCCCCCGACAGCACGAGTGCCCCGGTGCGGCGGTACACCTCGAGGTCGATCATGCCGGGATGCCAGGGCCACAGGCCGCCGCCGGGGATCTGCGTCCCCCCGACATAGAGGGCGGCCAGCAGCGGCAGCAACGCCAGTCCTGCGATGGTCGTTCCCCTGCGGACGTTCACGAACCCCTCCGATGCCTCCGACAAACCCGGGCCAGCCTACCGAGCACCAGCCCGGCCGTTCCCACCTGCCCGCGGCAGAACCTACAGCGTCGCGATGGCCAGCCGGTGCTGCAGCAGCACGATCTGGTACGGGTTCCAGGTCGACAGGGTGTAGCGCAGCAGCAGGTCGTCGCCGTCCCGGGTGGCGTCGAAGAAGTACGGCGCGTAGGCAGCTCCGGTCATCTCGGCCTGCGCCGCGAAGATGCGGTCGGCGATCGGGTCGTCGTGCGTGGCGCGGATGAACCGCGAGAACTCGTCGGGCGACATGCCGGTGGTCACCCAGTCCAGCAGCCGCCGCCGCGGTGACCAGGGACCCCAGGGGTGCTCGGCCGTCCGCAGCGTCACCGCAGGCCCGATCGCGTCCTCAGGGCCAGCCCCGGCCAGCAGCAGGAACCGCGAGCATTCCGCCACCCAGCGGACGGACAGCTCCCCGAACGCCCCCGGGGTGAACAGCGGCCGGGCGTCGATCTCCTGCGCCGACCAGACCGGCTCGCCGTCGCGAAGACCGGCCCAGTAGCGCACCCCAAGCTCGGACAGTGTGACGCGCCCGGCGGTAGCGAGCCCGGCAGCCCGCCGCAGGTCGAGTACGGCCAGGCTGAGGTCGCCCGCCCGGTAGGGCCCGGTGCCCCAGATCCACAACTCGTGCCCGAGCACCTGCACCGACACGTTGATGAACGCGTCGGACGAGAAGGTGCCGAGCACCCGGAACCGCACTGGCCGATGGCGGGCGGCGGGGTCGATCGGCAGCGCGGGATCCTCGGCGCGGGCCAGCACGCTGCGTCCCATCACCCGCCCCCGCTGGAAGTGGTTGGAGGAGAAGAACGCATAGAACTGGCCGTCGAGGCTGAAGCCGTCGAGCGGCACGTCGTACTCCCGCATCGTGACCCGGCCGCGCAGCCACGGCCCGCGCAGCGTGAGCGGGGCGCCGTGGAACCGCACCTCCGGCAGACCGGGCAGCGGCCCAGGGTGGGTGATTTCGGCGATCGCGTCGCGGGTCGCCAGCCACGGGCGTCCCTGCCAGTGGGTGTCACCACAGAGCAGGAAGCTGCGGCCCGCATGCTCCACGCGCACCCCGAGGTCGGTGCCGCGCACCCCCGCGGTCGAGACCGAGCGGCTCAGCGTGGGACGCGGCTCGCCCCACGGGGTCGGCTGCAGGTCGACCTCGCCGCTGATCTGGGCGACCCGGACCGATTCGACCGGCTCGAGGCTGAAGGGTTGTTCGTCCAGCAGTCGCAGGCAGGCCGACCGTTCCCAGCGGCCGCCGCTGAGTTGATAGTGAAAGACCGAGCCGGCCTCGTCGACCAGAGCCTGCAACCGGCCCCCCAGGCTGGTGCGGGCCAGGCACGCCCCGCGGACGTCGGCACCTCGGGCCGCCAGCTGTTTCACCAAGTCGGCTCGATGATCGGTCAGGCCCGGTTCCAGCAGTTCGGCTGAGGCCGCCTGGTCCACGCCAATGCGCTCCCAGGCCGGCTGGACCCCGTCGGGGGTGCTCCGATACCTGACCAGCCCGTCAGCCTGCGGCACGTCCACCACGAGAGCGTTACTGCTCCGCGACGCGCCGGGCTGCCACCGGATCCTGCCCGGGCCGAGGGCCTCCGCGGTGATCACCTCGCCGCGCAGCCACGGCTGGTCCGGACGGTCCTGGGCGCGCCAGTAATGCCACAGCCGGCGTCCGTCCGGATCCAGGATGACCGCGTCCAGCCTGCCTCGAAGGCTCCACCGACGAGGGCGGACGCCCGACTCGATCAGGCCGCCCGGCCCGATCACGGCCACTGCCGGGAGTGATGCGGTCACCGGCCAAGTCTCTCTCAGCGGACGGTGATCGCCCGCGGCGCGCGCAACCGGGCGCGTCCGAGGTGGATCTCGCCCGTCTGCGCCGCGGTGAACACCCGCGATTCGCCCCCGGTGGCGTGCAGGTGCTGCACCACCGTGGTGAGCTGCGCCACCTGCTCGCGCAACAGGTCGAGCTCGGCCTCCAGCGTCAGAATGCGCCGGATGCCCTCGAGGTTGATCCCCTCCGCCTGCGACAGGTGCTGGATATGCCGCAGCTTGGCGATGTCGCGCAACGAGTAGCGTCGCCCGCGCCCACGGGCCCGTCCGGGCACCACCAGACCCAGCCGGTCGTAGCCGCGCAGGGTCTGAGGGTGCATCTCGGCGAGCTGGGCTGCCACCGAGATCACGAAGATCGGGGCGTCCGGATCGATCCGGTCGGGCAGATGGC